>JBIKIS010000015.1:0-21786 GCA_044361485.1 Sediminibacterium sp.
TATACCCACACTGGGTTAAAATAACAACCTATGAAAACGAAAGAAGAAATTGTAAATAACTGGCTTCCAAGGTATACCGGAGAGCAGCTTCAAAATTTTGGGAAGTATATTTTACTTACCAATTTTAGCAATTATATCAATCTATTTGCTTCTTGGAATGGGGTGGAAGTGATTGGAAAAGACCGACCCATGCAGTGTGCAACAGCAAATGGCATAACTATTATTAATTTTGGTATGGGAAGTCCGGGCGCTGCAACAGTCATGGATTTATTAACGGCTATCGAGCCTGAAGCCGTATTGTTTTTAGGTAAATGCGGTGGGCTAAAAAAACGAAATAGTTTAGGCGATTTAATATTACCTATTGCTGCTATAAGGGGAGAGGGAACATCAAACGATTACTTCCCGCCAGAAGTGCCAGCCATGCCAGCCTTTGCACTACAAAAAGCGATATCTACAACCATTAGAGATTACAATGTTGATTATTGGACTGGTACGGTGTACACGACCAACAGGAGGGTATGGGAACATGATGATGTATTTAAAGAGTATTTACAACGTGTTAGGGCCCACGCAATTGATATGGAAACGGCTACTATTTTTACGGTTGGGTTTTATAATAAAATTCCTACAGGTGCACTCTTGTTAGTGAGTGATCAGCCCATGGTTCCAGAAGGTGTAAAAACAGAAGCGAGTGATGTAAAAGTTACCAGTGCTTTTGTAGAAAATCATTTAAAAATTGGCATCGATTCTTTAAAGCAACTTATTAATAAAGGGCAAACTGTAAGGCACTTAAGATTTTAATGAAAACATTGGTGCGGTCTTAATCTTTCCATAAAAATGGAAATAAAATAAGTGCAAGTGCAACTACTAAAATATCTAGACCTACTAGCATTTCAACCATTTGCACAAAGCCTCCTTGAATTACAGACGAAAAGCCTGTTGCTGAAATTTTCATGAGTAGTAGCAGCTGTGGAATAATGAGCGGAAAGCCCATGATAGCCATCATTGCAGCGTTTTGTTGTGCTTTAGCTGCTATGGCTGCTAAAAAAGTAAATACCAAACTAATGCTCATGCCACCAAGGCAAACAATACCAGTAAATACAAGGGCATGCGTGAGCGGATTGCCAAGTAATAATGTAAAAACGGCTAGGCTTAATAAACTCATGGCAAGCATGAGCACTAGATTAAAAATCAGTTTAGCGAGTACGAAATTTTGAGCACTGGTAATGGAGTAGAAGTATAACATGCGTCCACTTCCTTCTTGTAAAAAACTTTTGGCGACAGCGTTTACACAAACAAACAATTGGATCACCCAAAATAGTCCATTCCATACCTGATCATCTGGTTGACCCATCGACAAGTATACCACAAAAATGGTTGTTACCACATAAAGCACAATACCATACAAAGTATACTGCTGTCTAAGTTCTAGCAGAAAATCTTTTTGTAATAAAGCAAGTATGGCGTTTTTATTTTTCATGCATGCATTTTCTACAACGGGGTTCGTAGGTATCTTTTTCTCCGAGCAATACTTGGCTCTCGTTGGCGGTTTTTCTAAATGACACGTGTGCTATATTGCCACACTTCATACAAATAGCATGAAGCTTTGTAATGTAATCTGCAACGGCTAATAAATTAGGCATTTGACCAAATGGTTTCCCTAAATAATCCATATCGAGTCCTGCTACGATAACTCGAATACCCCTTGTAGCTAGTGTCTCACAAACCATGGTAATTTCTGCATCAAAAAACTGCGCTTCATCAATACCAATAACATCAACATCGCCAGCGAGTAATAAAATAGATTGCGCATGGTCTACAGGAATGGAAGGGATACTATTGGCGTCATGACTAACCACTTCTGATTCGTTGTATCTGGTATCGAGTGCGGGCTTATATATTTCAATTTTTAAATTGGCTATTTTAGCACGCTTCAGCCTTCTGATCAGTTCTTCGGTTTTTCCGCTAAACATACTGCCGCAAATCACCTCAATCCAGCCCCTTTTGTCACCTGTTATGTTAGGTTCTATAAACATGTATCAAATAAATTTGTAGATTAGACGTTAAATAGGAGCGGATACCATTCCCATTTAAGACCCCAAATGTATTACATAGAATGGAAAGAGTTGGTACGTTAATTCATAAACTAAAAGATCTTTTTGATCAGGGCGCTAGTAGCGAAGAGCTAATGGCCGCTGCTCATATGCTTTTAGCTGAACTGGATAATGCCAACAACCCATTGGGAGAGCCCAAAAAATCAAGTAAAATGGGTGTTTCGGTGGTCATGCCTAGAGGCGCCAGAACTTCTAAGCCTGAGCAGTTGGTTCAGGCCAAACTGCCCCTCGATATCCCAGATGACGCTTCACCCTTTTCTGCAATAGAAATCCCTACAAATACCTCAATAGATGCCCCTGCCGTGCTAGACATTCAGAAGTCAATTGAACCTATGAATACATCAAAAGGCCCTGCTATTTCAGAAATGAATAGTGGTTGGTTGTTTGATACATCTACCGAAATTCCAACCCTTGCATTGCAGCCTAAGAAAAATGAGTTTGATGAGATCCATCAACTCATGCAGTCGATCCATTCGATGCCGGTGTTAAACGAAAAACTCCGTGCCAATCAAATGGAAATAGGTGCCCTGCTTAACAACGAGCCCATCAAAGAATTAAAAAAAGGAATTGGTATCAATGATCGTTTTTTGTTTGTGCAAGAACTTTTTAGAGGGGATGAAACCATGTACGAAAGAAGTATCAAAACAATTGACGGTTTTGCGATTTATCCAGAGGCTCAATTTTGGATACAACGTGAATTAAAATTAAAAATTGGTTGGAACGAAGACAGTGCTACTGTCAAACATTTTGATCAACTGGTTAAAAGACGTTTTTCCTGAAGATAGCTTATAATTTTTGCAGAAGCGCCTTTGTGGGCCTGCACAAAATCACCAGCAATTTGTCCCATTTTTTTTCTTTTGTCTTCGTTGCTAAATAATCTATTTGCAACCGACTCAAAATCTAATGCATCTTTAATACTAGCCGCTCCACCAGCTTCGATGAGCCCTACGGCTTCAATGTATTTATCATAGACGGGTCCGAATAATACGGGCTTATGATGCACGGCTGCTTCTATACAATTGTGTATGCCATCTGCACCAAATCCGCCACCAATAAAGGTTATAGTAGCATAGTGATAAAGCTTACTTAGCATGCCTACATTGTCTATGATAAGTGTGTTAAAGTTTTGCGTCGAATTGTTTAATCCCTGTACATAATCTGAATATAGAAATGCATTTTTATATAGTGTCAAGCAGTTTTGAAGTCTTTGATGGGTGATATCGTGTGGTGCAATAATAAATTTAATATGCGGGTTTGTCTTTTCAAAATGCGCAATTGTTTCATCATCTTGAAACCAAGTACTTCCTGCTACGAGCACCAAACTATTGTTGCAAAAATGTGCAATTGGATCGATAGGAGAAAAGGCGTTTGCAATTTCAATAACCCTGTCAAATCTAGTGTCGCCGCCATGATATACCTCATTATTAATGCCAATAGAATGTAGTAAAGATTGTGAGCGTTGGTCTTGTACAAAAATAGCACTAAAGCAGTGTAATAGGTTTTTATAAAATCCACCATACCATTTAAAAAACAATTGATCTTTTCTAAAAATACCCGCAATTAAAATAGTAGGGATTTGTCGTTTTTGTAAACCTGTAAGATAGTAATGCCAAAACTCATACTTTACAAAAATGGCTATGGAAGGGTTTACAATTGTTAAAAATTGATGCGCATTTTTTTCGTTATCCATGGGTAAGTAAAACACAAAATCCGCCCCGCTATAATTTTTATGAACCTCATAACCAGATGGTGAAAAAAAGGTAAGTAGGATACTGTAATTTGGATAATTCTTTTGTAATCCTTCTAAAACCGGACGTCCTTGTTCAAATTCACCAAGTGAGGCACAGTGCATCCAAATAACCCTTTTTGTATTAGAGGCTAAAGCGTCGGCAATTTGGTGTAAAATTTCTTTTCTACCTGTATGCCACAGTTTTGCTTTTGGATTGACCCATCCAAGTATTTTGGCGGCTAAAGGGTATAGTCCAATGAATATTTGGTAGAGGAAAAGCAAGATTTGATAGTTTATACTGCAAATAAACAAATTAAAGCCCATTTACCCATTTTATCTACTAGAATAAGGTTCGCTACAAAGCATCAAACAAAGGCTTTTTTGCAGTAATTTTGGCCCTATAAATACTGGCACATGAGACCCATTCAGATGGTGGATACCAAAACCCAATACCTTCAAATTAAAGACGAAGTAGATGCTGCCATTCATGCAGTACTTGATAGCGCAGCATATATTAACGGGAAGGCCGTTCAAGACTTTGCAGCTTCTCTTGCCGCTTACATGGGTGTCAAGCACGTGATTCCATGTGCTAATGGTACCGATGCCTTACAAATAGCCATGATGGCTATTGGACTTGAACCAGGAGACGAAGTAATCACACCATCCTTTACCTATATCGCTACCACCGAAGTAGTGGCATTACTCAGGTTAAAACCTGTTTTTGTAGAAGTTGATCCAGTAACTTTTTGCATGGATCCGGCTGCATTAGAAAAAGCCATTACGCCCAAAACAAAAGCCATTGTTCCAGTGCATTTGTATGGTCAGGCGGCGCCCATGGAAGAGATTTTACAAATTGCAAAAAAGCACAACTTATATGTGATTGAAGACAATGCGCAGGCTATTGGATGCTCTTATACATTTAAAGATGGGACCGTTAAAAAAACGGGTACGATGGGGCATATTGGCGCTACTTCTTTTTATCCGAGTAAAAACTTAGGTGCTTTTGGTGATGGCGGTGCATTATTTACAAATGATGACGCACTTGCACATACGTTAAAAACGATAGCCAACCATGGTCAAGAAAAAAGATACTACCACGACATTGTTGGTTGTAATTCTAGACTTGATAGTATTCAGGCGGCCATTTTAAATATTAAATTAAAACATTTAGACCGCTACAATCAAGCAAGGGCAAACGTTGCATTATTTTACAACCAAGCTTTTGAAAATTGTACTATCATTACAACGCCTAGTACTGCTTTATACAGTTCGCATGTGTTTCATCAGTACACCATTTTATTTGATGGCGATAGGGATGGATTGATTGCGCATTTATCTGAAAAAGGCATTCCTTCTATGATTTATTATCCGGTGCCGGGGCACAAACAAAAAATGTTCGCTTCATTTAATTTGCCGGACACTTTATTACCTATCACTGACGATTTAACGAACCGTGTTATTTCATTACCTATTCATACCGAAATGGATATGGAACAGTTGACCTATATTACAGAGGCCGTTTTAAATTTTATCAATAAATAATTTATGAAGATTGCAGTTGTTGGTACGGGATATGTAGGGCTTGTAACAGGTACTTGTTTTGCTGAAACAGGCAACAAAGTAACCTGTGTAGATATTGATGCTTCAAAAGTAGCACGTTTATCAGGTGGAGAAATTACCATTTACGAACCAGGCCTAGAAAAACTTTTTTTGCGCAACCTGCAGGAGGGGCGTTTGCAATTCACTACTAATTTAAAGGAAGGAATAGAAGGCGCTAGCATCATTTTTTTAGCCCTTCCTACACCACCCGGTGCCGATGGCCACGCCGATTTGCAATACATTTTAAAAGTAGCCGATGACTTGGGTCATTTGCTAAAAAGCTATGCTGTTATTGTAGATAAAAGCACTGTGCCTGTTGGTACAGCTGCTAAAGTACACGCCGCTATTGTAAAAAATTATAGTGGCGAATTTGATGTGGTAAGCAATCCTGAGTTTTTACGTGAGGGCGTTGCCGTAGATGATTTTATGAAACCAGACCGTGTTGTTATTGGCACTAGTTCTGATCGCGCAAAAAAATTAATGGGTGATTTATTTGCGCCCTTTGTGCGTCAGGGCAATCCGGTTATTTATATGGATGAAGCCAGTGCCGAACTGACAAAATATGCTGCCAATTCTTTTTTAGCAACTAAAATTTCATTCATGAATGAAATTGCGCAACTCTGTGAAAGGATGGGTGCCGATGTGGATATGGTAAGAAGGGGTATTGGTTCTGATGATCGAATTGGAAAAAGATTTTTGTTTTCTGGGATTGGATATGGAGGCAGTTGTTTCCCTAAAGACGTGCAGGCATTAATCAAATCTGCGGCGTCGCATGATTATGATTTTAAAATTTTGAACGCAGTTGAGCGCGTTAATGAAAAACAAAAAATGCACTTGGTGCATGTAATGGAAAATCATTTTAAGGGTAGTTTAGCTGGTAAGCATTTTGCACTCTGGGGACTCGCTTTTAAACCCAACACAGACGATATCAGAGAAGCCCCAGCCCTTACCATCATTGACGCTCTTTTGCAAAGAGGTGCTACTATAACTGCTTTCGATCCGGAAGCTACATCACATGTAAAGCAGGTGGTGGGTGATACAATTAATTATGCCCCCAATCAGTACGCAGCACTTGAAAATGCAGATGCTTTAATAATCGCAACAGAATGGAGCGTTTTTAGAACACCTGATTTTGACGAAATAGTAAAAAAGCTTCCTTCAAAATTAATTTTTGATGGACGAAATTTATTTGAATTACAAGCAATGAAGGAACTTGGATTTACCTATTATAGTATTGGTAGAGCGCGCATTTAATGAATATATAGTATGATGAAAAATAAAACGGTATTAATTACAGGAGCTGCTGGATTTTTAGGATCGCATTTATGTGACCGCTTTGTATCGGAAGGCGCCCATGTAATTGCCATGGATAATTTAATTACCGGCGACGAAAAAAACATTGAGCACTTAAAAGGCTTGCCTAATTTTTCATTTGTATTACATGATATTACAAAACATATTACCATTGATGGGCCGCTCGATTACATTTTGCATTTTGCATCACCAGCAAGCCCCATCGATTATTTAAAAATTCCCATTCAAACCTTAAAAGTAGGCGCACTTGGCACGCATAATTGTTTAGGCCTTGCAAAAGATAAAGGCGCTAGAATACTTGTAGCGAGTACTAGTGAAGTATATGGTGATCCTCTGGTGCATCCGCAGCCAGAATCGTATTGGGGTAATGTAAATCCGGTTGGTCCAAGAGGTGTATATGATGAAGCCAAGCGTTTTATGGAATCTATCACTAGGGCTTACCATACTTTTCATGGTGTTGAAACTAGAATTGTTCGCATATTTAATACCTATGGTCCACGCATGCGACTCAATGATGGCAGGGCTTTGCCAGCTTTTATTGGTCAGGCACTTAGGGGGGAAGACCTCACCGTTTTTG
This sequence comes from Sediminibacterium sp., assembly GCA_044361485.1. Classification (GTDB taxonomy): domain Bacteria; phylum Bacteroidota; class Bacteroidia; order Chitinophagales; family Chitinophagaceae; genus Sediminibacterium. Next base: position 7,334 of record JBIKIS010000015.1, read on the forward strand.
GGGATGGTTCTCAAACAAGAAGCTTTTGTTATGTGAGTGATTTAATTGAAGGTATTTATAGACTCTTGCTAAGTGATTATTCGATGCCAGTTAATATTGGTAACCCCCACGAAATTTCTTTAAAGGATTTTGCAGAAGAAGTGCTAAAATTAACGGATGCAAATGTTCAAATAATTTACAAGCCTCTTCCAATTGATGATCCAAAGCAGCGTCAGCCAGATATTACCAAAGCCTCTGAACTATTAGATTGGGCGCCAACCGTTTCTCGTGCCGAAGGTCTTCAAAAAACATATGTTTATTTTAAATCACTCCCAAAGTCGGAGTGGACCAAGCAGCCTAAAAGTTTTTCTTAAATCATCTAATCATGTCTAAATCGCTCATTGTTGTTACAGGAAAAAATGGACAATTAGGTTCGGAACTTCAGTTGCTTGCTCCATCATTTGAGCATGTATACGATTTTTTATTTGCTGATAGAGCCGTGCTCGATTTATCGTCTAACAACTCTATTGATAGTTTTTGTGCAGCGCACAAGCCTTCAGTTGTAATTAACTGTGCAGCCTACACTGCCGTTGATAAAGCAGAAGCGGATCGAGAAGTAGCACATCAAATTAATGCTGTTGCCGTTGGAAAACTAGCAGCGTACTGTAAAGCAATGGGGGCTTTATTTATAACCGTTTCTACCGATTACGTTTTTGATGGTAATGGCACAAGCCCATACCTGCCTTCTGATACAACAGATCCTATCAATTATTATGGGGCGTCAAAAGCCGAGGGTGAAAAATTAGCGGTAACAAATAATCCAGAAAGTATCATTATTAGAACCTCATGGGTGTATAGCAGGTTTGGCAATAATTTTGTAAAAACCATGATACGTTTAATGGGGGAGCGCCCTTCCTTAAATGTGGTGGGTGATCAAATTGGCGCACCAACCTATGCTGCCGATTTAGCGGTTGCTATCATGCATATAGTTGGCCAAAAAGCAGCAGGCAATAAACAAAAAGGTATCTATCATTACAGTAATAGTGGTGCAATAAGTTGGTATGATTTTGCGGTAGCAATTGGTGAATTGATTCAATCAAATTGCCCGGTTGCAAAAATTGGTTCAGAAGCATTTCCAACGCCTGCTAAAAGGCCTCATTATTCACTCATGGATTGCAGTTCCATTATTCAAGATTTTGGTGTGGATCAGCCAGATTGGAAAGAAAGTTTAGCGGCTTGTATACCACTGATTCAAAAATAATCATACAAATATTAGTGCATAAAAAAAGCCGCAATAAAATTGCGGCTTTTTAATTTGGTTGCCCGACCTGGGTCCAATCCATGCTTATAAAATATTGATAATCATATTATTATATAAATTAAAAAATAAAAAAGGGGAATTTTTCCACTAAAATAGTGGAAATTTTCCTTATATTGGTGGAAATTTCACCAAAAGGAGTAATAATGAGGTTATATTTTGTGATTAAACCAAATAAATCAACGAAGGATTGTTATGTGATTTTAAAGTATAAATTCAAAAGTAAACAGATTGATTTGTCACCCTCCATAAAGGTTAAAAAATCGGATTTTGGGGATGGAAAAAGTGATAATCCTATCAAACGTACAGACACGGAATTTTTGAGAAAAAATGAGGTTCTAAGGGGGTTAAGAGAACAGATTAACCAAATACTCTATAAACTAAATTCGGAGGGGGTTGAACCTTCGTGTGAAATGGTTAAAAATCAGTTTAAGAAGTTGGAAAAGGAGAAGTTCTTTGATAGTAAATTACCAACCCAATCTACCTCATTTTTGGTAACCTATGTGATTGATAAGTATTTGGAACATGTTAAGTCAAACTCAATAAGTAGGTATAAATTGGATACCAATGGAGAAGGAACTCCTTATTCCAAATCTGTTAAATCAAGATTTGAACATATAAAGAGGTTCATTAAGGATACTTACAATGATACTTTGGATTTCTATGAGGTATTAGACGAGTTCTATGATAAATTACAGAACTACCTTATTGGGTTGAATTTAAGTAATGTTACTATCTCTAAAATCATTTCCCAGTTCCGTCAGTTTGTTAGATGGTCTCAAAAGAATAACTATACCAAAGGAGGGGATACTTCCTATAAGGTTACACTTCCAACAAATTATAAAAGTGTTAATTCACTAACCGAAGATGAGGTAACAACTTTATTCAAATATAGAGAGTTTAGTTATCTAACTAAAACCGGTAAGGTGAATCCCAAATTAAAAGTTCACTATAAAAATTGGAAAGAAAGAGATTATATTATTAGTGAGGAGTTGAGAAAAACTAAAATGGATAAAAATGGGAGAATAATAGGTGATATTTCAACTGGGAAGTATCAAAACTTCACTACTTACGAAGTTCTATTAGATATGTTCCTATTTGGAATATCAACTGGGTTACGATGGAGTAATTTAGTAACTATAAAAGGGATAAACTATGATTTTGATACAAAGAAGTTTACACCCATTCAGTTAAAAACCAAATCAAAGGTTCAGATACAAGAAAATGAATTATCAAGTTATATATGGATGAAATATGTGAAGAATAAAAGTTCATTCCAATATGTGTTCCCTCTTCCTTGTAAAGAAGATGAAAGAACTAGGAGACAATACAATACTAAGGGAAATGTTCACATTAAGGAGATATTCAAAATTATAGGATTTAAAAGAAGGGTAGAAGTAGTTAGTATGAGTGGGGAAACTTCAACAGAAGAAAAGGTATTCTTACATTCAATCGTAAGTTTTCATATGGGAAGAAGAACACACTCATCAATTGGTGTTCATGGAGGAATTGACCCAATGTCAATGAGTAAACAATTAGGACATTCTGGGTTGGAAATGACTAGTAGATATGTAGAGAGTGATAATAAGAAATTAGGAGGTATGTTTGATTTCCTTAGAACAAAGAAGAAAAATGAAGAAAAAGAGTTGACGAAAGAAGAGAAGTTGATTGAATTGAGAGGTTTGTATATAAAGAAGTTGATTACAAAAAAAGTTTATGAGGAAAAGTTGAAAGAGTTGATATAAAAAATCCCCGTCCTTGTGAGACGGGGTGGGTTAGATATTCCTCATATCTAACTTTTCACTTTGATTAATATAATAAATGGGAGTAAGTTTCAACTCCCGATGTTGTATTAGTGACAGAAGAAGTATTCAATATCAGAATATTTACTTACATCGTAGATTGAAAATTGAAACATTCTATCTACCAGATTGAATATACTTACAGGGTATTTTTTTAAACTTACACATACACGACCTTTATGATTAAACTTTTCTGATTTCAATGAGAGTTTCAATTTTCTGGATAACCACTTTAATTGTTTTAATCTATAATTTGAAAAGTTAGTATTACCATCTTCTATTTCTACAATTGAAAATTCTATAAATTTAGATAATTGTTTTAATGAAATAACAGGAATATATATTTCTTCAAATACTTTCCCTTCTCGATTTGAGATTTCTCTTATAATAACCTTATATATACTTATATTCTTATTCATAACTTATTTTTTTAATTTTAATAATTGTAATTCTATCTCCAAATCTTTAATCTTCTCCTTTAAGAACTCAATGTGTTTATCTTTGTTATGGAGAATAAAAACTAATTCTTCTTCAATCTTTGGGTATTTACTTCTGTAATACCTTTTCCTTTCATTTAAATAATTCATACTCATGATTTTTTCTTTAATCTTTTTAAAATTGGTAAATTATTTTCATCATATTTTAAACTCAACCATTGGTCATATGTTCCTTCAAATCCATTCTCAACATCCTTCAACATTATTAGAATATCCATTACACACCAATTCCTAAAAAACTTCAATTCCTCTCCTTTCTCTTTACTATAAACAAATCCAATTTGTTTAATTGGTTGTTCAATAAATCCCTCTAAAAGAATTTCCATTACATCTGTTATTTCATTATTCATTTTTGTTTGTTTGGTTAACCTATACACCAGAAGGTTTTATTAATTATTCATCATGTCCATACGACTGACATAGGAGTATTATTACTCCGATTAGTTCATCTATTCCGAAAGGGATTGATATAGGTGAATACCACACCTAAAGGTTGTTTTACTTCTAACTTCTCTGAATGAAGGGTGAATTGGATTGAGAGTTAATTACCGAAATCTCAATCTCTGTGTCCTAATCTATTATATAAGGTATTTAGATAGGATGGTTGGGATATTATTCCCAATCAATACCCTAAGATACGACGAATTTCTGTTACTACCAAATTTATCTTTAAAAAAAGGGTATAAAAAATACTATAATATTCATATAATCAAGTAGTTGTAATTTATTTGTTATAATTGATTGTAATTTATACCCAAAATATTATACCTTCATAAAAGTAAAAATATTGAAATGGGTAAAAAACCGAAGTATACAAAGTTTAAGAATTTAGACAATGACCATCAAAGGTTATTAGGTAGAGAAAGAAGACTAATTAGAATGATTGAGAATAGGATGGATAAACTAAAACCACATCTAACAATTGTAAATAAGTTAAGAAAGGAATTAGAACCAATTGAAGATGAGTTAGAAGGTCTTAAAATTAAAATTAAGGGTATTGTTGATGAAAATTTATTTACACCAAAGATTACTATAATCAGAAAAACCCTTATAAAGAAGTATACATATTACTATGGTAGAATTACCTTCTCTGAGAAAAGGAAAGATATTCAGATACCTAAAAGAATAGTAGAGAAAACAAAAAAAGATATTATTCAAACTAATGAGGATAGAAAGAAGGTAGGGAAAGAACTACTTTTCAATAATGATATAGAGGAAGAAACACAACTTAAGGTAATGTTAGGGTTATGGGTATTAGATTGGTGGATGGAAATTGGAATATTAAAGAAAAAGTAACTATCTTGTATTACAAATCAAATTAATATGAAAAAGAATCTATTTCTATTTGTGTCAATTATTGTTTTATTGATATCATGTAAGAGTGAAGAACAAAAACAATATGATGAATTAATTGAGAGTTCAAAGAATATATATGAAAGAATTAAAGATAAACCTGATTATTTGTTTTCAAGTAATAATTATAAAGATGATAGGTATACATCAATTTTAGATGAAAAAGTGAGAATTATATATAAATCAAAAGAGTTGGAAGATAATTCAAAAATTGATGATAGACCTACTTCTGGACAAAAACAAGAGTTGATTGATTATTTATCAAAAATTCAATCTATTCTTATGACTAATACTAATGTCAATTCAAGTAATTCTGAAAGTAAAATCGATTTAAGTAAATTAAGTATCAAATACGATATTTTAGAGAAAACATTTCATCAGGTTGAAAAATTTGGAGAAAGTGAATGGGAACAATTGGGTGATGACAAATTTGTCTATTTGGATTCGTTTAGAAATATAATTTATATTAAAGAAACTTCGTCCTTTAATAATAAGGTTAGTAATAGAGTATTTGAATTTAAAAATTTTTCACTTTATAAAGAAATAAGTGACGATGTTGATAATAATATTTATGAGGACAAGTCATTTTACAATGAATCAGGTCAATTAATTAAAAAAGAACTTTATGAGAATAATAAATTGACTCGAGTAACTAAGTATACTTATTCAAGTAAGAATAAAAGAGAAAAGATTAGATATGATGAATATGGTTATCAAATAGAACGAAATATTGAAACATTAGATAATCGTGGTAATATAATACTTTCGAAAAATTGGGATAAGGATAATGATTTTGATGGAAGTTTTTCACAAAAATTTGATAAGTATAATAATCAAACTGAACATAAAGGTTTTGACCAATTTGGTAATATGATTCTTCTAATTTCCGACCAATATAAATACGATAATAATAAAGTATGGGTTGAAAATATTAGTAAATCTTATATAATTTCACAAATTAATGGAAAGAAGTTAGATTTGTATACTATTACAAAGAGAGAGATAAAAGTTAGGTAGTTTTTTAAATATATACTAAAATATAGGAAGAAGTTCAATACTAAAATTTAATATGGTATACTAACTACTCCTTCCCTTATTATCCCTTATTTCTCTGTAAATATCTGATAATAATACACCATCGGTTTTAACATACTCCTTATACAATTTCTCTTTATTCTTCATTTTCTCTAATTCTTCCTTATCTTTTTTGATTTTAAGAAGGTCTAATCTTTTGACATAAGGAGTGTTATACATCTGTTGAGTATTCTTTTGTTGAACTACTTTATCTAATTCATTATGTAGTTCTTTTAACTTATCTAATAAATCACCTAATACTGATGGTTCCATATTATCAAAGTCTTTATAGATTTTATGTAGGATACCTCTGTATAGTTGAATGTCTGTTTTATTTAAGAATTTATCTAATTCCATAGTGTGTTAAATGTGTGTGTTAAAAAGGGTCTATATAGGAAAAATTTGTCAGGAATGTTTTAACGACTTTGATTTGAAATTTCAACCTCAAAGAAATCATAGTATCACGAAACTCGGTTAGGTGTTTTTTATTTCATTACTACCACATCTATACCCATCTGATTATAATGTTCTTTTATTTCTGTTGGTTTAAAGTATCTCTTACCATTCAGTTTAGTCCCCTTTGGGAACTTATCCTCTCTAATCTTCTTATATAGGGTGTATTTGTTTACTCCTAATTCTTTACTTAATTCTTCAATTCCTAATAGTGGTTCAAATGTTATCATATGTGTTGTTTAGTATAAGTATTCAGTTTTATTCAAAATTTTCATTGTTTCACAAATGGATACAACTTTCCCCTTCGGTTATATTTTCACTCAATTTGAAATTTCCTACTGACCAGTTCGTTGTTAAATTCACCCATATCAGATTTATATTCAAATCATTTTTTGGTATTATCGGGGTTTGTGTCATACCTCACCCGTTATGTCTAGATATTATCACAATCTTACAGGTTACTACCCAACTTCTGACCCTTTCTACTATTAATGGAGATACCCCATTGAGATTAGAAGGGTGATAGTTCTTTGACCCTATGATGGAGAACTAAACCATCTATATATATAAACTCAAAACACCAAAACACACTTTTAACCCCATATTTCCAAAATATTTCATTTTCGACCACTTTCTAGGGACCTGACTGGTCCAAATGTTTCTTATTGATATTATAATATAAATGGTAGATAATGGTATCCTTTCCCTTCATTTTAGTGGAAAAATTGGTGGAAAATCTACTTTTAGGGAGGTATAAAAAAAATAACTCATTGAAAATCAATGAGTTATTTTAAAATTTGGTTGCCCGACCTGGATTCGAACCAAGACAAACTGCACCAAAAACAGTCGTACTACCATTATACTATCAGGCAATCCGGTCATTCATTTCTGAATGGGCTGCAAAAATAGGGTGCAACTTAAAATTTTCCAAATATTTTAGACTCGTTTTTGGCTAAAACCCTCAAAATCAGACTATAATTTGGCAGCATGCTCCTAAATGGCACTCACTTTGTTCAAATGTTTTATATTTAAAGGACAAAATTTTAAACCCATGCAAAAATTACTCCTGTTATCTGTGTTTATTGGTTGCTTGTTTTTACTCTCTTTTAGAGATGACAAAAAGAAAAAGATTGTTTTTTTTGGTGACTCAATCACCGAGGCAGGGGCTAAGCCTGGGGGTTATATTAAAATAATGGAGCAGATGCTTGCAAATGCAGGCAAGGCTCAAAAATATGAATTGGTAGGCGCTGGAATAGGCGGCAATAAAGTCTATGATTTGTACCTACGTATGGAAAACGATGTGCTCGCAAAAAATCCGGATATCGTTGTTATTTATATTGGTGTAAATGATGTGTGGCATAAAGCGTCTTCTGGAACCGGTACCGATTATTGGAAGTTTGGTCCTTTTTATGAAGCCCTTGTTAAAAAAATTCAGGCATCGGGTGCTAAAGTAGTCGTGTGTACGCCAGGGGTAATTGGCGAAAGAACAGACAATAGCAATCAACTAGATGGCGATTTAAATTTGTACAGCAAATGGATACGTGATTTTAGTGCCAAAAACAATTTACCACTCGTTGATGTACGCAAAGTTTTTATGGATTATAATACCCTCAACAATTCAACCAATCAGGAGTCTAAAATTTTAACCACCGACCGCGTGCATTTGAATGAAAAAGGAAATACAGTATTAGCAGAAGCCATGTGGAATGTGCTTGGTGCTTTATAAATAGATAATGCTAACTAGGAATTATTCGGCAATTACCAAGTAGTAGTTTTTCTTTCCTTTTTGCAGTAATAAGTATTTTCCTTGTAAAAGATCCAGATCGTTAACGCTTGTTTTTTCTGGTGCTATTTTGGTTTTATTTAAACCAAGTCCACCAGCAACAAACATTTTTTTAGCTTCTCCTTTACTCGGGAATATATTGGTTTCAACGAGTAGGTCTATAAGGTCGTAACCATTGGCTAGTATAGCTTTGCTCACTTTTGCAGTAGGCACGCCTTCCATCACTTGCAATAATTCGTTTTCATTTAAGCTTTGTAAAACTTCGGTGGTGGCGTTTCCAAATAGTATTTCTGAGGCTTTAACTGCAAAGTCATAATCGGCACTACTGTGCACCCAAGTGGTTAAGCATTCCGCTAATTTCTTTTGTAATAATCGTAAGTTTGGCGCAGCTTCTTGTTCTGTTAATAAAGCGTCTATTTGCGCAACTGGTAAAAGCGTAAATATTTTAATCCAACCTTTTGCATCTTCGTCGGAAGCGTTTAACCAAAACTGATAAAACTGGTAAGGACTTGTTTTTTTAGGATCCAGCCAAATGTTTCCTTTTTCTGTTTTACCAAATTTGCCGCCATCAGCTTTTTTGATAAGCGGGCAGGTAAATGCAAATGCTTCGCCACCTGTTTTGCGTCTAATAAGTTCGGTACCAGTGGTGATGTTTCCCCATTGATCACTGCCGCCCATTTGAAGTTTACAATTTTTGTTTTGGTATAGCCAGTAAAAATCGTAACCCTGAATAAGTTGGTAGGTAAATTCTGTGAAGCTCATTCCCGTGTCACCTTCTAATCTCTTTTTTACACTGTCTTTGGCCATCATGTAGTTGACCGTGATATGTTTACCTGCATCTCTTATAAAAGAAAGGAAATTAATTTCCTTAAACCAGTCATAGTTGTTCACCATAACGGCTGCATTTTTTTTAGAGGAATCAAAGTCTAAAAACCTTTCTAATTGCTTGCGAACACCTTCTTGGTTGTGGAGTAATACTTCTTCTGATAGTAAATTGCGCTCTTCACTTTTACCTGATGGATCACCTACCATGCCGGTAGCGCCACCTACAAGTGCATAGGGTTTATGCCCCGCATTTTGCAAATGCACAAGTAGTAAAATAGGCACAAGGCTTCCAATGTGTAAACTATCGGAGGTAGGGTCAAATCCAATATACCCAGATACCATTTCTTTAGCCAATAGTTCTTCGGTACCCGGCATCATATCCTGAATCATGCCTCTCCAACGTAGTTCTTCAATCAAAGTCATAGGGTGTGCTTATTTGTTGCAAAAGTAAGGAATAGTTAGTAGGGGTATTACGGGTTCAAGCCGTTATTTTTGCAGTATGAATAAAGTTGGAGATGGAACACGCGTGTTACATTTTTTAATAGATACGCTTCTTTTTTGGATACTCGCTGTGCTGTTATACAAATGGTGGAATTTCCATGTATTGTACTGGGGGTATATGCACCTCAATTTTGGATGGTTCTTTTTTGGATCACTCTTTATCTACTATTTTATTTTTGAACTCTTATTTGCCAAAACACCCGCTAAATGGCTCACGGGTTGTAGGGTGGTTTCAGCAAAAAGCTCGCTAGATAACACACTAAAAGCGAGTGTTGGTCAAATATTTGTAAGATCACTAGCTAGGCTTATTCTCATTGATCCATTTTTTATTCCGTTTTTAGGAACCACTTTGCACGATTATTTGAGTGGAACTATGGTGGTAGAGTCGTAATTTTGCAGCCTACTTATGGCAAAGATTGGTATTAATATCGCAACTGGTAGCCTTCAAAAGGCTGAAATGATTGTAGGAATAGATTTAGGTACCACCAATAGTTTGGTGGCCATTATTCATCCCGAAACCAAGCAACCCGTTGCTTTAAAGGAGCATGATAGCTCTAGTTTGGTACCCAGCGTGGTACACTTTGACGTTTTTGGCAATCCAGAAGTAGGACAGGGGGCTAAACGTTTTTTGGAAACAGACCCTGCAAATACCATATTTAGTGCCAAGCGCCTAATGGGTAAAAGCTATAAAGATGTGAGCCAAAGTGCTGGTTATTTCACCTACAAAGTCATTGATGACAACACAGATGCGCTTGTAAAGGTACAGGTAGGCTCCAGCTTTTATTCACCCACCGATTTATCTTCTTTTATACTAGCAGAGCTTAAAAAGCGTGCCGAGCATATTTTAAAAACACCCGTAACCAAAGCGGTAATTACGGTGCCTGCATATTTTAATGATGCCCAGCGTCAGGCAACCCGCGATGCTGGTAAATTAGCCGGACTGGATGTACTCCGTATTGTAAATGAGCCAACAGCCGCAAGTTTAGCCTATGGCCTAGGACTTGAAAAAGAAGGCGAAACAACCATTGCAGTATACGATTTAGGAGGCGGCACTTTTGACATTTCTATCCTTAAAATAACGGATGGGGTGTTTGATGTACTATCTACCAATGGGGATACTTACTTAGGTGGAGATGACATTGATCGTGCCATTATAGATTATTGGTTAGCGCAAAAATCAATTGACATTAAAGTTCTACAAACTAATCCTAAATTATTGCAAACCATACGATTAAGTGCTGAGGAAGCTAAAAAAACTTTAAGCAGTTCGGATCAGTTTGAAACAACAATAGATGGTCAGGTATACCAAATTACAAGGCCAGTTTTTGAGGGATTGATTGCTGCTATCATTAGCAAAACCATTGATTGTTGTAAAAATGCGCTAACAGATGCCAAGCTTAATGCAGGTCAAATTGACTCCATTGTGATGGTGGGCGGTAGTACCCGAATCCCAGCTGTAAAGGCGGCGGTAGCTTCCTTTTTTGGAAAGCCTGTCAATGATAGTATCAATCCGGACGAAGTGGTTGCCTTAGGTGCGGCGGTCCAAGCAGATATACTAGCAGGTAATAATAAAGACTTTTTACTACTGGATATAACGCCTTTAAGCCTCGGAATTGAAACCATGGGCGGCCTGATGGAAGTGCTCGTTCCACGTAATTCAAAAGTGCCAACGCAGGTGGGTAGGCAATATACCACACACGTAGATGGTCAGTCAAGTATGCGTATTTCGGTGTACCAAGGGGAGCGAGATTTGGTTAAAGACAACCGTAAATTAGCCGAGTTTAACCTTACGGGTATACCTGGTATGCCAGCCGGACTGCCTAAAGTGGATATCCAATTTTTATTGAATGCAGATGGTATATTAGTAGTGAAAGCCAAGGAGTTACGAAGTGGTGTTGAACAAATAATTGAAGTAAAACCTGCCCTAGATTTAACAGACGATCAGGTAGAAAAGATGCTACAAGATAGTATCGAAAATGCGGCTGCCGATATGGTGCTAAGAGCCCTTGTTGAAGCCAGAACCGAAGGGGAGCAGCTCCTTGCCGTTACCGAAAAGTTTATGGTTAAACACCAATCTTTATTAACCCCCGATGAAGTGACCCAAACCGCGCTTGCGTTGCAAGCGCTACAACTTGCTATCACAATGGAGGACAAAAATCTGATTCAAGCCAAAATAGAAGCCCTCAACGAAACCACCAGGCCATTTGCCGAGCGAGCCATGGACGAAGCGGTAAAGGGTGCTTTAAAAGGGAAGTCCATCTAATTTGAAAATAATTTTTTGGAACCGTTTGTTAATTAATAATCATCCCTTATCTTTGCAGTCCTAAAAATCACCTAAGGAGGTATCATAGTATGTTAATTATCGACTCAAAAGACTGCGAAAACATCGACAAAGCGCTTAAGAAGTACAAAAAGAAGTTTGAAAAAAGCAAAACGCTTTTACAATTAAGAGAGCGTCAAGCTTTCACAAAGCCTTCTGTTGTGCGTCGTGGACAAGTGTTAAAAGCAATCTACAAGCAACAAATAGCTAGCGGAAAAATCGAAGGGTAATTACTCTTTGTTTCCTAAATCATATTAAGTAGCCTTAAGTACCTTAACTTTAGGCTACTTTTTTTATGCCCAAACTTTTGGTTCATGTCTGATGCCTACGCAGCCATATTGCAACCTTTTCTCGATCATTTAAAATTCGAGAAGCGTTATGCCCAGCATACCATTATTGCTTACCAAAACGATCTTGCCCAGTTTTTTGCCTACCTCAGCAGTCAATTTGATGGGCCGCCATTAGAATCTATTACGGCCATGTACATTAGGTCTTGGCTCGCCGAAATGAAAGAAGAGGGGCTAACGGCTAAAAGTTTAAACCGTAAAATTTCGGCCCTCAAATCTTTTTTTAAATACCAACTTAAAACAGGTGTGCTTGTTACCAGTCCCATGGCAACCATTGTTACCCCTAAAGTGCGTAAAAGGCTTCCGGCTTTTGTTGCCGAAGTGGATATGGAAACTTTGTTTGCACATATCGAGTTCCCGGACAATTGGAAGGGGCATACTCAAAAATTAGTGCTCCAATTATTTTATAGTACGGGTATGCGTTTAAGTGAGCTCGTGCAATTAAAAACTTCGCAACTTGATCCTTCATTAAAGCAGTTAAAAGTGGTAGGTAAGGGCAACAAAGAAAGACTGCTTCCGCTGGGTCCAGCGCTGCTCCAACAATTACAAGAGTACGTTGCTGTTCGTCCTACAAAATTACCTGGCATCGATAATTTATTTACCAATGAAAATGGTAAGCCTTTACAGCCACGTATGGTATATACTTTTGTAAAGCACTATTTAAGTTTAGTAACAACACTGCAGCAAAAAAGCCCGCATATTTTAAGGCATAGTTTTGCAACGCATTTGATGAACAATGGCGCAGACCTTAACGCAGTAAAGGAACTGCTAGGCCACAGCAGCCTAGCTGCCACGCAGGTTTACACGCATAACACCATCGAAAAATTAAAAGAGGTTTTTAAAAAAGCGCACCCGAAAGCCTAGCCCATTACCGCTCGTGTATTTAACTTTTTTTTGTGTATAATTTATAGTAAATTGTAGGATACTACCATTAGTTCTTTTCAATTATTTTAATCACTATTTAAAAAGTTGTTGTATGAACGTTATCATTCAAACGGTGCACTTTGTTGCCGACGAAAAACTAACCCAATTGGTTACTCAAAAAACAAAAAAATTCAATCAGTTTCATGACGGCATCACCAAAATAGAAATCTTTTTAAAACTCGACAATGTGGTCCATCATATCAAAGACAAAGTGGTGGAAATATGTGTACACGTGCCCAAACACGACTTTTTTGTAAAGGATAGTGCTAAAACTTTTGAAGCTGCATTTGATGGCGCTTTTGATGCGATGGTGGCACAAATTAAAAAACACAAAGAAAAATTAGCGGCATAATGTTTGTGTAATTGCTGCGCAAATTCTGCAAAATAGCTGCAGTCCCGCCAAAATACTGGTTTTAGTAGTATCGGCCTCCCGTTAGGGAGGCCTTTTTTTACCCTAATTTAGGCGCCTTGTTTAGCCATTTTGTGCAGGCTTTTTGGTTCCATTTGAGCGGACGAGCCCCAACACCTCAAAAAACAATTAAAAACTCTTAGAAAATTTATGGTCCAAAATTTTGCTGAATAAAGTTTTCCATTACCTTTGCCGTCCCTTAAAAGAGGTTGTTCTTTTTTTATAGAAGTATAATGCCGGAGTAGCTCAGTTGGTAGAGCAACTGATTTGTAATCAGTAGGTCGCGGGTTCGAGTCCCATCTTCGGCTCTAATTTTTTTAAGTCAAATACTTCTGAAGGGCAGATGGCCGAGTGGTTAAAGGCGACAGACTGTAAATCTGTTCTCTCACGAGTACGTAGGTTCGAACCCTACTCTGCCCACTTAGTTCTTTAAAATAACTGATTACACAGCAAACGCTTTGTAATACAAGCGGAAGTAGCTCAATTGGTAGAGCGATAGCCTTCCAAGCTATAGGTTGCGGGTTCGACCCTCGTCTTCCGCTCCACGGTTCGTTTGGAGCTACCAAGCTTTAAACGAGGCTAAGCCGTTGTAGCTCAGTGGTAGAGCACTTCCTTGGTAGGGAAGAGGTCGTGAGTTCGATTCTCACTAACGGCTCTAATCTATGTTACAACGCATAATAATAGTTAAAAGCGCAAAAAATTACTTAATTTAGCGCGCCGATAACAACAAGCATAAAACCAGAACACCAAAAAAGCAATTTTTCCGAAAGGAATGATTCGAAATAAATAAAGCCCAAAAGGCAAATTTTTTAAAACACAAATAAAACCGATAAAAATGTCTAAAGAGACCTTTAAGAGGGAAAAACCT
>JBIKIS010000016.1:0-21763 GCA_044361485.1 Sediminibacterium sp.
TGACCAGGTACTGAACCAGTGACTAGGATATAATTCTTTTCAGGGAAAATTTTAACCACTTTAAGACCTTTCATTTTAACACGGTCTCCACCCATACGGCCGGCCATTCTCATGCCCTTAAATACACGTGCTGGGTAAGAAGAACCACCGATAGATCCTGGTGCGCGTTGACGATCGTGCTGACCGTGTGATGCTTCACCAACACCAGAAAATCCATGACGCTTTACAACACCTTGGAAACCTTTACCCTTAGTCGTACCAACTATTTCAACTTCGTCACCTTCAGAAAAAATATCTAAAGTAACGGTCTCGCCTAGTTGCTTTTCTATAGAATAATTACGGAATTCTTTAACGAATTTCTTAGCTGAAGTTTGGGCTTTTGCGTAGTGATTAAGCTCGGCTTTAGTTGCGTGCTTGTCTTTTTTGTCGCCAAATGCTAGTTGAAGTGCAGTGTAACCATCAGTTTCCTGGGTTTTCACTTGAGTTACGGTACAAGGACCAGCTTCAATGATGGTACAAGCTGTTTGCTTGCCATCTTCTTGGAAGATGCTGGTCATCCCGATTTTTTTACCAATAATTCCTTTCATCGTGTTGCGGTTTATGCCCCGCATAGGTTATAGAGGACATCCTGCCGATGAAAGCGGGATTCAATCCTTGTTTGCCACCGACCTTTTCCTTTGTTTTCAAATTGTTTTTAGAACAATTGAAGCGGAAGTACCGGTAGTAAACAAACCTCGAAGGGCCTGTTTATATGTATGATTTACTTACTTTATGTGAGCAAACCTTTTTATTTTTTTCAGAGCTGTTTTCCAAAAACTAGTTTTAAAAACATCGTTTTTGTTGACAGTTGACAAATTTATAAGAACTCTTGTGATGGTTTATCTTAGGGAGTTGCGGTTAGGCAGGCTAAGACAGCTTATCAGGCTTTAATTTCAACTTCTACACCAGAAGGCAAGTCTAATTTACTTAGCGCATCTACAGTTTTTGAAGAAGACGTGTAAATATCCAACAAACGCTTATGCGTTGCGAGTTGGAATTGCTCACGGCTTTTCTTATTTACGTGTGGTGAACGAAGAACAGTAAAGATTCTTTTGTGTGTTGGCAAAGGAATAGGACCTGTTACTACGGCACCTGTGCTGCGTACAGTTTTTACGATTTTTTCTGCAGATTTATCTACAAGATTGTGATCGTAAGATTGTAATTTGATTCTGATTCGTTGAGACATAGTCGAAACCCAATTTTCTTATTGGGGTTGCAAAGGTAAGGGACTGTAATCAGATGGTCAAGAAAAAAACAATAATTTTTAAGAAAAAAGCAGTTTTTTTTCAAAATACTTAAAAAAACAAGCCCCACTCCGTTTTGGAGCAGGGCTTGGGCTTGAAAAGACTTATAAATCAATAAGATGTGACTCTTATTCTTCGATTTTAACTTTACCCTTGTTTTTCGCCATTACCTCTTCAGCAACGTTGTTTGGTGCTGGGTTGTAATGAGAGAATTCCATGGTTGAAGTAGCACGTCCAGAAGAAAGTGAACGAAGTTGGGTTACATAACCAAACATTTCACTCAATGGCACTTTCGCCTTGATAACCTGTAAGTTAGCACGGCTGTCCATACCTTCTAGCATACCACGGCGACGGTTTAAGTCTCCGGTAACGTCTCCCATGTACTGATCTGGCGTTAACACCTCTACTTTCATGATTGGCTCCAATAAAGTTGGTTTTGCTTTACGACCCGCTTCACGGAAGGCAGCTTTTGCACACAATTCAAATGACATTGCATCAGAATCCACATCGTGGTATGAACCATCAAATACACGCACTTTCATGTTGTTCACTGGATAACCAGCTAAAACACCTGTACCCATTGAAGTTTCAAAACCTTTTTGGATCGCTGGAACAAATTCTTTAGGGATGGATCCACCAAATAAATCGTTTACGAATTGGAAATGCTTGCCTTCGTTTTCTTTTAGCCACTCTTCATCTGCAGGACCAAAAGCAAATTGGATATCAGCGAACTTACCACGACCACCCGACTGCTTCTTAAGCACTTCACGGTGTTCTACGGTGATGCCAAATGATTCTTTGTAAGCAACCTGTGGCGCACCTTGGTTTACTTCCACTTTAAATTCACGACGCATACGGTCAATGATAATTTCTAAGTGTAATTCACCCATACCTCTTAAGATGGTTTGACCGGTATCTTCGTCTGTGTTTACACGAAGTGTTGGATCCTCTTCAACTAATTTAGCAATGGCCATACCCATTTTATCAACGTCTGCTTGCGTTTTAGGCTCAACAGCTACCGCGATAACTGGCTCAGGAATAAACATATTTTCTAGGGTGATTGGATGGTTCTCATCACATAAAGTATCACCTGTTTTGATTTCTTTAAAACCTACTGCTGCTGCGATATCACCTGCTTCGATAAAGTCTACAGGGTTTTGTTTGTTCGCAAACATTTTCATGATACGAGAGATACGCTCTTTCTTACCACTACGTACGTTTAATACATAAGAACCTGCATCTAGGTGACCAGAATAACATCTGAAGAATGCTAAACGACCTACGAAAGGATCGGTCATGATTTTGAATGCAAGTGCCGAAAATGGTTCTTTGGCATCAGGCTTACGCGTGATAACAGCGCCTGTATCTGGATCTGTACCTTGTGTATCTTCTACATCAATTGGAGAAGGTAGGTAACGACAAACCGCATCTAGAGCTGTTTGTACACCTTTATTTTTAAATGAAGAACCACACATCATTGGAACGATACTTAAATCGATACAAGCTTTACGGATGGCTTCGTGTACTTCGTCTTCAGAAATTGAATCTGGATTATCGAAGAACTTCTCCATTAATTTATCATCATATTCTGCAACAGCTTCAATCAAATTCTGTCTCCAGAATTCAACGTCTTCTTTCATATCTGCAGGTACTTCGATTTCATCAAAAGTCATACCTTCTGTTTCCATATGCCAGATGATACCTTTCATTTTGATTAAATCCACAACACCTGTGAAATTATCTTCGGCACCAATTGGTAATTGAAGTGGCACGGCTTTAGCACCTAACATTTCTTTTACTTGGTTTACCACCATTAAAAAGTCTGCACCGGCACGGTCCATTTTGTTCACGAAACCAATACGTGGAACCTTATAACGGTTTGCTTGACGCCATACAGTTTCTGATTGAGGTTCTACCCCATCCACTGCAGAGAAAAGTGCAATCAAACCATCTAATACACGCATAGAACGCTCAACCTCTACGGTAAAATCCACGTGACCCGGGGTATCGATGATATTGAAGTAATAACTTTTAGTATTAGCGTCCGCTTTACCTTTTACAGTTGGAAAATTCCATTGGCAGCTAACCGCAGCAGAAGTAATGGTAATACCTCTTTCTTTTTCTTGCTCCATCCAATCGGTAGTAGCAGCACCATCGTGCACTTCACCAATTTTATGAATCATACCTGTGTAGCGCAAGATACGCTCTGTTGTAGTGGTTTTACCAGCATCAATGTGTGCGGCGATACCAAAGTTTCTTTGAAATTTCAAGTCAGCCATAATAGTGCTTGTTTTTTAAGTTTTGCTTGAGGAAACAGTTCCTCAATTTTCGAGGCGGCAAAGGTAATAATTATACCGATTGGAAAAAGGTTTCCGGTGTAATTTATTAATTAATTATGCACAAAAAAAGCCCCAAACTTGGGTTTGGGGCTTTTGTATAAGCAGTTAATGTGGAATTAAACTTTAAAGTGAGAGAACGCTTTGTTCGCCTCTGCCATACGGTGTGTGTCTTCTTTCTTTTTGAAAGCAGCACCTTCACCCTTACTAGCAGCTAACATTTCGTTGGCTAACTTGTCGGCCATGGTACGACCATTTCTTTCGCGGCTGTAACGGATTAACCATTTCATGCTTAAAGAAATTTTACGATCGGCACGAACCTCAGAAGGAATTTGGAAGGTAGCACCACCAATACGACGGCTACGCACTTCAACAGCAGGCGTTACGTTTGCAACGGCTCTTTTCCATACTTCATACCCATCTTCACCGGTCATTTTAGTAACCTTGTCTACTGCATCATAAAAAATGTTGATTGCAGTACTTTTTTTACCCTGCCACATTAAGTTATTAATGAAACGAGTAACCAATTTATCATTGAAACGTCCATCAGGAGCGAGGGGTAATTTTTTGGCTTGTGCTTTACGCATGTGATCTACTTATTAGCTTTTTTGTAATAATTTTTTTAGCGACTATTTTTTAGCCTTTTCTTTTTTAGTACCGTACTTAGAACGAGACTGCTTACGGTCTTTAACACCGGCAGTATCGAGGCTACCACGAACGATATGGTAACGTACACCTGGTAAGTCTTTTACACGACCACCACGGATTAATACGATTGAGTGTTCTTGTAAGTTATGACCTTCACCTGGGATGTAGGCAATAACCTCAATTTTATTTGTCAAACGCACTTTCGCTACTTTACGTAGGGCTGAGTTTGGCTTTTTAGGCGTTGTCGTATACACCCTGGTACATACACCACGACGTTGCGGACACGCATCTAAAGCCCTAGACTTACTTTTAGCCCTGATAATTTCACGACCTTTTCTAACTAATTGCTGTATTGTAGGCATTCTAAACCGTTTAAAATTTCGGACGGCAAAGGTAATGGCTGGAACTGAAAAATCAAAAAGTTTTAAAAAGAATTCTTAAACTAGACGTAAAATGCTGATTTTCAGTACAAATACGAGGCCCTAAAATAAGAAAATACTTGAATTGGGCGGCAAATAAAACAAAGCTATCTGATTGATTTAGATTGGTTAGCCAAAAATAACCGTCTTTTTTATGCTTATTTCCTTTTTTTGCTTGACCAGGTTGCTCAGGTCAGTTGCGCTCCCTATTATTTTACTTTTTTGTGGTTCAAACCTGGTTTTTGGTCAAATTTCAACCACGCCCTCGAGCTTCCCCTACCCGGCCATCAACTTTGCATACACCCAAAATTTTTCCAATTTACCTCTAGCCAGTAGCTATGTTAGCGGCATTACGGGGAAAGGCCCCTACTTTTTAGGCAGTTTACACCATGGACTCCAGGGTTTATTTATAGCACAAACAAATGGCAGTAATGCAGCGCTCAATTTTGCCACTAGCTCAGGATCCAATGCCGCCAGCGGCATTTTTAGCTATGGTGCTAATAACGCTGCTACCAGAGGGCTTGGTAGCCTTTCAAGCAGTGCAGGCTCCTATGTATTTGGCATTAGTTTTACCAATAACACCAGTGCTGTAATTGATCAATTTGAAATTGAATTTACAGCCGCTCAGTGGCGTAAAGGAGGCAGTGGCAGAATTAATGAATGGACTTTTATGTACCATACATCTAGTACAAATAAAGTGCTAGACACCCTCACAAAAAAAGATACAACGCTCAATTTTACATCGGTACAAACAAGCACAGGCACTGCTGCACTTAATGGGCTTTTAACTATTAATCAGCAACAAAAAAAAGACACACTTTTTAACATACAATGGAAGCCTGGCGAACAACTTATTTTAAAATGGCAGGACAAAGACGACATCGGAAACGATGATGGCATGGCGCTTCAACAATTAGTTTGTAAAGCACTTACCATGCCTGATAACACCGCCCCCACTGTGATTGCGCTGATACCACCTCCAGCAAAAACATATACCACCGGAGACACGATTACGGCAAAAATTATTTTTTCGGAACCTTGTTTTTTAAACAGCAGCAGGTTTATTCCATACCTAGTAGCCACTATTTCAGACAGTGCAAAAAACTTGCAATACACCAAAGGATCAGGCAACAACGAGTGGTATTTTTCGTACATCATTACTAAAGGGGATCTTGTAAAAAATGGCCTGAACATATACCCTCAAATTAATAGCGACACGGCCGCTATTAGAGATGCCGCACTCAATTATTGTAATGGAATTATAACAAGTAACACCCGTTTTTTACAAGTAAAAATAGACGCAGTAGCGCCAGCTTTTATAGACACCAACACGCTACATGTAAATAGCTGTAAGCTTGCTATAGCAATACTTCCGGCTCAGATTGGTGTGGTTCAAACAGATAGTAGCGAAACCATATTTTGGAAGGTTAAGTTGGCTCCGATGCAGGGGGAAATTTTGGGCCTACCGTTTTCGAAGAAAACGGTAGGAGATAGCGTTTTTCCAAGAAGCATTGTATTTATGCCAAACCCTACATACACAGGAATAGATAGTGCCATAATTGAAATATCGGATGGTATGAATAGCGCATTTAAAAAAATAATGTTTCAATTGGATAGTGGTATTGTAGACAATAAAATTATTGGAGATCAAATTATTTGCAAAGGTTTTACACCCACACTATTTAAGGGCAACAACCCCCAAAACACAAGCTATCAATGGATCTACAAAGAAGATAGCGCAGCTAAATTTAAACCAGTTACTACCATTGGCACTCAATACAATTACCAATCAGGCACACTGCATAGCAGTACATTATTTAAAAGAATAGCTACGCGTTTTTCATGCGTCGACACAAGTAATACCATTAGCATTGATGTAAAAAACAATGGACTATGGATGGGCGCAAATGATGCGGTATGGCAAGTGGGTAGCAATTGGTGTGGGGGACTTGTTCCTGACACAAGCACCCATGTACTTGTGCAACAAGGTCAGCAAATAATTATTAGTAATGCTTACCCAAATCAAAGCATTTATGCAAAAAATATAACACTCGATTCTAGTGCAAACATTGTTGTAAAGGGTCTATTGCACTGGCCTCAAGCCCTACTGGGCAATGGATACATCGATGCTACGAGTGGCAGTATCTACATAGAAAAAGACAGCCTCATTATCCATCCAAATGTTTTTAAAAATAAACTCATTTATACCCTACAAATTGATGCAAAAAATAAAGTGCAGTTTTTAGACTCACTCAAAGTCGCAAACAGCATCTCCCTATTTAATGGTAGCCTGCAAACCAAGCACCTAACACTTTTACCAACTGCGCAAATAAATAGTTCTGGCAATAACACGGCAATTATTGGACCAGCAACCGTTCATAAAAGCTATCATTTAAAAGAAGGTCAAACCAAACTATTGTCATTTCCATTTTTAAACCAGCCTAGCTTATTAGATTTTAAAAAGAGTGTCCTCATAACCGGTAAAGGTGGCAGTAGCAGTGGGTTTGATAGTGCTGTCCATGAAATCGCATCTGCTCATTTTTTAGATACTACCACGGGCACAAATGCGCTATTATCTTTTAATCCCTTTACCAAAATGGATAGCAGTTTTTGGGAACAAAACAGAGCCATTAAAATATGGCTCTACCCCAATGATGTTGGTTTAATCAACGAAACACCATTTATAGAAACTAAAAAACACAACGCACGTATACATGTATCTATAGATGGAATACCACAACATGGTCCCCTCGAAATTAACTTTCCGGAGCACCCATTAGCGCGTTATTATTTAACCGGCAACCCATACCCTGCTGCTATTGACATGCGCAAAATTTCAAGCAGCCCAAACATTGGAAAGTACTATTGGTATTGGGACGCAGGCCTTGGCGCCACCGGTAATTATACAGCTAGCGCATTTAGATTTCCAAAAATTATAGAAAAACTAGAGGGCTATATTATTAAAAATAATGCGGGAGCTGCAGGTTATTTATTTTATGAAGAACGCACCAAAGTAAATATTGGCGATACGCTTGATACCATCAGTTACAAAAAAGAATACGCGCATATAAGCCTCCAATTTATGAAGGACAATAACCTATTGGACAGGCTTGAAATAATAGGAATCGATAGCGCTAGTAGCCGGTTTGAAAAATGGGACGCAGAAAAAATAAATGAAAGCGAGACATCACTGTATTCGGTTTCTAGAGATAGTATAGCGCTTTGCATTGATTCAAGACCCTTTACCAGCAACCTTTTCATTCCGCTTGGCATTAAAAGCAATAAAACAGGAAAATACAAATTGGTTTGTAACGCCTATCTAGTAGACAACAGTTTGGTAGCGTACCTACACGACAAACTATTAAATAAATATCAAAAAATAATGGAGGATAGTAGTTACACTTTTGAGATAGGAACAGATACCACTACAGCTGGAGAACGCCGCTTTGAAATTACCGGACCACCTCCACCGCCAAGACAAGAAGACCCCATTATAGCAAGTGTTACACCCAATCCGGTGCTAGGCAGGCTGAGTATTCGTTTTTCATTTAGAGATCCGCTGGCGTACCAAATATCCATTCATAACATCGATGGGAGTTTACTCCAAAACAAAGCATTTGCAGTAAGCAAAAATGGACTAGCCACAATGGATGTTTCGGCATTAATACCTGGCGTTTATGTTGCCGTAATTAAAGCAGGAAAAAACTATTTACTACAACAGTTTATTAAACTTTAAACAACCAGTGGTGGGTATCAGGTGCAGTTGCATACCTAATCGCAGTTAACCTATCTTTTAATTCTTTGGCTACACCCGCTTTATCTGTATCAAAATGCATGCTATAATCTTTGTAGCGAAGCTCTTTAATTTTTGAGATGGTAGCAGCAGTACCGGTGCCAAACACTTCATGTAACTCACCTTGCTTTTGTAAAGCAATAAGTTCATCAATCGTGATTTTTACTTCTTGCACATCCATGCCCATTTCTTTTAAAACGGTAATGGAGCTATCTCTAGTTACACCTTCTAAAATAGTACCTTCTGTTAGAGCTGGCGTAAGCACTTTATTGCCCGTAACAAAAAATACATTCATGGTACCTACTTCCTGTAAATATTTGTGCTCAAAAGCATCGGTCCATAACACTTGATCATACCCTGCTTCTTTTGCCTTTTGTGTAGCCATCATACTAGCCGCATAATTACCCGCATTTTTTGCAAAGCCAACACCACCCGGAGCAGCCCTAGTGTATGTTTCTTCTACATAAATTTTCATTGGGGTACTGTAATAAGGCCCTGTAGGACTTAACAAAATCATGAACTTGTAATTATCCGAAGGTTTTACACCAATAACCGGATCGGTAGCAAACATAAAAGGACGTATGTACATAGAGTGATCCGCTAATGCAGGAATCCAATCTCTATCCATATCAACAAGAAGGCGCATGCCCTCCATAAATATCGCTTCTGGAACTTCAGGCATACACATACGTGCCGCAGAAATATTAAATCTTCTAAAATTATCTTTCGGTCTAAAAATATTGACTTCTCCAGCGTCACTTTTATAGGCTTTAATACCTTCAAAAATAGACTGACCATAATGAAGTGCAGCCAAAGAAGGATCAAATTGCAGTGGCTGATAAGGTCTGATCACCACATTGGTCCAAACACCATCAATACAATCTGCCTCAAACATATGGTCGGTAAAAACACGACCAAAAGGAATATTTTCGAGTGTCGTATTTGCTAACCTACTGTGCTGAACTTTTTCAATCTTTACGTCAAGTGCTGCTGCCATAGTTTTATATTTGGTGCAAAGAAACAAAAAAAAAGAAAACTAACAATCGTTAATATTGTAAAATAGCCATGAATCCTGAAAATAGTTTGCTTCCTCCCTTTGTTATTGCCTCTTTGTACAAAGATGAACTTGTTTTAATTGATGACCAAAAAAGCAGTAATGCCAACAAACCAAAAAAAAGTGAGGCCGTTGTAACCGCACCCCAGGAGATTCAAAAGCCCATTAGCTATCTTGGCGACAACCAAAAAAAGATAACCATTTTACTACAGGATACCACAGCAGTTCACCTAGCAGATGAATCTTTACAATTTTTAACAGCCATACTTGCTGCATGCAAACTTAATATGGGCGACGTAGCCATTGTTAACACCGTTCATCAACCCGTACAATACACACAAATAAAAACAGAATTAAAACCATCTACTATTATTTTATTTGATATCAGCACCGCTAGTATTGCACTACCTTTTGAAGTTCCACATTATCAAGTGCAACAATACGACAACTGCACACTTCTTTTTTCTGCACCATTACAGTCGATGCTCGTAAAAACGGATGCGGCAAAATTAGAAAAAGGAAAACTTTGGAATGCCCTCAAAAAAACATTTAACATCCAGTAGTACATGAAAATAATTTTTGCAACCAACAATAAAAATAAGGTCGAAGAAATCAAACACCTCAGCCATCAAAAATTTCAAATTTTTACTTTGCAAGAAGTTGGTATTGACATTGATATTCCAGAACCGCATGATACACTCGAAGCAAACGCTACCGAAAAATCTTCAACCATTTATAAGCTTACAAACGAAGCCGTATTTAGCGAGGATACAGGACTAGAAGTGCATGCACTTGGCGGCGCACCCGGTGTAAAATCGGCGAGGTATGCAGGAGAAGGAAGAAATATGCAAGACAACATAGATAAACTGCTTCATGAACTAAAAGACAAACCTTCAAGAGCTGCTCAATTTAGAACTGTCGTATCACTTGTTATTGGTGGGAAAGAATACCAATTTGAAGGCATTTGCAAAGGGCACATAACACATGAAATGGATGGATCCAATGGATTTGGCTATGACCCCGTTTTTATTCCAGAAGGCAGTAATACCACATTTGCAAACATGGATATTGCAGAAAAAAATAAATTTAGCCACAGAAAAAAAGCAGTACAACAACTCATTGATTTTTTAAACGCATACCAAGCCTAGATATGAACACAAAAAATAGGATCATCCGTAAAATCGCATTTCGTTTTCTGATTGTTATTTTAATACAGATTATTGCCTCAACCGGAGCATTTGCACAAACAATTCCGCTGTATAAAAACAGCAGAGCACCTATCAACGAAAGAGTCAAAGACTTACTAGGCAGAATGACCCCAACCGAAAAGTTTTGGCAACTATTTATGATTCCTGGCGATATCAAACCAGGAGAAGGTTATAAATACAAAGATGGCCTATTTGGATTTCAAGTAAGTGCCGCTTCTGCGGGTGCAGAAGGTGCACAACAAATGTTACAATACAATGCAACAGAAACAGCTGTAAGCCTTGCTAAAAAAGTAAATGCCATTCAGCGTTTTTTTATGGATAGCACCAGACTTGGCATTCCCATGCTTCCTTTTGACGAAGCACTACACGGCCTTGTAAGACAGGGCTCTACGATATTTCCACAAAGCATTGGACTTGCCGCTACATTTAACACAAGCACGATGGAAGCTGTAGCTGGCGCAATTGCAAAAGAATCAAAAATCAGAGGCATCCGACAAATACTATCACCGGTCATAAATATTGCTACAGACGTTAGATGGGGACGCACCGAAGAAACCTACGGAGAAGATCCTTTTTTAAGTAGCAAAATGGGCGTGGCTTACATGAAAACCTTAGAGGACGAAAATATTATTGCGACTCCAAAACATTTCGTTGCCAATGTAGGCGATGGAGGAAGAGATAGTTATCCCATCGACATGAACGAAAGGTATTTATCTGAAATCCACTACCCTCCTTTTAAAGACGCAGTGCAAAAAGCTGGTGCGAGATCAATTATGACGTCCTACAATTCTGTAAACGGAAGCCCAGCAACTGCCAATGATTATTTATTAAATGTTCTATTAAAAAAAGAGTGGGGCTTTAATGGATTTGTGATATCCGATGCAGGCGCCGTGGGCGGCGCCAATGTTTTACATTATACTGCAAAAGATTACCCAGACGCAGGTAAAAACGCTGTAAACAATGGACTTGATGTATTATTTCAAACTGCACAAGAACATTACAAATTATTTATTCCACCTTTTTTAAATGGAGACATCAATCAAGCAAGATTAGATGATGCGGTAAGCAGGGTTCTACGAGCAAAATTTGAACTAGGTTTATTTGAAACGCCCTACCTCGATATCAAAGCTACAGAATCAGCAAACTTTGAAGTAGCGCATAAAAAAATTGCTCATCAAGCAGCATTAGAATCCATTGTTTTATTACAAAACAAAAATGGATTATTACCCATTTCTACTACTGTGGAAAGTATTGCCCTCATTGGCACCGATGCTACAGAAGCCAGACTTGGTGGATATAGTGGACCTGGCACTAAAAAGGTAAGCATCTTAGAGGGTATGCTTTTAAAATATGGCGCCAAAAAAATTATCACAGCTGCCGGTCCTGGCAGAAATAATAAAACATGGAATATTGTACCAAGCAAATATTTATCTACAACACAAAACAATCAAAATGTTGAAGGCCTTACTGCCGAATACTTTAATGGTATTGAGTTTGGAGCTAACCCCACTGTAAAAAGAGTAGACAAAACCATTAATTTTCATTGGACCATTTCTACACCAGATCCACTTATAACGCCAGAATTTTTTTGTGCAAGATGGACAGGTAATATCAAAGCACCTCAAACGGGCACCTATAAAATTGGAATTGAAGGCAACGACGGATACAAATTATACATCAACAATCAACTCATCATTAACAATTGGGACAAGCAAAGCTTTCATACCAACCTAGCTGATTTTAATTTTACTGCAGGCAATAATTATCCCATCCGAGTTGAATTTAAAGAACCAAACGGAAATGCAACCATCAAATTAATTTGGAATGTTGATATTGCTAATACAGTAGAAGAAAAAATAAATGAAGCAGTTTCAGCTGCAAAAAAATCAAAAGTAGCGGTTGTAGTTGTAGGACTAGAAGAAGGTGAATTTAGAGACAGGGCTTCTTTACAATTACCAGGCGAACAAGAACAGCTCATTCAAAAAGTAGCAGCTACAGGAACACCAACTGTTGTTGTTATTGTGGGAGGAAGTGCTGTTACCATGGGTAATTGGATAGACAAAGTAAGTAGTATTGTAGATGTTTGGTATCCAGGTGAGGAAGGCGGACATGCAGTGGCAGCCGTACTTTCAGGCGAATACAACCCGGGCGCAAAACTACCCATCACATTCCCTATAAGCGAAGCACAACTTCCGCTTGTATACAACCACAAACCAACTGGTCGTGGCGATGATTATGAAAATCTTACAGGCCTTCCCCTATTTCCATTTGGATATGGACTGAGTTATACCACATTTGAATACAGCAATTTGACCATTGAAAAACCAATTGCAAAAAAAGGAGATAAAATTAATGTTTCTTTTGTGGTAACAAATACGGGTAAACGTGCTGGTGATGAAGTGGCACAACTTTATGTGAGAGATCAAATAGCTTCCGTAGCAAGACCTGTTCAAGCATTAAAAGGTTTTGAAAGAATTCATTTACAACCAGGCGCATCAAAAACAGTGACGCTCACACTAAACCCAGAAGATTTTGAAATGCTCAATGGAAAAATGGAAACCGTAATTGAACCCGGCGATTTCATGATTATGATTGGAAGTTCGTCTAGAGATATCAGACTTAAAAAGACAGTGACGCTGCAATAATATTAGCTGTTCCAAATACGCCAAGATTGTTCGGCTTGTTCAACAAACATTTGTTGGCCATTTTGAATGGTGGCACCCATTTGCATGCCCTTTGCTAAAAATGTGGACACAGCTGGGTTATAGGTCAAATCAAACAAGTGATGTTCGGGCGTTAGTAAGTCATAAGGTATAGCCGGACAAGCTTCAATATTTGGAAACATCCCGAGCGGCGTGGTATTAATGATAAGCGTATGTGACGCCAAAACAGACGCGTCTAAATCATTGTAAGCCAATTGCCCGCTTGTTGCAGTGCGCGACACATAACTAAAGTCAATTCCAAGTTTTTGCAACACATAAACAATGGCAAGGGCTGCACCACCTGTTCCTAACACCAATGCTTTATTGTGCGAAGGTTTTAAAAAAGGAATTAAAGAGTTTTCAAAACCAATAACATCGGTATTGTAGCCAATTAATTGACCATCAATTATTTTAACACAATTACAGGCCCCCACTTCTTCGACAGCTTTAGAACGCTCTGTCAAAAAAGCAAGGACGTCTTTTTTATAAGGAATGGTAATATTAAACCCACACAAATCTGGATGTGTTTTTAAGATATCGTGCAAATCACCTATGGAAGGAATTGAAAATCTTTCATACACACAATCTTCAATTCCTTGATCAATAAACTTTTGCGTAAAATATTGCTGGGACAATGAATGCGTTAACGGAAAACCAATGAGTCCATAACGTTTCATATAGCAATTACTTATTTAGGTATAATTCAAAGGTATCACCTCTTAATCCTATACGCATGGCTTCAAGTGCAATAATCTCATGAGGCGGAATGTTACCAAGGTTTACATTACAACCAATGAGCTCTAAGAAATAAAGCTGCTGCGCTTTTTGTGGCGCTTCCCAAATTATTTTTTCGGCAGGAATTTGCGTTAAAATTTCTTGAACAAGTCCTTCACGCACTTCTCCACTCCCTCTATAAATACCTACATTGCCTGCTTCACGCGCTTCTGCAATAACATAGGTTGCACCAGCTTCAAGTTCTGCGCGCATGAGTTCTATCCATTTGTAAGGAGGAATAATATGCGCAGCATCTTTACTACCTACTTCACTTAAAATGGTAAAGTGCTTTGCTAATTTTTCTATGTAGCCGCATTTTTCGGTGTGCGGAATACTAATGGAACCATCACTCACTTCCATGTATGTAATGCCGTAATCTTTACAGATACTCACATAATCATCAAATTGACCGCGCACTAAAAAGGCCTCAAATAAAGTACCTCCAAAATAAAGTGGAATATTATAAGACTGATAGGCTTCTAATTTTTGCTTAAGATTTGGTGTAACAAAAGAAGTTCCAAATCCTAATTTAATCACATCAGCGTGCGGGCCACCAACACTCATGAAATTATTTACTTCGTTTATGCTTAACCCCTTGTCCATAATCATGGTTAACCCTGAAGTTCTTGGCTGCGTGGTACGTACTGGAATTTGTGATAAATTAAAATTCATAGTTCTAATTCTTTACTGAAATGCAAAAATAAGTTAAACAAATGACTTTTTTAGGCCTGATTATAGGAGGTGCTTGAGGTTTGACACTAAATCTTTCTTCGACGCTTAAACCTGGCAATAACATCAACTACCTGCGCATTCTGAAGAATAGAAGGTCTAATGTCAATGAATTTTTTTAAGAGCTTAGGGCTAGCGACCATGGCCTGCTCAAGTAAAATTAAACCCTCCTTTGATTTGCCTATGATAAATAAAATGGCGCTCTGGTAAAATAAAAATATGGGCTTGTTATCTGTTGCGATACCTGCATTTTTACTTTGCACTAGGGCTTCGTCAAAATAATCTGCAGTAAGTAAACAATTGATGAGCGCCTCCCAGCCGGAAACATTTTTAGGTTTGTGCTTTACAACTATACCAAAGTAATGCACAGCTTCTTTGTATTGGCCAAGGTTTAATTTGCATTCTCCCATCGCCAAATTGTATTCTGTAATGGCACGGTGCATGCGCATGGCATTTTCCAATTGTTTTATGGCTGGCTGCCACTGCTTTTCCAACATGTAAGTAGTAGCAATTTTGTAATACAACTTACTGTCATCTGGATTTAAATGAACTGCTTTTTTATAATTGAATCTTGCTTGCGCAATCTTTCCCATTTTATGATAACAGTGCCCAATAGCCTCATAAATAACATCTTCAGGCCTTGTGAGTGACACTACTTTTTCGAGGACCTCAACCGCTTCTTTATATTTACGAAGGCGCAAATAGGCATCACCCATATTACGGTAGGCGTAATCAAATTTATCGTCAATAGCTACTGCGTATTGATAAGCATCAATTGATTTTTCGTAGAGCTTTAACCCTTGATAAGCAGCAGCCAAATTAAACCAAGCCAGCTCACTATATGGAAGTTGATCAATAATTTTTTGATGCAGTTTTATACTTTCTTCATTACGTCCTGTGTAATCCGTCCAGAAACAAATTTTATAGAGGGCTTCTTCATTCGCTGGCTCTTGTTCTAGTATCAACACCAAGCAATCAAAAACTTTTTCGAAAGATTCATAATCGTCATAAACATCCGCTAATTCAAAAAGTAAATCTACTTTTTCATCACCCTCAAATTTATGAATAGCATCCTCCAAAAGTTCGGCTGCTTTTTCGGGTTGATCGAGGGCTAAATAAGCATCCGTTTTTAAAATATAGAGGTCAATATCAGAATTGTCGTAGAGTTCGGAAGTTTCCAAAATGTCAAGCGCTTCCAGATAGCGCTTATCAACAATGAGTAAATCGGCTTTTTTAATCATCAGTGCCGAAGCAAAAGGGAATTGAGACAAGCCAATTTCAACAGCTTCTAGCGCCTCTTTTACATTGTCCTTTTCGTCGAAATAGTCAATAATGCGTAAAAATGATTCCTCCTCCAAAAACTGGTGTTGGCGGCCAAGCTTGAGATTCCGGTACTGCTGGAGCAGCTCTTTGAGTGATTCCCGGTCTTCTTGGTATCTGTTTTGGCTCATTTTTGAAAGGGATTAACCTAAAATAGACGAAAAATCAAGGTTTTCCAACATTTCCAACAACAATTTATGAACATATCTGTTTATTAATAGATTGGTAATTGTGAAATAATTAAGAATCCATACCTTTGCATTAATGAAACGTAGTAGACTTATACTTCTAACAACACTTGCTTTCACCCTTTTCATTGGGGTGCAAACGGGTTATGCTGCGTTTACACTAAGCGGTATCTCTACCGAAAAAAGAGGCAAGCAAAGTAAGTTTACCTTAAAAAATTTAACCTTACTTAATACTAAAAGTTTGTCTTACAGTTCTCTTAAGGCAACTATGCAATATAAAAACATTCAAACCTTAGGGCTTCAACTAAAGGGCAACAACAATACAGAAATGAATTCAATGCTACGTTTTGACAACGGCAATAGTTCATTTGTTTTCCCTTATAAGTTTAAAGTAAAAGTGCCTAAGTTCAAGACGCCAACTCCAGGCTCAAACTAGTATTCGCTCCCTTTTATATTTTACTCTTCCGACATAATACGGTACCCTTTTGTAGGGATATCAAACTTTGATGCAGCAACAGGATTGTATAAATTAATTTGTGTTGCCTTAAATACTGTTTTCACACCCGCATTATCAATCATTTCATAGCCAAGTACAAAACCTGGAATATCTTTGAACATGTATTCATATTCCCTTACTGATGGGATGATAGTACTTGTATAGTATACAGTTACAGCGGATCCATCCTTCAGTTGCAATTGCGCCTTTTTGCAAGTATAATCTAATATAGAAATAGAATCGTTGTTGAATTGTATTTGAATACTATCCAATGAGGCATTAACCCTACGCCAATGATTGGCATTTAAAGAAGTCATGTATTTATCGTCTCCAAATGAACGCAAAATGGTTGCAACTCCTTTTATTTTATTAAAAATTGTTGTTTGCGCATAGTTAGGTGCTACTAAATCAATTCGCGCGTTATTACTTTTGATATAAACGGTCTTTAACGCCTTTTCTTGAACCTTACCCCCGTCTACAATTGACTCCACCTTATACACAACGGTGCACTCAGCTACAATACGCTGTTGCGCATTAAGCAACTGAAAACACAGCAAACAGAAAAATATAGACGTTATTTTTTTCAAATATTTCGTATTTAAAAAAAGCCCTACTAATAACAGCAGGGCTTTTTATTTATTTTTTCTTAGAATTTTTATCTTTTAAGTCCTGTATTTTTTTTTGACTTTCTTGCATTTGTTCAAAACGCGTTTGCCATTTACTCTTTGCTTTTGGCGTTTTACGTTTCTCGTCCATTTGTGCTAAAATTTTATCATGGTTGATGATATAATTTTGAATCACAAACTGCAAGCCTAAAGTTACAAGGTTTGAAACTGTGTAATACCAAGTTAATGCCGACGGTAATCTGTTAAAGATAAACAATAGCATGAATGGAAATATATAAGGCATGTACTTAAGCGCTGGATTGTCCTGCGTTGGCGTCATGCTCATATTATAAATAGAAATTAAAAAGCTCGTTAAAACCGCAGTAATGGTAAACAAACTAATATGATCACCAAAACCAAGTGGAATACTAAAAGGTAGTGTTGCAATAACATCATAGCTTGATAAATCTTTACTCCATAAAAAGGCCTGACCACGAAGAGCGATATTAGAGTTAAAGAAACTATAGAGTGCAAAGAAAATAGGAATTTGAAGTAGCGCTGGTATACAACCTCCTAGTGGGTTAACGCCTGCTTCTCTAAACAATTTCATTTGCTCCATCGCAAAACCTTGCTGATCGTCACCAAATTTTTTCTTGATGGTATCAAGCTCTGGCTTTAACACTTTCATTTTAGCACCGCTTAAGTAGCTACTGTAGGTTAAAGGCGAAGTAACAAGTCTGATAAATAAGGTAAGTAGCAATACCACCCAACCAAAGTTTGAAACAAAACCAGCAAAGAAATCAAATACTGGCATGATAATGTACTTGTTAATCGGACGAACAAATGAATACATGTCTCTACCCAAATTAACAATACGCTCCATTTCTGGGGCTTGCTTTTTGAGGATTTCAAAATCGGAAGGACCTGCAAACAATTGAAGGGCCACTTTATTTGTTGCCGCCTGCGGTAATTTGATTTGCAAATTGGTTTCTGTTTTTGCAAGCTTATTTGAACTATCTATATATCGAGACCAATTTACAGCACCCGCATTAAACCCATTTTTTGCAATAAGTGTAGTATTAAAAAACTGTTGAACTACACTAACCCACTGAACCGGCTTTTCAAATGTTTTTTCATTGTTTGCTGATATATAATCAAACTCATTTCCTTCAGAAAAACAAATGTTAGACATCTGTCTTTCATATTCTGCCGTTCTTTCGAGTTGAGTAGTTTCAGACAACCACTTAAAATTAAGGACACCGGCTGTTAATAATTGATTAGCCCCTACTAGTTCAATATCCCAATCTAGTGCGTAGGAATTTGGACGCAATGTGTAGGTATGAATAATAGAAGTCCCAGTAGCTGATGCAATCACAAATTTGATAGAAGAAGATCCATCTGATGTTGTTGTTATTGCAGATGGCGTAAAATATAAATCAGAAGATAGAGCCGTTTTATTATCTGCAGTGTTAACCGAATAGCCCATTTGATTTTGCTGAACAAGCTTTACAGCTGCACTATCTGGAGTGGTATATTTTTTTAAGGTTACACTTTTTACCTGACCGCCTTTGTTGGTTAAAACAACACTGATTAAATCATTTTCGATGGTTACAGTTGTGTCTTTGCCAAGCGCAGCCTGAGCAAAATTTCCAGCAGTAGCAATTTTAGCAATTGAATCTCTTTGTAAAGAATCAATTTTAGCGGCTGCAACATCTTGCGGCTTTACAAGTTTGGCTTGCGCCTTAGCAATAGAATCTTCTTGTTGTTTTTTGAAAGCAACGAGCGCGGTTTGTTGTTGATTGGTATACCAGAAATAGGAAAAAAACAAGATACCTAACAAAACGAATCCTATGAGCGAGTTCTTATCAGACTTCATACGTGTATTTATTGAAGGGCAAAGGTACTAGTTGATACTTAGATTCATGACCCATCCATTAACAATTAAGGTTATTTAACAGCTTTTGAAGCATGATATTGCTTTGCAGCAGCAATAAAGCTTACAAAAAGAGGTGCAGGAACTTCGGCAGTACTCTTTAATTCGGGGTGGTACTGAACGCCAATGAAAAATGGATGGTTCGGAAGTTCTACTATTTCTACTAGCCCTGTTTCAGGATTTTTACCACTTGCTACAAGTCCTGCTTTGATGAAAGCGTCATAATAATCATTGTTAAATTCATAACGGTGACGGTGACGCTCAGTAATAGAAGTTGCTCCATAAATTTTATGGGCAAGTGTCCCCGGAGTAATTTCACAAGGATAAGCACCAAGACGCATCGTTCCTCCCATCATTTTTATTTTCTTTTGCTCCTCCATCATATTAATAACAGGATTAGCAGTTTTCGCATCCATTTCGGTAGAGTACGCATCCGCTAAACCCAGCACATTTCTAGCATACTCGATAACAGACATTTGCATACCCAAACAAATACCAAAGAATGGCAAGTTGTTTTCTCTTGCATACTGCACGGCATGAATTTTTCCTTCGATACCTCTGTTACCAAAACCAGGCGCTACGAGTAAACCATCAAGACCTTCTAATTTTTCAGCAAAATTTTCTTGCGTAAGGTGTTCACTATGCACATTCACCACTTTTACTTTTACCTCATTAGGCGCACCTGCATGAATAAAGCTTTCTAAAATAGATTTATAGGCATCTTGTAGTTCAATATATTTTCCAATCAATCCAATACGTACTTCAGATTTTGGATGTTTTAATTTTTGTAAAAACCCATTCCATTTATCTAAATTAGGCGCACCGTAACCATTGATATTTAATTTTTTCAAACAAATTAAATCGAGCTTTTCACGAAGCATTAAAAGTGGTACTTCATAAATCGTTGATGCGTCCATCGCCTCTATAACTGCATCCTGCTTTACATTACAGAAGAGTGCAATTTTTCTTTTGATATCATCATTTAACGGTTCTTCAGTTCTGCAAACGATAATATCTGGATGCACGCCTGTTTCACTTAACATTTTTACACTGTGCTGAGTAGGTTTTGTTTTTAATTCTTTAGCCGCACGTAAATACGGAATGAGTGTCAAATGCACTACCATTACATCTTCTTCTGGGAGTTCCCATTGTAATTGACGAACTGCCTCAATAAAAGGTAAACTTTCAATATCACCAACCGTACCACCAATTTCAGTTAATATAATATCATACTTACCTGTTTCACCAAGCAGTTTCATGCGGTGCTTAATTTCATCGGTAATATGCGGAACCACTTGAACTGTTTTACCTAAAAAATCACCAGCTCTTTCTTTGTTAATAACGGTCTGATAAATACGACCCGTAGTAACGTTATTAGCCTGGGTGGTATGAATGTTTAAAAAACGTTCATAGTGTCCTAAATCCAAATCCGTTTCTGCACCATCTTCGGTTACATAACACTCCCCATGTTCGTATGGATTTAAAGTTCCTGGATCCACGTTAATATATGGATCAAACTTTTGAATGGTTACAGTGAGTCCTCTAGACTGCAATAATTTTGCGAGCGATGCTGCAATGATTCCTTTTCCTAAGCTACTTGTAACGCCGCCCGTAACAAAAATGTACTTTGCCATAAATTAAATTCATCTAGTAATAAAAATAAAATGCACCCAATAGCAATACTATTGTGCACTCCATTTTTACATGGTTAAAAATTTTTGACCTGAATTAAAAGGGAAATTTCTTAGAGGTCATACAAACCTACATTAAATTAAAAGACCCGCAAAGTGTTTGCAGGTTCAATCAAAAAAATAGTTGTAAATGTGAATAAACCCGTTAATAAATAAGGCCTTTTTGGAGGTAATTGGCCACATAGTCTTTTACCCCTACTTCCAAACTAGTAAAAGCCCCTGGATAACCCGCCGCTTTTAGCTTTTCCATATTTGCTTCGGTAAAATACTGATAGGTATCCCTAATATCCACTGGCATATCTATAAATTCGATATTTGGCGCTAAGTCAAGCCCGGCATACGTAGACTTAACTAAATCGGTAAAGCTACGGGCCTCCCCCGTTCCTAAATTATAAAGCCCATTGTGTAGCGGCTGCCATTTTTTATCTAGCATTGTTTCGAGCATCCAACCTATTACGGCCACTACGTCTTTAACATAAATAAAATCACGTAGCTGCTCACCATCTTTGTAATCCGGTTTGTGGCTTTTAAATAGCTTTACTTTTCCGGTTTCTTTGATTTGATTGAAGGCATGAAATATAACA
>JBIKIS010000121.1:0-6075 GCA_044361485.1 Sediminibacterium sp.
GCATAGGCAGCTTTGGTTCCCATTTCAAAGTCTTCTTTGATAACGAACGGCGCGGGCACGTGTACATTAACTGCAGTGGTTGTGCTCGGTGTAGTGGTGTCGTTTTTCTTACATCCTAGTAATGCTAATATTAGTAGCATGCTGGTAAATTGTTTTTTCATTGAATGAGTCCCTTAGGTTCATAAATAATTTAAGTTGCAATTTTAGTTATATTTATTATTACTATAATGCACATTGCATGATGAAATCGTTAATTTATTAACTTACAATATGTTACAAAAGGTTTTATTTTGTCTGCTGATGTCAGGGAGGTATGCAACTGCATAATCTGTTTAAGTGGGTACCTATACCAACGATGCTGGCTTTGTAGAAATGTTATCTTCAAGTGTAAATTAAACCGTATGAAAAATACAATCTGTTTTTTATTGTTATTGGCGTCAATGGCAGTGCAGGCTCAAACAAAGAGTTATAACAACGAATCCATTAGTTGGAATCATTCGTGGATTGTAAAAAGTACGCCTGCTCAAAATTTACCCAATGTGCTTTTAATTGGAGATTCTCATGTTGAGCGTTACTATCCGGTGGTAAATAACCTATTAAAAGACAAAGCAGTTGTAAGTAAAATTACTACCTCATTAAGCATGGGCGATGCAACCTTTATGCCTCAGCTTGAGGGCCTATTAGCGGGACACAAGTTTGATTATATCTTTTTTAATAACGGCCTTCATGGTGTTTTGTTTACCCCTAGCGAGTATGCTGCAGATATTTCAAAAGTGTATAAGCTGATCACTAAAAACAATCCATCGGTTAAATTTGTATGGGCTAATACCACAGCTAGGCGCGTGCCTAATAAACTAGATTCATTTGATGCCTACCACGCCGATGTCATTGAAAGAAATAAGTATGTGAGTGATTTTTGCAATAAAAAAGGCATTACAGTATTAGACTTTTTTGGATTAACTGTTAATGATAAAAGCTTTTTTACCGGGGACGGTATTCATGTGAATGAGCTTGGTGTTGCGGCTCAGGCGAAGTTGATAGCGCACTATGTTTGGAGGGCAGAATAATTACGTTGCGCCGGCTGCGGCTGCGGTTCCATTTCAGGCTCCTGCGATTGTTACTACTGATTTATTATTATACTTGGATGCAGAAAACCCTAGTAGTTATCCAGGTACTGGAAATATATGGTATGATTTAAGTACTAATGTAAACAATGGAACTATAGGAACGAACACTATTGCAAATACTTCCACTACACCCAAAAAATTTACATTTAATGGCACCTCAAGTAATGTTAGTTTTGTCTCGTCTAAATTTAATACGCTCTATGCAGGAAAAACAGTAATTGTTGCAGCTAAAATGGATGCGAATTTTGGAACGATTCGATACAGAGCTCTATTTGGTAATTTAAGTCCGCGCAATTTTAATTTATATATTTATAATGACGGATCTAATTATCAAATTCACTTTTCTGCAGGATCTTGGGGGCTAAGTAATTTTGTGTCCCTCGTAATAGATCAGTGGTATGTATTTGCAGCTACACAAGATGCTAACACCATTCGATATTACCTGAATGGGGTATCAGTAGGAAGTACAACAAGTGCACCTCTGCAACAATATCAATCCTCATCAAATGAATTTTTAGGAATGGCAGACAACTATTGGTATGGTGACATAAACACGGCCTTGATTTATAAACGATGCTTGTCCCCTGATGAAATTTTGCAAAACTTTAATGCCTTTAAATCACGCTTTGGCTTATAAAAAAAAATTATGAAAAAATCAATCATCTTCTTATTATTCGCTGCATTTAATGCTAATGCGCAGGAATCTTTTTTTAAGGGTAATAACAATTATGTGACACCTCCTGTGCCACCATTTCAGGCACCATCTATCGTGCAAGCAGGTTTGATCTTAAATTTAGATGCTGCAAACCCTGCAAGTTATTCGGGAACTGGGTCTACCTGGACCAATTTAGTGACCGGGAATGCAGTTCCTAGTTTTTCAATAAGTGGTGGTGCCTTTGTAAATAGTGATGGAGGAGTGATAAGATTCCCTAGTACGGGTGGTTTTGCTGAATCCAATTCCACAACAGGATTTGCAAACCTAACTGGTTTTACTGTTGAAGTTTGGGTAAAAATGGCAGGAACTAAAGGAGACTATAATCCAGTAGCGAGTTCAAATTATGCTCCTTGTATATTCTCTGAAAAATTATCTGGAGGAACAGTGAATATGGCTTTGGCATATAATGCAAGGGCTTGGTCAGGTGCTGCTAATAATAGCTATAGGTACACCGCTGCAATGGGCGGTTG
Organism: Sediminibacterium sp.; assembly: GCA_044361485.1. Classification (GTDB taxonomy): domain Bacteria; phylum Bacteroidota; class Bacteroidia; order Chitinophagales; family Chitinophagaceae; genus Sediminibacterium. Next base: position 2,313 of record JBIKIS010000121.1, read on the forward strand.
GTCGACTTTTGAACCAACTACAAATTATGGATCCGATTTAAATAACTGGGTTCACATTGTTGCTACTTATAATGGCTCTGTATTGAAACTTTACCGCAATGGGGTTGAATTAGGATCAAGCACTACAAACGTAAACTTGCGAGCAACTTCGGTAGGTTATTATATTGCCCATCGCTGGGATATGAGTGATGGCGTTTATGGCGACTATTCATCCGTAAATATGTATAGTAGAGCATTATCTGCTATAGAGGTGACCACAAATTTTAACGCGGTTAAATCTCGTTTTGGTTTATAATTTTCTTATCCCCCCAATAATTAAATATGCCCACTAATCTAATCGAATTTAATAAGCTTTCCCCCCGTGAAAAGGAGGTGGCTTCGCTTATTTTAGATGGGGCCACAACTAATATTATTGCGCAAAAGTTAGCCCTTAAGCCCAGTACTGTTTCTACATTCAAGAAAAAGATTTTTGTAAAATTTCAGGTAGAATCTGACGTAGACCTATTTAAAATTTTAAAGGGCTTGTAGGAGCGGATTCAACCAAACTGCAAAATTGTTGTTATAACCAGTAGTGGACCTGATAACAATCGATAGAATCATAGAAATGGCCTGGGAAGACCGTACACCTTTTGAGGCCATTCACTTTCAATTTGGCGTGTCGGAGGCGCAGGTTATTGAACTCATGCGCCGGAATCTTAAGCGCAGTAGTTTTAATTTGTGGAGAAAGCGCGTAAATAGTGGGGTGAGTCAAAAGCACCTCGTAAAAAGGAGTGCTGCTATTAGTAGGTTTAAATGCACCAGACAGCGGGCCATTACCCATAATAAAATTAGTAAACGCTAATTTCTTTTTTTCTTGCAGCCTTCACTGCAATAGAGTACTTCATCCCAGCAGCGTTCCCATTTTTTACGCCACGTAAACGGTCTTTTGCAGGCTACGCAAATTTTAGTGGGTAGATCGGCTTTTTTAGGTTTTTTCATTTTGAATTACATTTAAGTAGAGCATTGGTGTTTTTTTCAAAATCTTCTGCAGCTCTCGTCATTACTTCTAGTTTAGATAATTCTGGTTTTGTTAAACTGTTTTCACCCTTATTCATGAGGGTATATATAGATGCTATTATTTGATGGTATTCTTTTTTTGATTTAATTATGATTTTCATTTTAATTTACTTTTTAGTTCGCTGAATATCTTTTTATGAGCTTTAGCTCTGCACCTTTTTGTGTAATTTCTTCTTCGATATCAAAATCATTTTGCAGGCCTAGCCAGAAGTTTGCAGAATTCCCAAAATACTGTGAAAGCCTAAGTGCAGTGTCTGCTGTAATGCTTCTGTTACCTTTAATTATTTCGGATATTCTAGTTTGTGGTACATTAATATCCATGCAAAGCCTGTAAGCACTGATCTTTAGCGGTTTTAAGAATTCTTCCTTTAAAACTTCTCCTGGATGTATATTTTTTATCTTTTTCATGGGATATTTCTAAAATTGGAGTAGTATACTAACGTTTTACGATACTTACGTTAAAGGTAAGTATTATGAATGTAAAATGCATTTTAAATAAACTTGGCGATAAGCGGTGTTCGGCAAATACATAGAAATATGCTTGGGATGCCAGGGCTGTCTTGCTTATATGTGATTCAGATCTTATGATTTTTATTTACGCCTATTTTTTTAATTACCTCCAAAGACAATATTGAAATGACTTTTTATTAACTTATATGGAGATAGCAGTTATAGTTGAATTGAAAAAAATATTTGAAGCATCTGCTAATGAGCAAAATGGAGTTGAGTTTTGGCTAGCGAGAGATCTTCAGGAATTATTGGGTTATTCCGATTGGAGAAATTTTTTAAATACTATCGTTAAGTCTAAAATTACTTGTAATTCAGTTGGGGAAGAGATTTTAGACCATTTCGTTGATGTTACCAAAAAGGTAAAAATTGGCTCTGGTGCTGAGAGGGAATTAGATGATATAATGCTTACAAGATATGCTTGTTATTTAATTGCTCAAAATGGAGACCCTAAGAAAGAAGGAATCGCTTTCGCTCAAAGTTATTTTGCTATTCAAACTAGAAAGCAAGAACTTCTTGAAGAAAGGATAATTTTAAATGAGCGGCTTTTAGCTCGTGAAAAATTAGCCGCGACCGAGACAGAAATGTCAAAAAATATTTATGAGAGAGGCGTTGACGCTAAGGGCTTTGCAAATATAAGAAGTAGGGGCGACTGGGCTCTATTTGGAGGAATAACTACGAGCAACATGAAAAAGAAATTAGAAATTCCTCAAAATAAGCCACTAGCTGATTTTCTTCCTACAATAACAATTACTGCAAAACAGTTAGCAACTGAAATCACTAACTATAATGTTAAACAAAATGATTTGAAAGGTGAGCATAGTATCACCGGGGAGCATGTAAAGAATAATAAGGATATTAGAAATTTATTAGGGAAAAGTGGAATTCAGCCCGAGCAACTTCCAGCAGAAGAAGATATAAACAAACTAAAACGCAGAATCAAGTCAATTGACAAAGTAGTAGATAAGAAAAAATTAAAAAGGGGAAAATAGAATTCCTTTAAGTACTTATATATTAATATTTTATAGTCTCGGGACTGTCGGCTCATTTCATTCGCCGACTTCCTCGGCTTAGGCTAACGGGACTGCCAATGCTGCGCATTGTCTTCCTCGGTGGGCGCCTTACCCAAAGCCTTTCAAACAAACACTACGTGTTCGTTTGGCTTTTTTAACGCTCCCCAACTTACGAAAGCAAGCTTTCGACGTTGTGTCGCAATAAAAAAGCCTCTCATTTGCATGAGAGGCTTCGTAGAGCGTACGGGAATCGAACCCGTATTACCAGGATGAAAACCTGAGGTCCTAACCGTTAGACGAACGCTCCAGATCCCAAATGTGTTATTCGGGACGCAAAAATAAGGGGTGAAGGTTTCTTTCCCAAATATTTCTCAGTTATATTTTAAAAAAACGGGGCTAATTCTGCTATTCGGTGTAAATTTGCATCTTCTTTACGTTATTATATAAATAAACAAGCAATAAAATGAGTACAGTTAAAGTAGCAATCAATGGATTTGGTCGTATTGGCCGCCTAGTTTTCCGTCAGATTTATAATATGGATGGTATCGAAATCGTTGCCATTAATGACCTTACCAGCCCGCAGGTTTTAGCGCACCTATTAAAGTATGATAGTGCTCAGGGTCGTTTTGACGCTACGGTAACTGCTTCAGAAGATGCTATCACTGTAAATGGTGAAACTGTAAAAATATATGCACAGCGTGATCCAGCGCAAATTCCTTGGGGAGCGCACGGTGTAGATGTTGTTATTGAGTCTACCGGATTCTTTACAGATAAAGAAAAAGCTGCAGCGCACATTACGGCGGGAGCTAAGCGTGTAGTAATTTCTGCACCAGCAACTGGCGAAATGAAAACAGTAGTATTTAATGTTAACCACGATATTTTAGATGGCTCAGAAACTATTATTTCTGGCGCTTCTTGTACCACTAACTGCTTGGCTCCAATGGCTAAAGTGTTAGATGATAATTTTGGTATTGTAACGGGTATCATGACAACGATTCATGCCTACACCAACGACCAAAATACTTTAGATGCTCCGCATCCTAAAGGTGATTTACGCAGAGCTCGTGCAGCTGCACAAAACATTGTGCCTAATAGTACTGGTGCTGCAAAAGCAATTGGTCTTGTATTACCTAATTTAAAAGGTAAATTAGATGGTTCTGCACAACGCGTCCCAACTATTACAGGTT
>JBIKIS010000017.1:0-21375 GCA_044361485.1 Sediminibacterium sp.
TAGCACACTATGCTTTTGTAGGTTGTAGAGATAGCTTGTTTATATTTAATCTAACAACAAAAAAACAAACACAAGCCTATCCTAAACAAACAATTGGCAGCATTATTAAAATTAAACAACTACAAAATACAATCTGGATTGTTACTCAAAATGCTGTATATAAATGGATAAACAATCAGCTAGTTTCTATTCCCTACAATCCCAAACAAGGAACTATTTTTGATATTACAAATTACAAAGGAACTATTGTTGCGGTTACCTATCCGCAAGGAAAAATAGAAACCTTAGCAGGAAGTTCTTTTTCCGTAAATGAACAACTAACAAAAATTGCAAATCCAATAAGTGCACCACTACTTTGTATTGCCTCTAAAAACGACACGTTGGCCATTGGAGGAGACGGTTTTTATAGTGTATACGCAAACGGAAAAATTATTGATAAAAATAATTACCCACTTCGAAATGATGTCAAATACAACTATGCGGTTTGGGATATCGCATTTGTAGATGATATGATATATTTTGGCATTGGTGACACACACAATCTTGTCAACGGGGGCATCATAAATGCTTTTCCTTTATTTAGCACCCTACCCGCTGGTAGCCCATACATTCAAACGCTTTATTACCAAAAATCAAAACATACCCTATGGACGGGTAGTTTATATGATGGTGTATTTCTAATTCAGGGGATTAACCAAAGCATAGTACACAATGGTTTTAAATACCAACCTGGATTGAGTGTAAGCAACATCTACTTATATAATGGCCAAAACACTTTTACCATTGAAAATGGAAAGCGAAAGCCCATAGATGTAAAAGACACTAGACTCATTGCTACTATCAATGACACCACATACATTTTATCGTATACGAACCTCACCATCATTCCCAAAAAAGGAAAAATAATTAGCTCAAAAACGACCCCAAAAGAGGGACGACTATATACCCACGCCCAACGACTAGGCGATAGCTTATATGCCTTTGCCCTTTATAAGCCAACGTCGATTTTTAATTTAAAAACTTTAGATCAGAGCAGCTTGGGTCAAAATAAGATTATTACAGCGGTTGAAAAACAAAACAATTTTATTGTAAGCCACAATGAGGGTATTGGTTTTACCATGTATACATCCGTTGGAAGCCATCCAGTCAATTTTGAAAAAGACAACCGAACCGATATTGACGATTTCACAACTAATGCCAACAATGAAGTTATTACACTCTCAGAAAATAAGGTAAAGTATTACAGCCTACAAAATAATTTATCACAACTGCATTTAAAAAGTCAATTTGACTTTACGAAACACTTTAAAGACTTTGCTCCAAAATGGATCGTTAATGGATCAAAAAACACCATATATGCAATTTCAGAAAAAGGCATTGTTGTAATGCAGGATCAAACACCTGTAAATTTTATTGAAATTAACGATATCAAAATAACCAACAAGCCATTTATTGATCCATTTAATAGACTGGTTATTCAACATGATAACACAACAAGGTTATTACCACTAAATAAAATAGCACTCCAAGCCAATCAAATAAATAGTACTACTGCACCTGAAAAAATATTTGAAAAAGACCCTATCCAAATTAATCTGATTTTTAAAAACGAAGCCATAGCCCCTATCCAGCTTCAAAAAATAGAAATCATAGAGGATAATAAAAAAATCTATGAGCATTACAGCTTACAACAAACTATTATCATAGATACCCTACTTCCAAAAGGTCAATATCAGCTTAAGGCTTATTCAAACAACATTTTATTGTACAATAAAAGAATGTCCATAGAACTTCCTTGGCAGCAAAATCCGTTGTTTAGATTTTCAATACTACTACTTGTTATACTCGCTTTGTATCTATTTTTTAAAAATAGATACAACCAAAAAATGTATGCCAAAAAATTAATAAATAATAAACTAGAATTGATTCAGCAAAACTTGAATCCTCATTTTATTTTCAACTCACTCAACCTCATCTATAGTAGTATATTGGAAGATAAAAAAGAGGAAGCACTTCAAACTGTTAGAGATTTTTCTTCTTTACACCGCAGCTTTTTAGAAAGGTCCAAAGAAAAACAAGTAAGCATTGCTTCTGAATTACGTTTTATTGAATCTTATTTAGCCATAGAATCTATGCGCTTTAAAGACAATATAGCCATCAACCATATTATTACTATTGACCCCAACTGCGATACGAATACCATTTTTATTCCGCCTAATATATTACAGCCACTCATAGAAAATGCAATTAAATATGGGATTTTAAGCTACCAAGGCATAGAAAAACCTGTTATTTATATCGATGTACAAGGCAGTAAAAAGCAGGTGACAATATCCATTGAAAACGCCATTGGAGAAACTATTGAATTATACAAAGGAACAGGTATGGGACTATCCATAGTAACGGAAAGACTTACATTATTTAATCAGGAAAATGAATCCAATATAAAGTTTTATACCAATCAGTCCGGCATACACTTTACAAAAGGATACCGCGTGTCTATTGAAATTAATTTATAAACGCATCCATCGCAACAGTTGGCTTACCTGTATCATCAAAGGCCCCAAGCTTGTAGCCTTTCCAGCTATTATAACTTTGAGGTTCCCAATAAAATACACCCAATCCTTTTTTCTGATTTACCGATTTTGTTTTTGCAATTAAATCTTGAATAAATGATCTACATGCAACAGCTGCCGATGCCTCCATACCAACTTCGCTAATCATAATTTCTTTATTATACCTAGCAACCATATCATTCATGTTGTTCAAGCATTGCATATTTAAACTAGACCAATTGGAAACACTCGGATACAAAGACATTGCAATGATGTCATAATCCACTTTATTTGCTGTTAATCCATCAAAAATCCATCTAAACAAAGCATTGTCATATCCATTAGAAATGTGAACAATCACTTTAGAACTAGCACTTGTTTCACGCACAGCCTTTGCTCCAGCTGCTACCATGGCCGCAAACTGTCCCATATTTTTAGAAGCCCTCCCTTCTTCCCATAACATGCCATCATTGGTTTCATTACCTATTTGAACCCAGGCTGGAACAACTCCTGCCTGTAATAATGCCGTTAACACCGTTTTTGTGTGCGTATACACCGCTTGGTTTAATCCAGCCGCATTTAAACTCAGCCATGCCTTGGGTTTATTTTGCTTTCCTGGATCGGCCCAAAAATCACTGTAATGAAAATCTATCATAACGCGCATGCCCGCATTTTTTGCCCTTACTGCCATTTTAACCACGTCGGCCTGACCACACCAACCATTTTCAGGATCCACCCACACCCTAAACCTCAATGAATTAATACCCTTGCTTTTTAACACTGAAATACAATCGGCCTGGGTTCCATTAGACATATAAAACTTAATGCCTGCCGCTTCCATCTCAGATAACCATCCAATATCAGCACCCCTCGCAAAAAAGCTAGTATCAACGGTAACGGGTGGCTCTATAATTTTAAATGGCTTTTTACAAGCAGCCATTTGAACACTAATGATTAAAAAGAAAAAAGGAATAATTTTTTTCATAACGCGCTTTTAACAGAAATAAAATTAAGTGTTTTTAAATTGTAAATAACATTCTTTAATTTTACAAGATGAGGGATATCTACAACCAAACAAAGCCTTGGGAATCGGAAGAAACGGACACACTCACTGCAACCGCTTCACCCTTTCAGCTCATTGTTTGGAATGACGAAGTCAATACTTTTGAATGGGTCATTGAAACCTTAATGGATGTATGCAAACACTCTCAGGAGCAGGCCGAGCAGTCTGCAATGATCATCCACCACAATGGCAAATACGCGGTAAAAAATGGAGATTATGACACCTTAAAACCGATGTGTGACGCCATCACAGAAAGAGGAATTAGTGCCACTATCGAATCCACAAAAAACTAATGTCGCTAACAATACTTGATGAAAACATTTGGTTCCCGCCGCTCGAAGATGCACTCGAAGACGGGCTACTTGCCATGGGTGGCGATTTAAGTACTGAAAGACTTATAAAAGCCTATCAAGAAGGTATATTTCCATGGTATGAAGGAGAAACGCCACTCTGGTGGAGCCCCAACCCAAGGTTTGTAATGTATCCTGCCAATTTAAAAGTGAGTGCCACCATGAAGCAGGTGATTAAAAGACAAGAATTTGAATTTAAAACCAACACCGCTTTTGATCAGGTAATTGCGAATTGTAAAAAAATAAAGCGCGCAGGACAGCAAGACACTTGGATTACACCTGCCGTTGAAAAGGCCTACAACATTTTACACCAACAAGGAATTGCCCATAGCGCCGAAGCCTGGAAAGATGGCAAGCTTGTGGGTGGACTCTATGGCATCAAAATGGGTAAACTATTTTTTGGAGAGAGTATGTTTAGCAAAGAAAGCAATGCCAGTAAATTTGCATATATCAGCTATGTTAAACAATTAGAGGCGGAAGGTATTGTGCTCATTGATTGTCAAGTGTATACCAAGCATTTAGAAAGTTTAGGTGCCGAAATGATAGACAGGGATTTATTTAAACAACTACTTTACAAATACCGCTAACTCTTATAGCCATACATTTTTTCGACATCCAATACAATTTTTTCCATGTCGGCGTCATCTCCTTTTGGATTGTAGGGTTGTTTTAAATTGCTACCAAAAACAAAGGCAATGGTTTGCCAAAAAGCAGCATTAAAAAAACCTTTGTACTCCGAAATGATTTCGTAGCAGTTATTACCCGTTTGTCTATTTATAAGTTTCATGAGTACCTTACCCTGATACACCGATAATTTAACGAGCTGATCCGCAAATTCTTTTTTAAGTTCTTTTTCACGAGATTTAATAATGGCCTTTCTTTTTTTCTTGTCGGTTACGCCACTTAATTTTAAATTTACCTCGTTCATCACTCGGCTTGCAGCAATGGCGTACGGGTATGTTACATATACTGCGTTTCTGAGCCTTGTCCAATCGGCCCAATAATTTTTCCAATGACCCGTAAGTTTCGCATACACTTCTACGGGTGGCAGTATCGACTCTGGAATGGTATCACCTTCTGGTGTGATATACGCATGAACACGCATGGTATCGAGGGGACCACGATTTTGCGCTGAAACAAATACTGTTGCGGTTAAGAAAAAAAGCACCAAACAAATAATATGTTTTTGTGTAAACCGCATGCTGTTAGTTATGAAACTTTTAGGTTGTTTTTTAAAGCTCTATACCGCTGAATAATGGACATCACAAATCCAATAACCATGACAATAACACCCAACCATAACACATTAATCATTGGGAATTCATAAACTTTTAAGGTAATCAAATCTGTGATGGCACCAGATTCTTTAACACCCATTTGTAAAATACCTTTTTCTTGATCTAGCACTTTGTTAAATTGTAACACCAGAGATTGCGCCACAACGGTATCAGAAATTTGACGAATATTTGAATTGTCAATAGCGATACCAGGCATAGCACTGTATTTTCTACCATCTCTAGCAGTTACGTCCACGTTTAAAAATAATGCGGTTTCGCCAGGAAGTAGTGCATCTTTTTTAGAAGCCGGATTTACAGAAACGCTTTTTAATACCATGAGTCCATTACTGTAAAAGATGGTATCCCCTACTTTAATTTCTTTGTCAACAAAACGAGTAGTATCTGATGCGTCATTTTGTTGAAACGAAGTGATGTACACAAAAATATCTTTGTGCCAGTAATGTTTGCTAGCCGGATTGGCAGCAAAGCCCTCCATCCCTTTGTTGTTTTTTATAACATCCGGATATAAATTAAAAGATTCAGATCCGTCTTTTGCTGTAAAACTTATTTCGTAATATTTTTTTCGATCGGATTCGTTTAAAGTATCTCGCTTGTAATTCACCATAAACTTACCCATATCCGTTTCAACACCTTTAAAGAGTGTTAAGTTTTCGGCAGGGTTACCCGCAGGATTTTTATCACCAGGGGCCGCTTGTGCAAGTGGTGTAATGCCAGTTGTATTCCAACTTAATACTGTTTTTTTAGCCGAAGAAATTAAAATACCCACGAGTATCATTCCAAAACCAACGTGTGCCACAGAAGCGCCTGCTGCTTTTAACTTCCCTTTTAATACAAGCCAGATATACGACAAGTTGCCTGTAACTGCATACACTGCCGTAAAGATGGCAAGATGAATAGCAAATAAAAATACAGGACCTTTTTTGGTATAACTAACGTCTCCAAAAATTGCAATGAGTAAACTTATAACTACTGCAGTTAACAAAGGCCAAACAATATTTTTAACCAGTTTTTTGGTGTCGGTGTATTTGTATTTTAAAAACTGAGTAACCGCAGTAAGTAAGCCTAATACAATGGCAACAAAAATTTGAATTTGGTTGTGTGCGAATTCAGGATCTTCTGGCGGTGCAATATTGGTGCCAAATAATTTATTAGCTACCGGCGTAGATGTTTTAGCAATAATTACCATACCAGCTAAAAAGAGTACCAAGGATCCAATAAACATCCAAAACTCCCTACTACTGGTTGCTTCTTCTTTTGCAATGGACGGAATAGACTTATAACGAATGGCAAAAATGGTCAATGCTGGAATTACAAAAATCAAAAGGAATACAAGTAACTGGGTATTCATGCCAAGGTCTGTAAATGCATGCACCGATGTATCTCCTAAAATCCCACTTCTTGTTAAGAAAGTTGAATATAAAATCAATAAAAAAGAAACGATGTAAAAGAAATACGTTGGACGCAGAGAGTACCCCGTGCTTTTAGCAATCATATTGGTGTGTAGTCCAGCAACAAGTGTTAACCAAGGCACGAGTGATGCGTTTTCTACAGGATCCCATGCCCAGTAACCACCAAAAGACAAGCTTTCGTAAGCCCACGCTGCACCCATCATAATTCCCAAACCAAGTATTGCTGCCGAAAAAGAGGCCCAAGGAATCGCAGACTTTAACCAATCATGAGACTTGCGCATAAAGCCAGCCATGGCATAGCCAAAAGGAATAATTGTGCTCGCAAAACCTAAAAACAAAATGGGTGGATGAATCACCATCCAATAATTTTGAAGGAGCGTATTTAAACCCGTACCATCTTTAATAAGTGTTAAATAATCGGGTCTACTTAAAATAGGCCAATCCATTTCATTTCTTAAAAGAGAAAAAGGACTTGATCCAATTTTATGACCAAACAAATAAACGCCTAGCACCATTGATGCCAAAAGCATTTGTGCAAATGAGATGACAGACATAACACCTGCTTCCCATTTTTTTGCAGTAAACATGATTACAATTCCTAGCACAGAATGCCAAAAGCTCCAAAGCATAAAGCTACCCTCCTGACCTTCCCAAAAACAACTGAGTAAATATTCGGGCTGTAACGACTTATCACTATGCATGTATGCATACTTGTACTCGAAATAGTGATTGGATATAATTACATAGAGTAATGAAAAAGTGGCAAAAACACAGATGGCTTCCACAACAAAGAAAATACGACCAATTTTGATCCAGCTTTTTGCATTGGGATCATTAGGGTCTGCTACCCCACCCAAAAAAAAGGCAATTGTTGCAACAAAAGAAGCAACAAAAGAAACCAAGTTAAAAATATGTCCTGCTTGTCCAAGCCACAAATGTTCGCCGATATAATTCATTTGAATTAAAATTAATTGATGCAGTTAGTTAGAATACGTTGTTTGACTTTTGTCGATTGAATTTGGATTGTCTTTATACTTTGATGGACATTTTAATAAGATGTCTTTACACTCAAATTGACCATTTTGTACTTTGCCTTTTAACACCAAACGCTCACTTTTTTCCATATCTGTTGGCTTATTGTTATGGTAAATTACCTTGATAGAATTACCAAGGGTGTCTACCGCAGTGAATGTCAAATAATTGGGATCTTTAACCGCATCGTAAACAAGCGGCTGTGTTTTGTCAATTTTAGCAATCAAATTCACAAATTTTCCTTCCTTTTCGCGTGCCGACGCAATGGTCTCGTAAGTGGTTAAATCACCGGTATAGCTAATAAGCACAACGATAGAGGCGGCAATCAAAAGGAGCAGGATAATATGGGTCTTTTTCATAAAAACGCTGATTTCTAATACAAAAGTAGCCTAAATTGGATAATCTTGGTGGTCTTGTTTAAGCATTCAAGAATCTTTAACGTATTTCGAAAAATAGCTGCTAACTTGCGCCCTGTTTGCAATACAACCCAGTATGAGCCAATTATCCAACTTTGACCCAAATGAGGTCGGAAACCCTAATAACAACATTTTTGGCCTCCCTTTTTCCGAGGAGGAATCTAGCCTCATTTTACTACCCGTTCCATGGGAAGTAACCGTAAGTTATGGAGCTGGTACTTCAAGGGCCGCAGAACATATTTGGAAGGCCAGTATTCAGGTCGATTTACTAGATACCGATGTGCCAGATGGCTGGAAAAAAGGATTCTATTTGAGGGAAACCAACAAAAAAATTCTTTTAAAAAGTGACTACTTACGCAAAGAGGCCGAACTCTTTATAGACTATATTTCTAAGGGTGAAATTGTAAGCGATAACAAGTTCATGTGTAAGAGCCTTAAAGAAATTAATGAAGGCAGTGTCATACTCAACAACTGGGTATATGAACAAACCAGCGAACTTCTGAAGCAAGGAAAACAAGTAGGCATTATTGGAGGTGATCATAGCACTCCGCTTGGTTACATAAAAGCACTCGCCGAAAAACATGGCAGTTTTGGTATTTTACAAATTGACGCCCATTGTGATTTAAGAAAAAGCTACGAGCATTTCACCTACTCGCATGCATCTGTTATGTACAATGTGCTAAACGAAATCGAAGGCGTTGAAAAATTAGTGCAAGTGGGCATTCGTGATTTTTGTAGCGAAGAGTGGGACTATATTAATAATAGCAACGGCAGAGTTGTTACCTATTTTGATAAAGACATTAAAACAAGACAATACGAGGGTGAAACATGGAAGCAAATAACAGATGAAATTGTGAATCAACTTCCTCAACTCGTTTATATTAGTTTTGATATTGATGGACTAGATCCAAAACTTTGTCCTAATACGGGTACACCGGTTCAGGGTGGTTTTGAAAGCGAAGAAATTTTATATTTATTCAAGAAAATAGTTGCCAGCGGCAAACAATTGATTGGATTTGATTTTGTAGAAGTGGGTGTTGGCGAAACAGACTGGGACAGCAATGTAGGTGCTCACCTACTATGGCGTATGTGTAATTTGATGGTTAAAAACAATCCTTCAAATTAATAGCATGGCAGGAAAAGTATACGAATACATTATTGTGCTCAAAAAACGCTCATTTGTGTTTATCAATACGGTGAGTATACTAATGATTGCTATTGCAGCCCTCCTACTTTCGATGCAAGTTATTTTACATGGCTACGAGCGCACACTGCTATACATTACCATTATACTTTGCATGATTGCGTGGACAGCGTTTACCCTATTAAAAGAAAAAAAAGGCAGACCAGCACTTTACAGAATCGCACTTTTACTAGGCGCTTGGGGTATATTTATTCAGCCTTACTTATCATGGCTAGCTTTTGTATATGTGGCTGCTGCCGTGATTGAAAAACAAGTTAAATTTCCGGAAGAAATTGCTTTTGATAACGACGAAGTTGTAATTAATAGTTTTCCAAAAAAGAGATATAGTTGGGATGCATTTGAAAATATTGTTTTAAAAGATGGACTCCTAACTTTAGATTATAAAAAAAATACCTTGTTTCAAAAACAAATAGAATCTGCTGTTGAAAAAGAAGAGGAAGCAGCATTTAATGTATTTTGTCAAGAACGCTTAAAAAAATAACATGCCCAGTCCACTACAACAGTCACCCTACATATTATACTCCGACGGAGAAGGAAATATATACGAAGACACGAGTTTGTATGTAGTAGGACGCGCCGGTTGGGACGCCATGCCTATTGATCCCGCCGATTGGATAGAACTTCCTGAAGGTGGTAATTTATATGAATTACCTGGTAGACGTGGTATTGGCCTTGATGTTGAAACTGGTGAAATGCGTTTATGCGACAAAGGTTGGGCCGTTGCCGCATTTATACCTCCAGCTCATACCGGTTTATATATTGCCGCCTATGAAACAGAAGCAGAAGCCCCTACACTACCCTTATTTTGCTATACAGCAGCGGGCTGGTTAGAAAATAAAACCTATGTACCTGCAGTAAGAATCGAACAAGACATCAGACAAGAGTGCGCTGGATATGATGATGAAAAAATTGCTACAGGTACCGAAAAATTATTAGCAGATTATCCGCACAATAGGCTCGTAAAACATTTAATGGAAAATTGTTGCATGACTTACACCTGTCCTGCTGCACGAAATTTTTCATTGTCAAGATGGGAATGTCCTGTTCCTACATCACCAGCATGTAATGCCAATTGTATTGGATGTATTTCTTTTCAACCCTCCGATGAAACCATCGTTTCGACTCAGGACCGTTTAACCTTTAAACCTACTGCCGAGGAAATTGTAGAGTTTACCGTGCCGCATTTAAATAATGCGCCTTTCCCAATTATTAGTTTTGGACAAGGTTGCGAAGGTGAACCACTACTCATGTGGGAAACCATCAGAGCATCTATCATTGAAATTAGAAAACACACGAGTAAAGGCAGTATTAATATCAATACCAATGGTTCTAAACCAGATGCGGTAAAAGCCTTATGCGAAGTAGGTTTAAACAGTATTAGGGTAAGCACTAACTCGGCACGCAAACATATTTATGAGCCTTATTACAGACCCAATAATTATCAGTTTGAAGATATCATTGAGAGTTTAAAAGTAATGCGCAGTTATGGCGGTTGGACGAGTATCAATTATTTTGTTTTTCCGGGCATGACGGATAGTGTTGAAGAATATGAAGCGCTACGCAAACTTATTATAGACACCGATTTATCCATGATACAATGGCGCAATTTTAATATTGATCCAGACTGGTACATGGGAAAAATTGGCGTAAACGAAACCGGTGAAATGCTGGGCGTAAAGCAACTCATGAACCTTATTGCAGAAGAATTTCCAAAAGTAAAGTTTGGTTATTTTAACCCGCCAATCGAGCGTATTAAAGGTGATTACCAAATAGACTTTGCTGGTGGACGCCCGTAACAACAAATACATTGGCATGCTACTTGCAACAGTAGCAGTTTTTATTTGGGCGGGTAATTTTGTAATTGCTAGAGGTGTAAATGGGCAAATACCTCCTATCACTCTTGCTTTTTGCAGATGGTCGTTGGCAACTGTATTAATGATTCCGATTGCATATAAGTCATTTAAAAATGAGTGGCATATTTTAAATAAACACAAAGCCTATCTTTTTTGGGTGTCGCTGAGTGGTATTGCGATATTCAATACCTGTTTATATATCTCAGGACATTATACCACCGCTATTAATATGGCGCTTATAAGCACTACATCCTCTCCTATTTTTGCCACTGCCTTTGCCATTATATTTATTGGAGAACGCATCAATGCATTTAGACTAACGGGCATGCTCATTTGTTTGTTTGGTGTATTATTACTGATTTCCAAAGGCAGCTTGCAAACATTACTATCCTTTACTTTTTCTGTAGGCGATATTTGGGCACTGGCTGGTGCCATTGCATTTGCGGTGTATAATGTACTTGTGAGAAAAAAGCCCGCAACCATTTCTGGTACTACTTTTTTACTGGCCATATTTGGATTGGGTGCGTTGTTAATTTTACCTGGGTTTTTAATAGAACAAATGAATTCCGCTCCTATTGTTTGGAACAATTCTTTGTTGATATCGCTTTTGTATTTAGGCGCCGGAACATCGGTGGTTTCTTTTTTATGCTGGAACGCAGCCATTAAAAAAATTGGTGCAGTCACTACTGTTTTGTTTGGCAACCTCATACCAGTTATTAGTACTATCGAAGCTGTTTTATTTTTACATGAACCTTTCCTAAAAATACAAATGATAAGTGCCGGTATTGTTATATTTGGACTTATCGTAGCCAATACAGGACAGCACAAAAAACAAACGAAGCATGTTTGATCAACTTGATACCATTACGCTAATGTTACTCTGCGCCGCATCATTTGGTGCGGGTTTTGTAGATGCGATAGTTGGCGGTGGCGGACTCATACAAACACCTACCGCACTTATTTTAATGCCCAATTTACCCGTAGCTACTGTTATTGGATCACTTAAGATTCCAGCATTTAGTGGTACTTTTTTTGCGGCCAAGCAGTACATTAAAAAAGTACAAATTAATTGGAAAACAATGGCACTCATGTGTGTTATTGCTTTTTCATTTGCCTTTTTAGGTTCCGAACTACTCAGTAAAATGGGCAACAAACACATGAAGCCCATTTTGTTTTGCGTTCTCATTATAGTAGCTGTTTACACCTATACTAAAAAAAGCTTTGGGCAAACCCAATCAAAAAATCTGTCTCGTAACGCACTACTTGTTCGTAGTTTATTACTCAGTGCTACTGTTGGATTTTACGATGGATTTATTGGACCAGGTACTGGAAGTTTTTTAGTGCTTGGCTTTATCGCTTTACTGGGGTATGATTTTTTACAAGCCAGCGCCCACGCTAAAATGGTGAACCTCTCAACTAATTTTGGATCTATCGCTCTCTTTTTTATAAAAGGAACCATTATTTGGGGCGTTGCCATTCCAATGGCTATTTGCAACGCAGTTGGTGGCTTATTGGGCGCCAAACTGGCCATTGCCAAGGGTAACCAATTTATTCGTGTATTCTTTTTGCTTGTAATTGGTGCCACCATCCTACGGTTTGGTTACGACGTATTTTTCAAATAAGCCTTCTTAACTTTTTTTTAGGCCATTAAGGTGGATTACTCCCCTCAACAAGCGTTAATTTTCAACATTCAATGTAAATACCCCCTTAACCCGTAGCTTTATAAGCAGTAATACCTATTATATGACCATTGGGTTTGAAAAAGAAAAAAATATAAAAGCAGGACTTATAACAGCCGTTATTTGTTTGTTGCTTTTTTGCATTTTCTTTTTTTTAACCTGGGAACTACCGCAAATACCAGCCCCAAGTTTTGGTGAAGGCATAGAGGTTAATTTAGGCAATTCAGAAACCGGCCTTGGCACCGAACCTCCTCAAATACCAGGTGATGCAGCCACCGAAACAGAAAATTCAAAAACAACACCGCCTCAACAAGTAGAAGCCAGTAAGCCCATACAAACCGACGCAAACGAAACAAATGAGGCTGCTACAGTTGCTACTAAAACAGTAAAAAAAGAAGCGGTTACAACACCCCCCATTCCTACCCCGCCAAAACCTAAAGCCGTATTTGGTGGTGGCGCTAGCACTAGTACTAGTGGCAATAATGCCGATAGCTACAATGGAAAAACAGACCAAGGCATAGCGGGCGGAAAAGGTGATCAAGGAAAATTAAATGGCAATCCAAATTCAGATAGCTATACCGGTAATGGTGGCAACGGAACAGGCGGCCCTGCAGGCCCAGGAAGTGGTGTACAAATTAGAAGTGGACTAGGCGGAAGACTCATTGCTAAGCTTCCAAGTTTTGAAGATGACTTTAACGAAAATGCAAAAGTTGCAGTCGATATTATTGTAAATAGCAGTGGGCAAGTAATTGGCGCCACCGTTAATCCTAAGGGCACTACCACTACCAATGCCAATATCAGAAATATTGCGATCAAAAAAGCAAAAATGCTCCGCTTAAATGCAGGCAATGATCCGGAACAAAAAGGAACGATTGTATTTAGTTTTAAGATTCACGAGTAAATGAATTACGCCCAAACACTTGAGTATTTATTTACACAACTTCCTATGTTTAGTCGTGTTGGTGCGGCTGCTTACAAACCAGATTTAACCAATACCATTAAGCTTTGTGAGGCACTCGGCAATCCACAACAACAGTTTAAATCTATTCATGTAGCAGGCACCAATGGCAAAGGATCTACCAGTCATATGCTCGCTTCTATTTTGCAAACGGCTGGTTATAAAACCGGACTATATACGTCGCCACACCTTGTAGATTTTCGAGAAAGAATTAAAATAGATGGTGTTTATTGTTCCAAAGAATTTGTGGTTGAATTTACAGAGAAAATAAAGCCGCTCATTGCAACCATACAGCCCTCTTTTTTTGAAATAACTGTAGCGATGGCATTTAGTTATTTTGCCGAGCAAAAGGTTGATATTGCCGTGATTGAAGTGGGCCTTGGTGGCCGTTTAGACAGTACCAATATTATAACGCCAGAGGTTTCTATTATTACCAATATTGGACTTGATCATACCCAGTTTTTAGGAGATACCATTCCACAAATTGCAGGCGAAAAAGCCGGCATTATTAAAAAAGATGTGCCCTGCATTGTTAGTGAATATACTGAGGAAACAAAACCTGTTTTTGACGCAGCTGCCATACATACAAGCCTAGCCTACGGTTCCGAATTGTATTCAGTACTCAACACAAAGTATGCGCATGATTTTTTAGCCGTTGAAGTTTTAAATAAAAAAACAGAGGGTATACAAACCTATCAACTTGATTTAAACGGAAGCTATCAAGCAAAAAATTTGAAAGGCGTTTTAGGCGCTGTTGGTATACTACAAACAAAGGGTTGGCGTATTTCTAATCAACATATTCATGATGGACTTAGCCATGTTAAAAAAAATACAGGCCTGTATGGAAGATGGCAAATTATTGGTACAAACCCTACTACCGTTGTAGATGTAGCACATAATGTTGCCGGCATCCAAACACTACTCGCACAAATTAAACTTGTCAATCACCAACAATTACATATTGTTTTTGGCATGGTCAAAGACAAAGACATAGATAGTGTTCTTGCGTTATTGCCTAACCTGGCTACCTATTATTTTACACAAGCACAAATAGAAAGAGCCATTGATGCCACTGAGCTCCAACAAAAGGCCGGGCAGCATGGTTTGAGAGGAAATATTTACACCCATGTTAATGAAGCCATTAGTGCCGCTCAAAAACAAGCACAGGTCACAGATTTAATTGTGGTTTGTGGGAGCGTATTTTTAGTAGGAGAAATTGAAGGTATTATTCCATCAACTGTATTGTAGCCAACCTAGTTTAATGAGCGCCTCGTAAATGGGTCCGAGCTGAACGCCATGCATGATTTTATTTTGCTGGAGTAATTGTATAAAATCATGTTTACTATATAACACCACTTCAATGTCTTCGAAAAAATCGGGATTGGTATGCGACGTTGGCACTGCATTTTCAATTAAATAAAAATAAGCAGTGTTGTCATTAATGGCTGGATTTGGCGCTGTTTTACAAATTAATTGTATCTGGCTGGAAGTATATCCGGTTTCTTCTTGGGTTTCTCTAAGCGCTGCTAACATTGGGTCTTCGCCATCATTGATAACACCACCTGGGAGTTCTAGGGTTACCGCATCTACTGGATAGCGGTATTGTTTAACTAGTACAATTTCGTTGTTTGGAGTTACAACCACGGCATTTGCCCAATTAGGAAGTTCAACTACATAATACGGGTCAATGATTCGGCCATCCGGAAATTGACAAGCGTCTGCCCTAGCATTAAACCAACGATCTTCAAATACTTTTTTTGAAGCAATTTTTTTCCAGCGCTGCTCTCTCATGAATTTCCAATAAATATTACCAGCCTTTATTTTCTTTTAATGTTTTGATATGCGCCACATGGTGTTTGCCATGCCATGCATAAATACCAAGCATCTCCCAAAGTGTTAATTGACCCCTTCGCTGAGGATTAAACAATGTTTTTTCAAAATCGGAATCCGTCATGTTTTGTAAAAGTGTTAACCAGCGTTTATGCAGCGCATAAAGCAGGGTGATAGAAACATTGATGGGTTCTTTTGTAACATCTGCTGTTTCTGACCACGCATTTTCTTCGTAAGGTTTAATGGTAGGATTCTCTTCTGTTAGAGCAAGCTTGAATCTAATAAATGAATTCATATGACTATCTGCCAAATGATGCACCAGTTGATGCACCGTCCAACCACCGTCTCTATATGGCGTGTGCAACTGCGCTTCATCTAAATTTTCGATGACCTGCTCAAGTTCATTTGGTAAAAACTGAATATCAGCAAGCCACTTTTTCTTTTGTGACTCCGAAAAAGGTTGTGCCTCGTATTTACCTATTGGATATTTAGGGTCTTTTTCCATGCTATTATTTATGCTTCTCGTAATGCGTGTCCAGTTAAACTTATAAAAACATCTTCTAAATTAGCCTGCTTTACTTCTTTTGGTTTTTCAAAACCACCCGCTACTAAATCATCAATCAATTGATCCGGCGTATTAATGGCAATGAGTTTACCGCTATCAACAATAGCTACCCTATCACATAAAATTTCTGCTTCGTCCATGTAGTGCGTGGTTATAACTACCGTGGTACCACTATCTCTGATTGATCTTATTAAATCCCATAAATTTCGACGTGCTTGAGGATCTAGGCCTGTTGTAGGCTCGTCTAAAAATATCAATTTGGGTTTATTGATTAAAGTAGTAGCAATAGAAAAACGTTGTTTTTGTCCACCACTGAGCTCTTTAAACTTTGCTTTGGCTTTATCTCTAAGGTTTACGCTATCCAGTATCGCCATAGGATCTATTGCCTCATTGTAAAGTCCGGCAAACAAATCTAATAACTCCACTAAATTAAGACCTGGATAAAACCCTGCTGTTTGAAGTTGAACACCAATTATTTTTTTTATTTCGTCGGCATCTTTTTCAATGTCAAATCCGTTAACGATTACTTTACCACTTGTTTTTTGGCGTAGGGTTTCAATAATTTCAAGTGTGGTAGATTTCCCGGCGCCATTAGGGCCTAACAATCCAAATATTTCACCAGGGTACACTTCAAAACTGAGCCCTTTAACGGCTTCAAAATCGCCGTAGTTTTTGGTAAGATTTTCAACTTTAATAATAGGGTCCAACATACGAACTGCTTTAATACGATAAAGATAGTGCTTACGCACAAGTTATTGTAACTTTGCGCTCCAATTAGCGCATATGCAAGTACACCAGATATCGGCACAACAAATTCAGTCCAAAGAAGCATTTTTAAAAACCCTAGCGGCATGCACCCAAAATACTGAGGGCTCCAACAGCGCAACGGCAATTAATGCTATCTCGGCTTGCTATTTGGTAGAAACCCCTGCCCTTATTGACGCCCCCCTTTCCGAAGTATCCAGCGCCTTTTTTGATGGCAACAAAGAAATTGCTTTACAATTATTTGAGGCCGTTAAAAAAAATGTGTTTGCGCTCGTTGATGGTATTTTAGTAGATCAAAAAGCGGCTTGCATTTCCCGTTTAGGTGATTTGTTTACAGAAATTGAATGGCTGCTACACGACAAGCCGGTTCGTGTTTTTCCTTATTACAAAGATCAAATCGTATGTACGGGTGCCGTTCTTGGCTCCGCCCTTTTTTACCATTTTTTATTGGAGGAGGGTGTTGATGCTGTTTTTGTAGATATTAGAGATTGCATTGTTACTTCCGATGATTTTGGTGAAGCGGGTGTGCTTGAATCCATTACGCAGGCAAGAATACAGCAAACTTTTATACCTGGCCGCACGCATGTAACCCAGGCTGGCATTGGCGCTACCGATCAAAACGAAAATGCGCGGCTAACGGCTGAGGCTAATGATTGGGTTCAGGAGACCATTAAGGGTTTATAAATCTTCCAGCGCCTCTATACGCTTTTGCAAAATATTTTTCAGACAAATCATTGATGGTTACACCTTTTGAGGTAGACGCGTGCACAAATTTATTGTTGCACACATAAACACCAACGTGCGTAATAATCATGGACGCAGATACGGTATTAAAAAATACGAGGTCGCCTTCTTTTAAATTTTCTGTTTCTATTTTAGTAGACGCATCAAATTGTTGTTGCGAGTTTCTTGGAATTTTTACATTGTAAACATCACGCAGTATCACTTGTGTAAAGGAGGAGCAGTCGATACAAGTATCGGTGCTTCCGCCAAAACAATACTGGGTACCATACCATTTTTCCATTTGCGCTAACAACTCCAAGTTGGTTAAACTTGTTGGTGCAACGCCCAGTAAGTTGGCATATTTATTGGGTAATGAAAGTGCTGCGTCGTAAGTAATGCCCACATTTTTTTTGGATTCCGTTTCCGCCACGGGTGGCGCTGTAACTTTTACGCCTGCAAGCTTTACTTCACCTGGCAAAACGGCTAAATTGTCTAAAAAGCCCCTTGGCATAGAGGAGCTGCTCCCCGCTTGTCCGCGCGCGCTCGATTGGTCTTTGGAGGTTAACCTACCAAGTGATTTACAGCCCGAAAGCAGGAAAAGGCCCAAAACAGCAATTATATATACTTTATACCGCATAAATATGGAACAATTATAGGCCTAAAAACCAGTAAAATATGCCCCTGCGCATAACTTTTTAACAATCTGTTCCCCTCCCCAAAAATTGTGGATAACTGCACCCCAAAAGGTTGCCGCCGAGATAGGATATTTGGGCCATGCCAACTTTTTCACACTTACACGTTCATACCCAATATTCACTGTTAGACGGGGCCGCTTCGGTAGAAAGATTATATGATAAAGCCATCGAAAATAACATGCCAGCACTTGCCATTACCGACCATGGTAATATGTTTGGTGCTTTTGAATTTGTAAGTCAGGCATGGAAAAAAACCAAGATTGTTGGTAAAGACGAAAACGGAAAAGACATTCTAGAACCCATTGTTAAACCAGTGGTTGGTTGCGAATTTTATGTAGTAGAAGACCGTCACATCAAAACATTTACCAAAGAAGTAAAAGACAAAAGATACCACCAGGTATTACTTGCAAAAAATAAAAAAGGATACGAAAATTTAGTAAAGCTTACATCACTTGGTTTTATAGAAGGGATGTATAGCAAGTACCCGCGTATCGATAAAGCATTAATTGAAGAGTACCACGAAGGTATTATTGCCACCACCTGTTGTATTGGTGCGTATGTACCTCAAACCATTTTAAACGAAGGCCCCGAAAAAGCAGAAAAAGAATTTAAATGGTGGCTCGATTTGTTTGGCGAAGATTATTTTATTGAAATTCAGCGCCACAATATTAAGGAGCAGGAACTGATCAACAACACTCTTTTACAATTTTCAAAAAAATTCAATGTACCTGTTATTGCTACCAATGACAGCCACTATGTAGATCAGGACGACGCTAACGCTCACGATATTTTACTTTGTATCAATACCGGTGAAAAGCAAAGTACACCTGGTTTTGATGATTTTGTAAACGATGATGCGCAAATAAAAAATAGACGATTTAAATTCCCAAACGATCAGTTTTATTTTAAAACGCAGGAGGAAATGGGTAAGCTTTTTAGCGATATCCCAGAATCACTCGACAATACCAACATGATTGTTGACCGGGTAGAAGTATTAAATTTAAAAAAGGATATTCTACTTCCCGCCTTCCCTATTCCAAAAGAATTTCAGATACACAAAGATGCCAACTTAAACCAGTGGGAGTTTCTACAACACATTACGCGCGAAGGGGCTAAAATGCGCTACAACGATGTTACACCTGAAATTCAAGAGAGGTTAGACTTTGAATTATTTACCATCAAAACCATGGGCTTTGCCGGCTACTTCTTAATTGTAAGTGACTTTATCAAAGCGGGTCGTGAAATGGGTGTTTTTGTGGGACCAGGTCGTGGATCTGCGGCGGGTTCTGTGGTGGCATATTGTATTGGTATCACCAATATTGACCCTATTAAGTATAACTTACTATTTGAGCGTTTCTTAAATCCAGATCGTAAGAGCATGCCCGATATCGATACGGACTTTGATGATGAAGGTCGTCAAAAAGTAATCGATTATGTGGTTGACAAATACGGTAAAAACCAGGTAGCGCAAATTATTACCTATGGTACTATGGCTGCTAAAATGAGTATCAAAGACGTAGCCCGTGTACTTGATTTACCACTCGCCGAAAGTAACGTACTAGCAAAGCTTGTACCCGATAAACCAGGTACCGAACTTGGTCGTGTGCTCCACGCGCCTATCACGATTAAAGAAGGTGCAAAATCATTAGAAGAAAAAGAAGGCTACCAACAAGAGGATATTGACAATGTCAAAAAGCTTCGAGAAATATACAGAGGCTCCGATATTAGGGCACAGGTTTTAAAAGAAGCAGAAAGATTGGAAGGCTCTGTGCGAAACACAGGTATCCACGCAGCAGGTATTATCATTGCACCGCAAGATTTAACCACCCTAATTCCGGTGGCAACGGCTAAAGATTCTGATTTGTGGGTTACGCAAATTGAAGGAAGTGTGATTGAAGAAGCTGGCGTAATTAAAATGGACTTCTTGGGGCTTAAAACCCTTTCTATTTTAAAAATGGCGCTAGCGCTTATCAAGCAAAACCATGGTGTTGTTATTGATTTAGATACCATTCCATTAGACGACGAAAAAACATTTAAGCTTTACCAACAAGGAGAAACCAATGCCACTTTCCAGTTTGAAAGTGTGGGCATGCAAAAATATTTACGCGAATTAAAGCCCGATAAATTTGACGACTTAATTGCGATGAACGCCCTGTATAGACCAGGACCTATTGCCTACATTCCAAACTTTATTGATCGTAAACATGGACGTGAAGCCATTAGTTATGACCTCGATGAAATGCAGGGCATATTATCTGAAACCTATGGTATCACAGTGTATCAAGAGCAGGTAATGTTACTCAGTCAAAAAATTGGCGGCTTTACAAAAGGCGACGCCGACGTACTGCGTAAAGCCATGGGTAAAAAGCAAAAGTCGGTGCTGGATAAAATGAAAGCACAGTTTGTGGCGGGTGCTACAAGCAAAGGACATGACGCACAAGTACTCGAAAAAATTTGGACCGACTGGGAAGCTTTTGCGCAGTATGCATTTAACAAATCGCACTCTACTTGCTATGCATTTGTGGCTTATCAAACAGCTTATTTAAAAGCGCACTACCCTGGAGAATATATGTCGGCGGTATTAAACAACGCTGGCAGTATCGAAAAAATCACCTTCTTTATGGAAGAGTGTAAACGTATGGGTATTAAAGTACTCGGGCCAGATATCAATGAATCACTGAACGGTTTTGCCGTGAACCAAAAAGGAGAAATACGTTTTGGACTGGGTGGACTAAAAGGTGTGGGTGAAGCAGCCATCGAAACCATTATTACCGAGCGTGAAAAAGGCGGACACTTCCCTACCATTTTTGATTTTATCAAAAGAGTAATTAGTAGAAGCGTTAATAAAAAATCGTTGGAAAGTTTAGCCTACTCTGGCGCATTTGATTGCTTTACAGATTTTCATAGAGCACAGTATTTTAAAATACCAGATGGCGAGCGCGTTTCAGGACTCGAAAAAATTATCAATTACGGACAAGCA
>JBIKIS010000122.1:0-6036 GCA_044361485.1 Sediminibacterium sp.
CAATGGCGCAAAAAAAATTAGCAAATGCCCCAAAAATAGCGCCAGCAAAGCTTTTACAAGATTTACAAACCCTGCACAAGGTGCTGGAACAAAACCATCCTAGTATGTATTGGTATACGCCAAAAGATAGTATGGATTTACATTTTTCTCGCGCCCTAGCTTCTGTTAAAGATTCCATGTCGGCGTGGCAATTTAGAAATGTTGTAGCTACTTATTTAGCAAACATTAAGTGTGGTCATACGTCGGTACATTTTTCGCCAAAACTTACAAAGTGGTATACTGCTTTTAGGTTTCCGCAGTTTCCGCTTCAACTAAAAGTATGGAAAGATTCGGCCGTTGTCATTGGAAACTTATATGCCAAAGATAGCATATTAAAAAGAGGCACTATTGTTACTAGCATCAACCAGTTACCCGTTAGCGCACTGGTAGATAGTATGTATAGCATCATAAGCACAGACGGCAACAGTATTAATTTTAAAAGTCAGGTGCTGACCAATAATTTTTCGAATTGGTATAAAGCCAGGTTTGGTAATCAAGATAGTGTGTATCAGATTTCTTATATAGATAGCCTAGGTAATAAGCAAACCACTCAGATTGCGGCCTATGCTCCACCAAAGCCAAAAAAAGACAGCATCAAAAAAACAACCGAGACTGTAAGTAAATCTAAATCAATAAAACCCGTAGTACCCAAAAAGTGGACGCTCCTTATTGATAGTGCTACAAATACTGCTTTTATAAACCTGAGTAGTTTTTCGGGTAGGGGATTTAAAAAGTTTATCACAAAAAGTTTTAGAAATATTAAAGTAGCTGGTGTTAAAAATTTAGTCATTGATCTACGCAGCAACGGAGGTGGTTATCTAAAAAATTCTACACTTCTTACTAAATATGTTTCGGATCATTCGTTTAAAATAGCTGACAGTGTGTTTGCAAATAATAGAGGCGTTCGTAAAATTCCGTTTGGCAGTTACTTTTCGGTGATGGGGCACGCAATCGCCAAACTAATGATTTCTAAAAAAATGGATGGCGGTGGCTATCATTTAAAAAGGTACGAAACGCATTATTACCAGCCCTTTACAAAAAATCATTTTGATGGAAGCGTATATATTTTACAGGGTGGCTATACGTTTTCTGCATCTACCTTGTTTACCTCACCGCTCATCAACCAAAATAATGTTACCATTATTGGCGAAGAAACAGGCGGCGGTTTTTATGGTAATTCTGCCATATTAATTCCAACCATTAAACTTCCAAATTCAAAACTATTATTTAGACTTCCATTATACCGTATGGTGATGGATAAGACAAGACCCAAAGGACGAGGCGTTGTTCCAGATATTTTGGTAGAACCCAATTCCTATGCCATCAAAATAGGTATTGACAATAAATTAGAAGCCGTAAAAAAATTGATTCAGCAAAAAAACTAAGACGCCACTATTTTAAGGAGCTCCTTGCTATCATTCAAGCAAACAAAGGCAGCGGTTTCACCCATTTGTATAGATCCAGTCATTTCTTTTTTTTGCATCACGCGCGCCGGATAAACACTACACATTTTAATGGCCTCTTCAAAATCAACACCCACATGTTCTATTAAATTTTGAACCGATTTTAGTTGAGTAAGTGCTGATCCACTCAGCGTTCCGTCCGATTCATATTTATCTCCCACCAGTGCGTGTTTATAAAAACCAGTACTTGTAATCGTTACAGCATCTGTAATGCAAAAGAGGCGGTCGCCCATTATTTTTTTAGCTGTTTTTACAGCATTATAATTTACATGATGGCCATCTACAATAATACTACTCATAGCGCGCGGATGATTAAAAAGCGCACCCACCATGCCTGGCTCTCTGTGTAAAAAAGAACTCATAGCATTAAATAAATGTGTAGCCACCTTAATATTGTTGTCAAAAAACTGTGTTGCTGTTTCATAACTAGCATTGCTATGACCCGCCGATACAACAATGCCGTGTGATTGAATAAGATCAATAATCTTAGGTTCACAAATTTCTGGGGCTAGTGTAATCATGCTAATACATCCAGATCCGTAGGCTATTATTTCTTCTACTTCTTTTACGGTTGGACTATGAATAACATCCTCGTTATGCGCCCCTTTTTTATAAGCATTAATCCAGGGTCCTTCTATGTGAAGTCCAATACAACCCTTGCCACCACTGTTTTTGTAGGCCCTTATAGCGTCAATGGCTTTGTAAATTACCTCCACAGATTGTGAAGCAATGGTGGGCTGAAAATAAGCGGCACCGCCTGCTAAACAGTATGCGTATATTTTTTGAATACAATCCGTGTCCGGAAATTCAGATAATAATTTTTGATCGGCACCATAAATTTGTAAATCAATAAACGCAGGAACAATATATGGGAAGGCCGCACTAGCATTGTAATGATCTTTTGATATGGAAACTATTTTTCCATCTTTTATTTCTATAGCTGTTTCGTTTATCCACTCGGTTCCAGTAAATAATGACTTAGCAGAAAAAAATTCGGACATGAAATAGTATTGATGTAAAAAATAAACAAGTATTAAAGTGAAATAGAAAACGAATCGGCGTCGCGACCAAACGGAAACTTTTCTCTGACTCCAAGTACTACATCTTTTTCTAATTCCATGTACACGGTGTCTTCGTCATCGGCTTTGTAGTAAAGCACCTGGCCCATTGGATCAACAATCATACTATCACCACTATGGTTTATTTGATTTCCATCTTTGCCAACTCTGTTAACGCCTACCACATAGGTTTGATTTTCTATGGCACGCGCACACAGTAAGGTTTTCCAGGCGTGGTTGCGCCTTTCGGGCCAATTGGCTACATAGAGTAACAGGTCATATTCGTCGGGTGTTTGTTTGCGCGCCCATACTGGAAAACGTAGGTCGTAACAAACTTGCAAACAAATTTTCCATCCGTTTACTTGTGCAATGAGTCTTTTGTTACCAGGGGTATATTCTTTGTCTTCACCTGCATAGGCAAAGAGGTGTCTTTTATTATAATACGCCACTTGTCCATTTGGTAATACCCAGAGTAAGCGGTTGTAAAATTTATTGTCTTCTTCTATAATAATGCTACCCGTTAAAATAATTTTATGAAGGGCCGCCTGTTCTACCATCCACTCAACGGTAGGGCCTTCCATGGTTTCGGCAAATAGTTTGGGCTGCATGCTAAATCCAGTGGTAAACATTTCGGGTAATACCACAATTTGTGTAGCCGCTTCAACAGCTGCTATTTTTTTTTCGAGCATCTCAAGGTTTCTAAACTTGTCTTCCCAAAAAAGATCGGTTTGTAAGAGGCTGATGTGTAAATTACCCATAATGCAATGTAAGAATTTTATTGTAGGCCTGCTTTTATTTTGGCAATGGCGGCCTGAACCCTTGGGGACTCAAAGCCACGGCTCACTAGGTACTGCATCACTTTGGCTTGTCTGGCATAGCCTATTTCGCCCTTACACTTTTCCCATTTGTCAACTACTAATTTATCGATGGTTTGTTCGTATGCTTCTTCTTCGATGGTGGCCAGCCCTGCTTTAATATTATACGCGCTCACCCTTTTTTGCTTGAGTTCGTAAGCGATTTTTACCCGACCCCATTTTTTGGTTCTAAAATGACCACCTGCAAACAAAGTAGCAAAACGGGTTTCGTTTAAATAGTCTTCCTCAATGAGTTTGGAAAGTAATACCTCCACATCTTTGGTGGAAAGGCCATAACCATAGAGCCGGTCTTTGGTTTCTTGGTGGCTTCGCTCTTGGTAAGCGCAAAAATGCTTGATTTTTTGCCAGGCCTGATCGGGAGTGAGGTATTTTTTTATCATGAAGGATAAATATACATACTTGCCACAAAACAGCCCTGTTTTACCCTGCCAATCCACAACTGATTCACATAAAAGCCATGGATACCTAAACGCTTTATTTAGAGCACCAAAGTATTGGAATTTTGGATTAGGTTTGCAGGGTACCTATAACTTATATAGCATGAAATTTATTGTTTCTTCTTCTTCGCTTCTAAAGCACCTTCAACAAATTGGTGGTGTTATTAATGCAAATACGGTATTGCCAATTTTAGAAGACTTTTTATTTGAAATAACAGACAAAAAATTAAGCATTGTAGCTACTGATTTAGAAACAGTGATGCGTGTAGAAATGGATGTAGAAAGCAAGGCCAACGGTCGTGTTTGTATTCCTGCTAAAATTTTGTTGGATTCATTAAAAAATATTGCTGATCAGCCACTTACTTTTAATATCGACAAAAACTTTGCCGTAGAAATTACTAGCGACAACGGTAAGTATAAAGTAATGGGTGAAAATCCAGATAACTTTCCTAAAGAACCTTCTGCCGATGATACCAGCAGTTTTGATATGACTAGCGGCGCATTATTAACAGCGATTAATAAAACATTATTTGCGGTTAGTAACGACGATTTACGTCCAGCAATGACGGGTGTATTTTTTGAATTATCTACCAGTGGTGTTCAATTTGTTGCGACCGATGCGCACAGACTTGTACGTTATAAAAGAACGGATGCAAAAGCACCAAAAACAGATTCGTTTATTGTGCCACGCAAGCCGCTTAACTTATTAAAAAATGCATTACCAGATAATGAAGATGCTATAAGCATTAGTTACAACAACAATCATTTATTTGTGAACCATGGTTCTACTCAAATGATTTGTAGGCTTATTGATGCGCGTTTCCCAGATTATAAAGTGGTGATCCCTGCAGACAATCCGTACAAGCTTGTTGTTAACAAACATGATTTCCAAAATGCACTTCGTCGTGTAAACGTATTTAGTAATAAGAGCACCAATCAAGTGGCGCTAAATATTACGGGTAGCGAGTTACAAATGGCTGCGCAAGATGTTGATTTTAGTTTTGAAGGTAACGAGCGCATGAACTGTATGTATGATGGTGAAGATTTACAAATCGCTTTTAATGCAAAGTTTTTAATTGAAATGTTAAACGCTGCAGATACCGATGATGTAAAAATGGAATTATCTACATCAACTAAAGCAGGTTTAATTAAACCAACCGAGCAAGGTGCTGGCGAAGATTTACTGATGCTAGTGATGCCTCTCATGTTAAATAATTAATAGCAGATGCTAGAAAATTTAATTGAATATTTTAATCAGATACCAAGTACGCACCGCGCACTTATTTTAGCTGGTGGAATCACATTTTTTTGGATCATAGAGGGACTCGTTCCTCTATTTTCATTTTCGTACCACAAGTGGAAACACGCTGCTGTTAATATATTTTTTACACTCACAACCGTTGTTATCAATTTTGCTTTTGCACTTGTTATTGTTAAAGCATCGGACTGGGCTGTGGCACAAAAATTTGGACTCTTACAACTTGTTCAAATGCCTACCTGGGTGTTTATCATTGGCGGACTCATGCTACTTGATTTAGTAGGTGCTTGGTTCATTCATTTTATTGAACACAAAATCAAAATTTTGTGGAAATTTCATATGGTGCATCACGCAGATACCCATGTAGATACCACCACAGCTAACCGTCATCATCCCGGAGAAAGTGTTTTTAGGGTTGTATTTACAATCATTGGTGTTGTTGTTTGCGGCGCCCCTATGTGGCTTGTAATGCTCTACCAAAGTTTAAGTGCTGTGTTTTCTCAATTTAACCACGCTAATATTAGACTTCCATTGTGGTTAGACACAGCTATTAGCTATGTGATTGTGTCGCCAAATATGCATAAGGTGCACCACCATTACGTTCGTCCACAAACCGACTCTAACTACGGTAATATATTTTCTATCTGGGACCGCTTATTTGGCACTTTTGATGCAACGCCCATGGAAAACCTACGATATGGTCTTGATGTGCTCGATGATAGTACCGATCAAAGTTTGGCCTATCAATTAAAGGTCCCTTTTGACAAATCGGTGAAGACAGATTATTAAATATGCCGTTTCTTTGCATCACAATTTGATGTTCATGAAAATTTGTGCTTTTATTCCTGCTAGATATGCTGCTACGCGCTTTCCTGCTAAACTCATGCAGCCGCTAGGAGATAAAAC
>JBIKIS010000123.1:0-6030 GCA_044361485.1 Sediminibacterium sp.
AAAAATCACTTTTAAGCAGTACTGAATTATTCGTAAATTCTTAATAATGAACCCGATAAAGCTGTTTTGAAGGCCTTAAGTGGCGCCGATGCTGGTCCGTTTAAAACCGTTCCTGCGGTGCTAAAGTTTGAGCCATGACCTGGGCAATAAAAACGGTTGTTGTTACCCTGGAATTCTAAAGTAACCGACTGGTGTGTACACAAAGAGCTCACCGCAATATGCATACCCGAAGTGGTTTTAGCAATAATCACGTTATTGGCAGTATCTACATAAAAGCCGCCATTATTTTGGAGGACATTAAATGGAGAATTAGAAATGTTGATGGTAAAATCGACAGGCTTACTGGGGTTTGGATTGGGTGTGCTTCCACCACCAGTATCACTAGATTTAGAACAAGAACCAAAACAGCCCATTACAAGTAGCGCTGCGCCACTCATGCCCACTTGTTCGATAAAGTCTTTTCTTTCCATAGTGTGATGATTACGTGTATTCAATTTAACAAACTTTGGGATAGAATGTTTGCTTGTTCTACAAACAATTTATCTTTGCCGCTACTATGTTTAACAAAAGAACAAAAATAAAGGCCCTTTTAACGGGCAGCCATACTGGACAAATCGTAACCGCCATGGGTTGGGTACGCAGTTTTAGAAACAACCAGTTTATTGCCCTCAATGACGGTAGTACCAATCATAATATTCAGGTGGTTGCCGAATTAGGCTTACTTGATGACGCTACGTTAAAGCGCATTACAACGGGTGCTTCTTTAAAAGTAGAAGGCACACTCATTGAATCTTTAGGTAAAGGACAATCTGTAGAAATAAAAGCCACTAGCGTAGAAATACTAGGTGATAGTGACGCGGAACAATATCCACTTCAACCTAAAAAACATAGCCTCGAATTTTTAAGAGAGATTGCACACCTTCGTTTTAGAACAAATACGTTTAGTGCTGTTTTTAGAATTAGACACGCCCTCGCATTTGCGGTACATCAGTTTTTTAATGAAAAGGGTTTTGTGTATTTACACACGCCCATTATTACCTCAAGTGATGCAGAAGGTGCTGGTGAAATGTTTAGAGTAACGACACTACCGGTAGATGGCTCTGCACCAAAAACCGAAAGCGGTGATATTGATTTTTCACAAGACTTTTTTGGTAAGAGTACCAACCTAACCGTGAGTGGTCAACTCGAAGGAGAGCTAGGCGCCATGGCGTTTTCAGAGATTTATACTTTTGGTCCAACCTTTAGAGCCGAAAATTCAAACACCACCAGACACCTCGCAGAATTTTGGATGATTGAACCAGAAATGGCTTTCTGTGATATTGAAGACAATCAAAATTTAGCAGAAGAATTTATTCAATACCTCATCAAATATGCAATGGAAAATTGCGCCGATGATTTGGCGTTTTTAGACCAACGTTTAGCAGAAGAAGAAAAGCAAAAACCTACGAACGAAAGACAAGAATTTGGTTTAATCGAAAAACTAAAATTCGTTACCGATAGTAAATTTGAGCGCATCACCTACACCGAAGCGATTGCTATTTTATTAGATTCTCCTGCTTACAAGAAAAAGAAATTTAAATACGACGTAAGCTGGGGTATTGATATGCAAAGTGAACACGAGCGTTACCTAGTAGAAAAGCATTTTAAAAAACCAGTGATTGTTACTGGATACCCAGCTGCTATTAAGGCGTTTTATATGCGCTTAAATGATGGTTGTGAGCCAGGTAAGCAAACGGTTGCTGCGATGGATATTTTAGCACCTGGCATTGGAGAAATTGTAGGTGGTTCACAAAGAGAAGAGCGCCTCGACAAATTAGTAGCTCGTATGGAAGAGATGCACATTCCTACCGAAGAAATGAGCTGGTATTTAGATACCCGCCGTTTTGGAACCGTACCGCACGCTGGCTTTGGTTTAGGATTTGAAAGAATGGTGCAGTTTGTTACAGGCATGGGCAACATCAGAGACGTGATTG
Organism: Sediminibacterium sp.; assembly: GCA_044361485.1. Lineage (GTDB taxonomy): Bacteria > Bacteroidota > Bacteroidia > Chitinophagales > Chitinophagaceae > Sediminibacterium. The sequence continues at coordinate 1,974 of JBIKIS010000123.1, forward strand.
CTTTTGCTAGAACACCTAAGAATTGCGAATTTTAAAAAATATGGATTGAGTTGTGGATTATATGTGAAATCCCCCTATTTTTGCTGCCCCGAAAGGGTATGGTGCGGTAGCTCAGTCGGTAGAGCAAAGGACTGAAAATCCTTGTGTCGCCGGTTCGATCCCGGCCCACACCACCAGATCGAAATTAAAACCCAAGCACTGCTTGGGTTTTTTTGTTTGGGGTGGCGAAACAATTTTGTATTTTGAGAAGGTTCTATCATTCTATACATTAAACCCGACCTCGCTTAACCCACATTTATGGAAGTACACAAACCCAAATTCGTAAAAGGCTTTATTGCAGAAATTTTAGTTATTGTAATTGGTATCTCACTAGCCGTAACAGCAGAACATATCGTAGAAATATATCAACACCACAAAGAAGAAAGTGGTGTAATTAAAAGGATGGTTATAGAGTTACAGAGAGACAGCTCGGATTTGGTGTATAACCTTAACTATCATCAAAAAGCATTAGATGCCGATAGTTTATTAACCAAATGGTCTCGAAAAGAAATTGAATTACCACAAGATTCAATTGTGATCTATGCAAGCAGGTCAATGGTTTTCACCTTTTTTGCTAGCAGCACTGCCGAAATTGATGCACTCAAAGGATCGGGTAAACTTTATTTGATTCAAGACCATGAACTTTTGTCTAGCATTTTAAAGCACTATGATAGATACGACGATTTCAAAATATCAACAGATTTAACGATGCGGATATCTCATCGTTTGGGTGATATGTATTCTGATAACGCAGGTCTAAATACCCATGTTTTAAATGTTCAAAATCAGGAAAAAACTTATGCATATAATGCACAGGAGCTTGAAAAAAACCTGAGGGGAAATAAGCGTTTTGAAAATTTATTGCAAGAAAAACGCGTTGTGGATGCATTTGTTATTCAGCAAACCAAGGGCGCTTTAAAAAGACTAAAAAAAATAATTGAAAAATTAAATAATCAGCACTAGGCGCTTACATGGCTGTTTAATTTATCCGAATCGTTTTGCGCTGCACTGTATGTGCCGAAAAAATCCCAAGCGCACCTCCAATTATGTTGGATGGTGGATTTGATGGTGCGGTTCCACCACCAGGTCCTGCACCACTTTGCTGATCGAGACTATTAAAGTAGATATAACTAGCGTTTGAAATGCACTGCATTTCTACAAAAACATTGTCACGTGGTTTTATTTTTAACTTATCATCACCCCCACGTAATGGTCGTTGATTTACTTTTCCATTGTTGAGGTTGTCATTAAATATGTGAAAAGTTGGATCTAGGGTATCGTTTATTTTTTGAATAAAGCGGTAGCTGTTGCCCAGCATAATAGGGTCTAAATAAACCGGAATAATACTATATCTAATTTCTCCATTGAATGGAAAAGTATTAATGCGCAGGCTATCTAAGTTTACTTTTTGGGGCATGCTACTAGAAGCGGTATACTTTTTTTGATCGACCATTACTTCTAGGTTGTAAGTGCCGCCTTCTGTTCCTCTTATTTTTTTGGTTCGGTATAAACCGTTGCTAACAAATTCTAAACTGTCTTTAACTCCAGTTTGGTCTGTAATGATAACGCGTGCGTTGTTAACCCCAACAATACGCGTTGGATTGTTAATGGGCGATGTCATGGAAAGCTGCACAAAATAAGGCCCTGCCTGATCTGTAATACTTCCATCAATAACGAGCACGGGCTCATTGTTATCTAATACCAAGCTAATTTCTTTGTCGCAACCAATAAGCAGGGTGGCACAAAACGATATAAGAAAGAATATTTTTTTCATGCCTAAAATTTAAATTGGTAGGTTACACTTGGCACCCATTTAAAAAGTGCGGTTCTAATAATTTGTGTTCTCGTAGGATCGTTGGGATCATCTTTAAAGCTAATACGAAAAGCATTTTCTCTACCATACACATTGTACAAGCTAAAATTCCAAGAACCGTGCATTCTTTTTGTTTTGTTTTTTTCGTAGGTAGCGCTAAAATCTAAACGGTGGTATGCGGGCATGCGGTTTTCATTTCTAGCCGCGTACTGATAGAGTGTTTGCCCTTGCAAATTGTATTTTCCAGTAGGATATGTTACGGCGTCTCCGGTATTGTAAACAAATACACCAGATATAGACCAGCGCTCATTTAAATCATAAATGCCCACCACCGAAATATCATGCGTTCTATCTTGTCTAGCATTGTACCACTTACCTTCGTTGATACCATCAATTTTTCTTTCTGTTTTAGAAAGGGTGTAACCAATCCAACCCGTTAAACGACCTTCTTTTTTCTTCAATAATAACTCTAATCCATAGGCCCTACCTATACCATACAACAAAACACTTTCCACATCCGAAACGGTATTAATTTCGGCACCATCTTTATAGTCTATTTGATTTTGTAAATACTTGTAATAAGTTTCGGCAGTAAGTTCAAATTTGCTTTTAAATAATTTTGTGACATAACCCAGGCTTAGCTGATCTGCAATTTCTGGTTTGATATTATAAGAGTTGCCTATCCACTGATCGGAAGGGCTAGAAGCTACCGAGTTACTTAAAAGGTGCAGGTGTTGTACGTTTCTCGCATATCCAGCTTTAATGCTTGTTTCATCACTAATTCGGTAGTTGGTTGTAATTCGAGGTTCTAGATTTGCATATGTCTTTCCAAAACTAGAACGGTTAAGTTTCACAGAAGATTTGACAACCCCATTTTCATAAATATTATACACGTCGCCACCCATAAGGGTGTAGGTCGATAGGCGCATTCCGTAATCGATGGTTAATTGATTGTTGGCTCTATAATTATTGGTGAGGTAGAGTGCGTTTTCGAGTCCATTTCTTCCTTCCTTAGCAACACTATTAATTACAGTGCCGCTAAAAGTGCTTGGTGTAATAGTGTGTAAGATGGAATTAAAACCAAACCTAAGTGTATTTAAACCGTTTGCATATAAAGTATAGTCTTGCTTTAGGTTTACGTCTTTAATATTTGAATTGATATTAAAATTCGTTTCACCATTTTTAAGTTTGACATTGTAATTATAATCGCTGTATATCAGTGATGTGTTTAAAAAGAGTCTATTGCTAATTATTTTATTCCACCTAATAGTACCGGTTTTATTGCCCCAGTCTATTCCAAAGTCTTGACCGAGTCCTAATTCGTCTCTTCCAAAATATCCCGAAATATAAACTTTGTTTTTTGCGTTGATTTGATAATTTGCTTTTGCATTTAAATCATAGAAATATAAAATATTGTCTTTGAATTTTTCTGTTGCTTTTAAAAACATATCGGCATATGTTCTTCTACCAGAAAGTATAAATGAAGATTTGTTTTTTTGTAGCGGACCTTCAATACTTACTTTACTACTAATTAAACCAAGCCCACCATTAACGGTATAATCTTGGTTGTTGCCTTCTTTCATTTTAACATCAAGTACCGACGAAAGCCTACCGCCGTATTGACTGCCGCTATTGCCTTTGATAATAGTGGCATCTTTAATGGCATCACTATTAAAGGTGCTAAAAAATCCGAGCAAATGTGTTGCATTATAAACGGGCGCTTCGTCCAGTAAAATTAAATTTTGATCGGCACCACCACCACGCACAAAAAAGCCACTGTTTCCTTCGCCCGCCGATTTTACACCGGGTAGTAATTGAATTGTTTTTAAAAGATCTTTTTCTCCAAATATTACTGGCACTTTACTAATTGCCGACATGTTGATGGTTTCGGTACCCATTTGGGCCTTGGTAAGGTTGTCGTTTTTGCGTGACGATTCTACCACAACTTCTCGGAGTTGGTTTTTTGTTTCCAACTTAAAATCGATAGACACACTGCTATCTAATTTTATTTTTTGTACAAGGGTTTCATATCCCACTTGTGACGCCACCGCTACGTAATTACCTTTTGGTAATGAAAGAGAATAAAAACCATATTCGTTGGAAATAATGCCGGCGTTGGGTAGTTCCTGTATCCGGATCACAGCTTTAATTAAAGATTCGCCTGTTTTTTTATCACGAACCGTACCACTTAGCACCACATTTTGC
>JBIKIS010000124.1:0-5986 GCA_044361485.1 Sediminibacterium sp.
AGCATCAAACGGATACAAAGACACGACCATCAATAATGTGGTTGTAGTTAAGCCTAAAACCACAAGTGTTGGTTCAATTGAACTCAAAAGATAAGTAATATAGGGTCGATTTGTTTAGAATGGGGGCGCGAGAGCGCCCCCATTTGTATTTGATACTACCAGTTAAAAAGCTTTTTTTTGTAAGGCATAATAATTGGAACACATGATAAAAAATCGTAAAGCAGCAATTGGGTTTATATTTATTACTTTGTTAATTGATGTAACTGGTCTAGGTTTAATAATTCCGGTGGTTCCTAAGCTCATTGAAGATTTATTGCACACAACCAATATTAGTAAAGTGGCACTGTTTGGAGGGTTGCTTACATTCTCATATGCCATCATGCAATTTTTATTTGCACCGGTTCTTGGAAATTTAAGTGACAAATATGGACGACGTCCGGTTCTACTATTTTCATTACTCGGGTTTGGTCTCGATTATATACTACTTGCTTTTGCACCAAGTATTGGATGGTTGTTTGTGGGACGAATTATTGCAGGGATAACAGGTGCTAGTATGACAACGGCATCTGCGTATATCGCAGATATTAGTACGCCCGAAACACGTGCACAAAATTTTGGCATGATCGGTGCTGCTTTTGGACTTGGATTTATTGTGGGCCCAATGATTGGCGGATTACTTGGCGAAATGGGGCCACGTATTCCATTTTTAGTGGCAGCAGGACTTGCGCTTTTAAATGCAGCATACGGTTATTTTTTTTTGCCAGAATCATTGGATGTTTCTAATAGAAGAGCTTTTGATTGGAAACGCGCAAACCCCATAAGTTCATTAAAAAACTTGTCCAGATTCCCTGCAGTTGCTGGACTTATTGTTTCGTTCTTTTTAATTTATGTTGCTTCACATGCTGTTCAAAGCAATTGGAGTTATTTTAATATTGAAAAATTTAAGTGGTCACCCAAAATGATTGGTATATCTCTGGCTGTTGTTGGTGTATTGGTTAGTCTTGTTCAGGGTGTACTTGTAAGGGTAGTGAATCCTAAAATTGGAAATGAAAAAAGTGTATATGTTGGGTTAGGATTGTACACCATCGGGCTTGTTTTATTTGGTTTAGCGTCACAAAGTTGGATGATGTTTGTGTTTTTAATTCCGTATTGTTTAGGCGGTATTTCTGGACCGGGCTTACAAGCCATTATTTCAGGAACTGTTCCAGCCAACGAACAAGGTGAGTTACAAGGATCTTTAACAAGTATCATAAGTATTACCTCTATAGTTGGGCCGCTCGTGATGTCTAATTTATTTGCCTTCTTTACAGGGCCAATAGCGCCCTTTTATTTCCCAGGTGCACCTTTTATGCTCGCTGCAGTACTTATGCTGCTAAGTTGCTTCTTTGCATACAAAGCGTTGAGGACTAAGTGATATTTCGTTTTTTAAGTGTTAAATGACGATCTTTTGACACTTTAACTTTTCAATTAACAAGTATTAATTGGAAGGGGGGCTATTTATGCGTACTTTTGCACTTTAATTACAATTTACAAATTTACAAATGGACACACAAATTCAAGGAACTGTAAAGTTCTTCAACGAGGAAAAAGGTTTTGGATTCATCAAGCATGACAATTCAAGCAAAGAAACTTTCGTACATGCTAACGGCTTGATTGACCAAATCGAGGCGAATGACAAGGTTATTTTTGACGTGCAAGAAGGCCGTAAAGGTCCTAATGCTGTTAACGTTAAACGTTTAAGTTAATTACTAAAACAAGCTTAACCATTATAGGCCATTTCGCTAACCGCGAAATGGCCTTTTTCTTTGCCCCGGCTTAACTATATTTGTAGTCTATAAATAGCAATTATGTCTTCGATACTTCAACAATTACAAGAAACAAAATCATACATAGATTCTAAAGTAAATGGCCAGGCTGCCATTGGTATTATTTTAGGTAGTGGACTCGGAAACCTAGCTTCAGAAATTGTATCGGAATTTGAAATTCCATATGAGCAGATTCCTCATTTTCCAGTGAGCACAGTAGAAGGGCATAAAGGCCGTTTAATTTTTGGTACGCTAGAAGGCGTAAAAGTTTGGGTCATGTCGGGGCGTTTTCATTTTTATGAAGGCTATACGCCGCAGCAGGTTTCTTATCCAGTAAGAGTGATGCGTGCGTTAGGGGTAGAAACATTACTACTATCTAATGCGGCAGGTGGTGTAAATAGTAATTTTAAAGTAGGCGATTTAATGATCATCAATGATCATATCAGTTTATTTACCATCAACCCATTACTTGGCAAAAATGAGGAGGCGCTTGGAACTCGTTTCCCAGATATGAGCGAGCCGTATGCTAAATCATTAATTGCAAAAGTAAAAGACATAGCAGCCGCTAATGATATTAAAGTGCATGAAGGTGTGTATTTAGGTGTAACGGGTCCTACATTTGAAACCAGGGCCGAGTATAAACTTATTTTGGCTGTAGGTGGTGACGCGGTAGGAATGAGTACCGTGCAAGAAACGATTGTGGCGGTACATGGCGGCATGAAAGTGTTTGCAATTAGTGTTATTACTGATTTAGGTATCCGTGAAGAAGATAATATCATTACACACCAAGAAGTTTTAGAAGCAGCTACAGCAGCCGAACCAAAGCTTACCTTGTTATTTAAAGAATTAGTTAAACAATTATAATGCTGCTTAAGCGCTATTGTTTATTTTTTGTGTGCTGCTCTATTGTAGCGTTGGCATCAGCCCAATCTGATGATCGGCCGCAACTAAGGGGTGGTAGGCCTGGCGCAGGTGCAGTGTCTTATGATCGTCAGGGAAGACCCATAAAAAATAGCGCCGGCAAAAACGACTCTTTGCAAACGCGAAATAGTTTAGCCGATTCAATAACCATTTTTTACAAACATTTTGATTCTACCAAATTAAGAACCCTAGATAGTTCTATTAACGATTTTAGTAGATATTTTCCGATCCCATATTCGGTGCGCTCTTTAGGTAATTTAGGGACGGCAACACAGTCTCTACTATTTAACCCATACATGAAAGCTGGGTTTAATGCAGGCTTTCATGGATACGATATGTATAATTACACACTCGAGAATACAAAGTTCTATGAAACAACGAGGCCTTTTACAGAGCTCGCTTTTATACTTGGTGCTAGAGCAGAACAAGTAGTAGATTTTTTACACACACAAAATAAAAAGGACAATTTTAATTTTTCGTTACAATACCGGTTTAGTAATTCACCAGGTGCATTAAAAAATCAAAATGCCAATTTAAACAACCTGCGTTTTACCAGTCATTTTAAATCTAATAACCGCAAGTACGAACTCTTTTTTGTTTTCTTATCCAATAAAAATGCATCTTCCGAAAATGGCGGTTTGCAAAATCCAAGTAAACTAGACAGTCTTTCTTTAAATGATCCATACGAACTAGAAACAAGGCTTGGTAAATCTGCTGCAGCTTCCCGAAATCCATTTAATACGAGTGTGTCTACTGGAAATATTTACACCAGTAGTCAATTTGTGATCAGACAACAATATGATTTAGGTAAAAAAGATTCTAGTATAGTGGATTCTGTAACCTATCGTATTTTTTATCCAAGGCTAAGGCTTCAGCATACTTTATCGGTAGCGTCAAATGTGTATCAGTTTTTAGATAACAATGTAGATTCAAGTAGCTATCAATTGTATTTTAATAAAACTGTTCCTTCCGCAAAGTCCATCATTTATAAAGATAGTTGGCAGGATATTACGAACGAGTTTAGTATTCTTACCTTTCCTGATAAAAACAACCAAAGTCAATATTTAAAAACAGGTATTGCGTATCAGGCGCTCAAAGGAACTTTTGATACAACCAGTTCTATCTCTTTTTACAATATCTATGCAGTTGGTGCTTATAAAAATAGATCTAGAAATAAAGTGTGGGATATTGATGCGCACGCCCATTTGTATTTGAATGGACAAAATGCGGGCGATTATGAAGCAGCTGTTTATTTGCAGCGTTATTTAGGTTCCAAAGCTGGTTATTTATCACTTGGGTTTAATAACGTTAACAGGTCCCCTGCATTTGTACTAGACCCATTAAGTAGTTTTAGGATTAATACAAATACAAGTTTTGCAAAAGAAAACAGTATCAAGCTAATGGCGAAGTACGAAAAGCCCAACAGGAATTTGTCTTTTTCTGCAAATTATTACGGCATTAGCAACTATATGTATTTTGATGGATTTTTTGCTGCAAAACAGGCTAGTGGTTTATTCAATTTACTGCAATTGTCGCTTCAAAAAAAATGGCATCTAAAAGGACATTGGAATTGGTACACCGAAATGCATGTGCAACAAAAAATTGGGACTGGTCCCGTTAATGTGCCTTTATTTTATACCAGAAATAGGATCGCTTTTGAAGGCAACTTTTTTACCAACCTCGATGTTTCTACAGGGCTTGAAATGCAATACTTTACAGCCTACAATGCCGATGGGTATTCTCCATTTTTAGGGGCTTATTTTTATCAGAACAGCCAGCAGCTTTCCAATAGGCCTGATATTCATGCCTTTTTTCATTTCAGAATCAAGCGTTTAAAAGGATTTATTCGTGTAGAAAACCTCAACAGTTTAAATACAGCAAAGGGTTTTTCATTTAGTAAGCCCAATTTTATGACGACGCTTTACCCTAATACCACCCTTTGGACCCGCATTGGCATCTGGTGGAACTTTATTAATTAAAGTATTGTAGCTTTGTATTCATGAAGCGCCTCGTAACCCTATTTATTGCACTTATTTACCTGGTTATGTCTACTGGGTTTGTAATGAATAGTCATTACTGTATGGGTAGGCTCAGTTCTGTTGAGCTAGGTGTTTCGGAGGTTAAAAAATGCATTTGCGGCATGCGAATCGATCGCGCAAAAAAAAGCAAGTGCTGTCATTCAAAATTAGATGTAGTTAAGTTACAAGAGGCTCACAAAAAGGTCCCAAGTGTCTTATTCCAATTCAGTGTAATGGAAGCGGTAGTTCCGCAATTTTATTTGAGAGCGGTTAACTACACGAGTGTTTACAATAAGGACAACTACCTTAAAAAGTTGCCACCTAATTTACACGAACAAGATACTTACAAATGTATCGGTGTATTTTTAATTTAGGATATCCTACACTTTACTTTCTTTCTATTTTTTACTGTGCCATGTTTTTTACGTGGCTTAACTTATTTATTATTCTTAAAATTTAATGGTATGAAAATCAAATTTCTTTTCGCGTCTATTACTGCATTTGTATTAACAGTATCTGTAGTATTTGCTCAAACAAAACCAACTCCTAAATCTGAAATCATTAAAGTTTGGGGTAATTGTGGTATGTGTAAAACAACTATTGAAACAGCGGCTAAAGATGCTGGTGCAACTACCGCTGTTTGGAATAAGACCACCAAAATGTTAAAAATCACTTACCTAGCATCTGCAACCAGCGGCGCTAAAGTTCAGGAAAAAATTGCTAGCGTAGGTTATGATACCAAAGATCTAACAGCGCCCGATGCGGTTTACAATGAACTTCCAGAATGTTGCCAGTATGAGCGTAAGGCAGCTAAAAAAAATTAATCATTCAAAAGCTTTGATACATGAAAAAGATTTTTTTATTGTTGATTTGCTGCTGGACTATCAGCGCTAATGCGCAGGTGCAAAAAGTAAACTTGCAAGCTAGCGGCTTAACCTGTGCGATGTGTTCAAAAGCTATTTATAAAGCAGTTTCGGCCATTTCATTTGTAGATACGGTACTTGTAAATATTGAAGCGTCTACTTATGATATTCGGTTTGATAAAGAAACGACACCTAGGTTTGATCAAATTGCTAAAGCAGTGGTAGATGCCGGCTTCTCAGTCGCTAATTTAACTGTCATGGTAAATTTCGATAAGCAAGCCGTAGATAAAAATGGTTTATTTACACTGGACGGTATTAATTATAAATTAATGGGAACGCCGCCTACTACTTTACAAGGTAGCAAAAAATTGCAGTTGGT
>JBIKIS010000125.1:0-5922 GCA_044361485.1 Sediminibacterium sp.
CTGCCGGCAAATTTGCCATCGGCGTAGTGAACATCTACTGTGGCAGCTGGCCCAATTGAGCCAGCTGCCACAGTAGATGTTCACTACGCCGATGGCAAATTTGCCGGCAGAGGCTATATTAACCCAAAATCTCAAATTTTGGTTAGGCTACTTACCAGAAAGCCCGAAACCATTGATGCTGCCTTTTTTCACCGCCGAATTGCAGAAGCATGGGCTTACCGTCAAAAAATTGGCTACACCGAAAATTGTAGACTTATTTTTGGTGAAGCAGATCAAATGCCTGCCCTAATCATTGATAAGTTTAACGACTACTTTGTTTTGCAAACTTTGTCGTTAGGCATGGACCATTGGAAGCCTGCTATAGTTGATGCACTCAATACCATTTTTAAGCCCAAGGGAATTTATGAAAGAAACGATGTGCCTGTAAGAGAACTAGAAGGGCTAACGCAAATAAAAGGTTTTTTATCGGAGCCATTTGATACAAATATTATCATAAACGAAAACGGATTACGTTTTCATGTAGACATACAAAATGGACAAAAAACGGGGTACTTTTTAGACCAACAAGACAACCGAAAAGCTATTCAACATATCGTAAAAGGCGCCGATGTTTTAGGCGCATTTACCTACACGGGAACATTTGAAATTCATGCTGCACACTATGGTGCAAAATCTGTGCTGGGTTTAGATATTTCTGAAAATGCTGTGGCGCAAGCCAATAAAAATGCAGCCCTTAATGGACTGGATGCTATTTGCAAATTTGAAGCGATGAATGCATTTGATGTGCTCAAACAATGGGGTAAAGATGGCAGACAATACGACATTGTAATGCTTGACCCACCTGCGTTTACAAAGAGTAGAGAAAGTATTCAAAAAGCCATTACCGGGTATAAAGAAATTAATTTGCGTGGTATGAAATTAATTAGAAACGGAGGTTTTTTAGTAACGTCTAGTTGCACCAATCTAGTACAGCCAGAACTCTTTTTGCAAACCATTGAAATGGCAGCAAAAGATGCACGCAAAAAAATTAGACAGGTTACGTTTCAAGCGCAAGCGTCTGATCATCCCATTATTTGGGGGATGGAAAATACCAATTATTTAAAATTTTTGATTGTTGAAGTAACAGATAAATAAACTACTTGTTTACCTGAAATTTACCAGACTCAATGAGCCTGCCTGCTTGATCGCGGAGTTGGAAAATATACAAGCCGCGGGTATAATGATCGTCTAATGTAAAGCTTACTTTATTAGTTGATAAACGCTGCTCGCTCATTTTTTTTCCGTAAAAACTATAGATCGAAATTACAGAAGTAGACTCTACCGACTTGTCAAATTCAAAATTGATAACGGTGGTAGCTGGGTTGGGATAAAAGCGGGTTACTTTACTTGTAGCAGGTGCACTAAAAAAAGAGTCATAAAAACCATTACCCCCAGGTGTAAAACTGGAGGTAATGATAAATAATATACAAACTATAATGAAGTTCTTTTTTTGCATGCTTTTGACCTAATGGTACAAAGATACAACAAACTAAATTAAGCTAGTTTAGCTAGGGTTTCTTGGATCGCTGTAAAGTTTGGCAAGTCACCAGGGGTAGGACAAACTTCGGCGTATTGTATAACACCTTCTTTATCAACTACAAAAGCAGCACGCTTGCTTACACCTTGCATTTCAAATGCAGGGAATACGTCATATAAAACGCCAAATGCCTTAGCAGCTTCTTTGTTAAAATCGCTTAATAAAGGGAAATTTAGGTTTTGCTCTTCTTTAAACTTACCTAGGGCAAATAAAGAATCTACCGAAACGCCATACACAGTTGCACTGGTGTTGTTGTATAATGCAATATTGTCTCTGATAGAACAAAGCTCTGTGGTACAAACGCCAGTAAAGGCTAAAGGGAAAAATAATAAAACTACATTTTTACCTTTTTGGTCTGCTAAATGAACCTGATTTTTATCGGTGTCAAATAAACTAAAATTAGGGGCTACGGTGCCTGTTGTTAAACTCATGATTTTTGTTTTTTATTGTAACAAGTATGAATAAAGATTGTTTATTTTTTTAAAGTTTTTAGCTTTTGTTTGTTGGCATAGGATTCTAATGAATCTACTAACTCTTTGTACGCAACTGGATGCGCTTCGTAATAATGATAACTATCAAAAAACTCTTTTTTGGTGATCTTGTGAATCGCAAACACCTGCTCATATAATGGAATATCTTCTTTGATCCTTAACATGAGCGTATCCCCTACTAATTTTCTTGCATACCACTCATCGGCCTTAAGCATATCAAACATAACAACCTTCATGGTATTAACGGGTAGTACATTTTTAGGCGTCCCGTTGTTACATGAAACAAGGAGCACCCATGCAAATACTAGTATATAAATGGTACGCTGGATCATTGAAGTGCTTCTTTGTATTTTGGCGCATTGGTAGGATCAAGTACCGTTAATAATTCGACAGCTTTTACCCGGTCAGCTGCTTTTGCTTTTTTAAAAATGCCTGATAATTCAGTGTATTTGCTCTGTAAAAAAAACTGCTGAATCATGCTATTTTGATTGTCTGCGGCAAAGGTTTGGAGTTGAATAAGGGCAGCTAGTATTGAACTTTGCGCCTGTGATTCATTATCTATTAAGTGATCGAGACCACCACGGTAATACCCGTAAAAAATATCGTGAATAACATTGTTACGCGGATTGGTAACATTTTCGGCGAGCCAAAAGCGGTTGCGAAGTCCATCAAACATTTTCCAACCTTGTATCCCTTTTCCTTCCGGTGCATTATTTACAATATTGAGGGCTTTTCTAAAATATGCTTCGCCACCCTTTAAGGAAAATGAATCGTAATCTAACCCAATAATCATGTAGGCGTAGTAAGCAAAAATAGCGGGTAAATTGGCGGTGCCGGCATCGGTTCCTTGCACCCTAGCTTCATTGAATTCGAGTGGTTGAAATTCTTGGTATTTAAACGTAACATCGGGATCCTGGAAATTAACCATGCTTGCTTTATAACTAGACCCATACACCGGACGCGCTGCCTGAATGCTCAGTGTAGCTTTGTATACATTGGTTTCAACAATAGACTCGATGTTAAGAATAAAACTACATTCAATTTTTTCTTGTGGCTTGTACAAATCAGAGGTCCACTTTCTATTGTTGAGTAAGTTGGTTAACTGGGTTTGCAGTGTACTGAATATTCTTTTATCTACAGTGGTAGCAACCCTATTTGATAGTACGGTTACCCTAGCCTGTAATTCCTGGGCTTTAGCCCCCGAAAAAACAAGCACCAACAAAAAGATAAATATTGTTTTAATAAACTTCATATCAGCTCTAATAACGTACTCTAAAATAACAAAAAAAGACAGTTATTACACTGTCTTTTATATAAAATAGATTTGTTTGAATTAACGGAATAAATCGTTCTCTTCGTTTTTTCTATAATACACTTTGCCTTCCATGAATTCTTGGGTTGCTAAAATAGCAGGGTTAGGCATTTTCTCATACGCTCTAGAGATTTCGATTTGCTCTTTATTTTCATGAATTTCTTCTAAGCTATCGGTATGACTAGCAAACTCTTCCAATTTGTTGTGCAGTTCTTCTCTGATAGACACATTGATTTGATTGGCTCTACGTGCCACAATCGCAATAGACTCGTATAAATTACCAGTTTTTGCTTTAATATCAATTAGGCTTTTAGTTTCAACAACGCTTGGTGTGTTGGCACTTAATTGTCTTCTTAGCTTACTCATTTTTTTGTATTGTTTAAATAATTTGAAGATGCTGTTTTATATTTATTCACTTCGTCTACGTATTTACTGGTGCTGTAGCGCTCTAAAAAATCATCGGCTTCTACAATCACTTTTGCATAACGCTCTTGCTGCTTTTCTTCGTAACTCATTTCGGCGTATTTATAATACGATACCACTACTTGGCACTTATATAAATCTGCTCTTTTAGAATCTGGAAAATTATCAGACACATTACCAAAAGCCACGGCTGCTGCTTTATAATAACCTAGGTTTAAATAAAGCTGTGCTGCTTTGTATTCTTTTTCTTCTAGTTTCTCTCTGCACTGATCTATAATTTCTGTTGCATCCAATACTCTTTTAGAACCTGGATGTCCATTAATAAACACCTGCATTAATTGCATGGTTTTATTGGTATTGGTTTGATCTAAATCTACTTTTGGTGATTCTTTAAAAAACGAATAGGCACGAATGTATTCTATTTCTTCCAACTTGTTAGAACTTGGAAAATTTTCCAAGAAGTTCTTAAATAAGTTTTCGGCGTTCGAGTAATCTTTTTGATAATAATAAGAGTACGCGAATTTATAATACATGTCTTCGTAACGAGGGGTACCTTTCATCACCTGAAAAATATCTTCGTACAATACTTGCGCCTTGCTGTAATCTTTTTTAGCATAAAACTGCTCCGCCATTTTATACTTATACTCGACGTCTTTGCTCTTTAAGATTTTTGAAAACTTTGAGGAGCAGGAAACCAGTATAAAAGCCGCCAAAAAAACAATTACAATTCTATTCATACAAGTTGGCAAAATTAGTTAATTGTTAGCAAATTAGAAATTTGATTTCTGATATTGACTATCAACTAGTTAAGAAAAATATAAAAAGCTGCCTAACCGGGTGGTTAGACAGCTTTTTGACCTATTCCTAATGAAAGGGGACTAATTAGTTCCCGCCTTCACCTTCCTGCAATTTAGCCTTGATGTCAGCAAGTGCGCTCAAATCACCTAAGGTAGACTTCTCTACTTTAGACTGAACCGCCTTTACTGCCTTCTTGGTGTTGTCAGATTCCGCTTTGGCTTCTTTCTTAGCTACTTCTTTTTCTTCAGCTATTACTTGTTCCCAAAGGCGAGCGTGTGATAAAACAATACGCTTTTCGTTGCGATCAAATTCGATCACCATAAACTGCGCTGTGTCATCTGCTTTTACCTGTGTACCATCTTCTTTGTTCAAGTGACGGTTAGGTACGAATCCTTCTAAGCCATATTGTAATTGTACAAGTGCACCTTTGTCATCCTTACGGGTAACGGTACCTTCATGCACAGATCCGATTGCAAAAGTTTCTTCTAATACATTCCAAGGATCTTCTTCCAATTGCTTATGACCTAATTGTAATTTTCTGTTTTCTTTATCGATGCTTAAGATAATGATGTCAATCGCTTCTCCTACTTTAGTGTAGTCAGAAGGGTGATTGAAACGCTTCAACCAGCTTAAATCGCTGATGTGAATCATGCCACCAATACCTGGTTCCATTTCAACAAATACACCGTACGGCGTGATATTTTTTACCAACCCTTTGTGCTTGCTATTTTCAGGGAATTTAGTTTCGATGCTGCTCCAAGGATCTTGGCTCATTTGCTTAATAGATAAGCTCATTTTGCGCGCGTCCTTGTCAAGTGTTACCACTTTAGCTTCGTACTCATCTTGTAACTTAAAGAATTCTTTTGCGTTGATTGGTGTGTTAGCCCATGTGATTTCAGATACGTGCACTAGACCTTCAACACCTGGTTGAATTTCTAAGAACGCACCGTAATCTTCAATGTTTACGACTTTACCTTTCACCACAGAACCTTCTGAAAGTCCTTCTGGTAATACATCCCAAGGGTGTGGTGTTAATTGCTTAAGACCTAAGCTGATACGTTTTTTGTCATCATCAAAGTCTAATACAACCACTTGTAATTTTTGATCCATCTTCACCACTTCGCTAGGGTGAGAGATACGACCCCATGAAATATCGGTGATATACAATAAACCATCGAGTCCACCTAAGTCCATGAATGCACCAAAGTCAGTGATGTTTTTAACAACACCTTCTAACACTTGACCTTTCTCTAATTTGCTCATGATCTCTGCACGTTGTGCTTCGATATCGCTTTCGATAAGGGCTTTGTGTGATACAACTG
>JBIKIS010000126.1:0-5904 GCA_044361485.1 Sediminibacterium sp.
TGAATTTGGGCAAGCAAATTCATTATAATGTTAAGCATTTTTTGGATTTTAGCCAAAATATTCAGCGAATTTGAGTGTAAATACACCGAAATATGTTAAAATATAGGGATTTGGGGATAAAATATAGTCATCTAGTGCAAAACACATGATAATTACTTCTTAAGTATGGATCCTATTTCTTTCATGAGTAAAGGAATGCCTGGTTTTACCATGTCGCCATGATCAAATCCTTGTAGCTCAAAAAGCTGTACCCGTGGATTCTCAATCACTTTCATCATTCTAAATAAATAGGCGTTTTCTTCATACCTGCCTAGTAATTCCATTTCTCTATCACCCGTAATTAAAACAATGGGTGGTGTTTCTTTTTTAATGTGATACAGTGGGGCGTATGAATCTATCAATGGCAGATATTTAGAGATGTTGTTTTCTTCTCTTATTGTAAAGTGTGAAATAACCTGCGGGCTTAGTGGGATAAGGCCTGCAAGCGAACTTGTGTTGATATTATGTTTTGCCAACCATTTGTTATCGAGTCCAATCATAAGGTCTAAATAACCGCCCGCCGAATGGCCCGATAAAAATATTTGTTTGATATTTCCATTATATTTTTCAATATTATTAAACACCCATGCGGTGCTGGCTGCAGCGTCTTCGATGTATGCAGGGGCTCTTACTTTTGGACTTAAACGGTATTCTACCGAAACAATCAAATAGCCATAATCTAGTAATTCTTTTGGAATATTTTTGGTGCCGCCTGTAAGTCCACCTCCATGAAACCAAACAATTACAGGGCTATTGGTTTTTCCTATGGGTTTATATATGTCAAGTACGCATTGTTCCTTAACGTAGCTATCGTTATCACTTATAGATTGCGGATAGTAGGGTACATTTTTAATTACCTCGTAGTTGCTACTATTTTGTGCCTTTGCAAAAAAGGATATTGACACAAAAAATAACAAGCATATGTTTTTAAGAATCGTTTTCATGATCACTAAATTAAATGAATTCTAACAACCTAGCAATTACAACCTACTATCTCTTTATTTTAAGTAAATTTGACCCTGAATAAGCAGCAATGGATAAAGCGTTACAACAATTAGCAGGGCAACTGCAAGGAGATTTGTTTTTTGACAAAACCATGCGCACCCTCTATGCTACAGACGCTTCAAGTTACCGTGAGATGCCGCTAGCCGTAGCAATACCAAAAACAAAGGCCGATATTGCTACTTTAATTTCTTTTGCCGCTACCCATAACACTTCATTAATACCACGAACGGCAGGTACATCGCTTGCAGGTCAGGTGGTTGGAAATGGAATTGTGGTGGATGTATCTAAACATTTTACAAAAATTTTAGAGCTTAATAATGAGGAAGGTTGGGTAAGGGTAGAACCTGGTGTGATTAGAGATGAACTCAATTTGTTTTTAAAGCCACATGGTTTATTTTTTGGACCCGAAACATCAACTGCCAACCGTGCTATGATTGGTGGAATGGTAGGTAATAATTCTTGTGGATCTAATTCTGTTATTTATAAAAGTACGCGTGAACATTTATTAGAAGTTACTGCTTATTTAAGTGATGGATCTGAAGTTATTTTTAACACAATTAGTAATGATGATTTTCATGCTAAATGTGAATTAGATAATTTAGAAGGAAAAATTTATAATTCGGTTAGGTCGATGCTTAGCAACTATGACAACCAACAAGAAATAAAAAAAGAATTTCCTAAAAAATCTATTGTACGTCGTAATACGGGCTATGCCATAGATATACTTGTTGACGCGAGCCCTTTTACAGCGGGTGGCCCTGCATTTAATTTTTGTAATTTAATTGCAGGATCAGAGGGTACGCTGGCTTTTATCACTGAAATTAAATTAAATGTGGTACCTGCGCCTGCCAAAGAAACAGGTTTATTGTGTGTGCATTTTAATAGCATTGATGAATCATTACACGCTAATTTAATTGGACTTAAATACAATCCTAGTGCTAGCGAATTAATTGATCATTATATTTTAGAATGTACCAAAGAAAATAAAGAGCAAAGTAAAAACCGTTTTTTTGTTGAGGGGAATCCGGGTGCTATTTTGGTGATTGAATTTGTTAAAGAAACCAGAGAGGAAATTATAGCACTTACAAATGCCGTAGAAGCCGATATGCGCGCTGCAGGACTGGGTTATCATTTTCCTGTTTTATTTGGTGCCGATACCAAAAAAATATGGACGCTGCGCAAAGCAGGGCTAGGGCTTTTAAGTAATTTACCTGGCGACGAAAAAGCGGTGCCTGTTATTGAAGATACTGCTGTAGACGTGCATGATTTGCCCAACTATATACGAGACTTTAATGAAATATTAAAAAAGCACGGACTGTACTCGGTGCATTATGCGCATGCTGGTTCTGGTGAAATTCATTTAAGACCCATTATCAATTTAAAAACTAAAGAAGGCAACGCTTTATTTAGAACCATTGCCGAAGAAGTGGCAACGCTGGTTAAAAAATACGATGGCTCGTTAAGTGGTGAGCATGGTGATGGCCGTTTGCGTGGTGAATTTATCAAGCAAATGGTGGGCGAAAAAAATTACAAATTACTACGTGAGTTAAAATATACCTGGGATCCAAAAGGGATTTTTAATCCTAACAAAATAGTGGATACGCCATCCATGAATAGTATGCTCAGGTATGAGCCCGGACAAAGCACGCACGCTTTTGAAACCATTTTTAGATTTCATAAACAAGATATTTTACAACACGCCGAGCAGTGCAACGGATCAGGTGATTGTCGTAAAACGCACTTGTCGGGTGGTACCATGTGTCCATCTTACATGGCTACCCGAAACGAAAAAGATACCACCAGAGCAAGGGCAAATATTTTACGTGAATTTTTAACACATTCTACCGAGCAAAATAGATACAATCATAAAGAAATTTATGACGTTATGAGCCTTTGCTTAAGTTGTAAAGCTTGTAAAACGGAGTGTCCTTCTAATGTGGATATGGCTAAATTAAAAGCCGAGTTTTTACAACATTATTATGACGCCAATGGTGTTCCATTTAGATCAAAACTGATCGCTAATTTTACGGCTGCCGCTAAGTTTGGTTCACTTATGCCAAGGTTGTATAATTTTGCTGTTTCAAATATTGTAACGGGGTCTATTATAAAAGCGGTATCAGGTTTTGCGATTAAAAGATCCATGCCAGCATTATCTGTGCAAACATTCCAGCACTGGTATCAAAAAAATTATGTGGCGCCAAAATCACCCATAAAAACGGTGTATTTATTTTGTGACGAGTTTACCAATTACAACGATGCGCATATTGGTATTAAAGCGGTGCAATTATTAACCGCGCTTGATTATGCCGTTGTTATTCCGGTTCATGAAGAGAGTGGGCGTACATGGCTGTCAAAGGGGCTTGTTAGAAAGGCAAAAATAATTGCCAATAAAAATATTGAATTGTTAAGTGGTTTGGTAACTAATGAGCGTCCATTAATTGGAATAGAGCCATCTGCTATTTTAACTTTTAGAGATGAATACCCTGATTTAGCAACGGATCAAAATTTAATGGCAGCAGATCATTTATCAGTTAATAGTTTTTATATCGACGAATTTTTAGCCAAAGAAATAGCTTCCGGAAATATTACAAAAGACAGGTTTACAACAAATAGCAAATCTCTTTTACTCCATGGTCATTGCCAGCAAAAAGCAATTGGATCTATTGCTGATTCTGTTGCTGTGTTGTCTTTACCTAAAAATTATAAAGTTGAAACCATTCCGTCGGGATGTTGTGGTATGGCAGGGTCTTTTGGGTATGAAAAAGAGCATTACGATGTTTCCATGCAAATTGGAGAGCTTGTTTTATTTCCTAAAGTAAGATCTAGCGCTAGCGGATGCACTGTTTCTGCTCCCGGAACCAGTTGCAGGCATCAAATTAAGGATGGAACGGGTGAAAAGGCTTTACACCCGGTAGAGATATTGTTTGAGGCACTTTTGTGATATTAAATTTGCGTCATGAAAAATTCAATCATAGAAAATATAGGTAACCCAGCAGCGCTTGAAATACTGTACCGTCAAGATGCTGCTAAGTTTAAATTAGCATTTAATTCGGCGTATGAAAGTATTAAAGATGAGCCTGTGGCAAGGGTTTGGCAGGAACGTTTGCATTATGTGCAGCCAGGTGTAAACTGGGGTAATAAAAATGAATTATGGATGGTTATTTGTGTTGCAGCTGTAGCATCAATAATTGCACTTGTGCCTAATTTTATAACAATCGAGCAAGATGTTTATTATTCCCGCAATATTGGGCTTATATTATTTGGCGCATTAATGGCTTATTTTATTTTTAAGCAAAAGCAGGTTTTATCTAATATTATTGTTCCGGTTGTAATTACAGTAGCCTCTGTGGTATATATGAATTTACTACCCAATTTACCAAAGAGTGATTCTATTGTACAAGCAGCAATTCATATGCCACTATTATTGTGGGTTGTATTTGGCTATGTTTTTATGAATGGAGGTTTTGCAAAAAGTAATAGTAGAATTTCATTTTTACGTTTTAATGGCGATTTTATGGTGATGTCTGGGCTGATGCTCATAGCGGGTGGATTATTTTGCGCAATCACCACAGGTTTATTTTCATTGATAGGCATAAGAATTGAAAAGTATTTTCAAGATTATTTAGTGCCTATTGGATTATCATCGGTACCAGTTATTGCGGCTTTTTTGTTACAAAACAACAACCAGTTGGTAAGTAGAATATCGCCGGTTATAGCTAGGATATTTACACCCATTGTTTTTGTAACCCTATTTATATTTATTGCTACCATTATTGCAACCGGCAATTACCCCAACTCAAACAGAGACTTTTTGATGCTATTTAATGTGCTTTTGGTAGCCGTTATGGCACTAATCTTGTTTTCATTAACAGAAATTACCAAATCTTCGGATCAAAAAATGAGCCAGTGGTTGCTACTAGGATTGTCCGTTTTAACCATTGTGGTTAACATTATTGCGCTCTTATCTATTTCATACCGTATTAGCAGCTATGGATTTTCGCCCAATAGACTCTCTGTACTTGGTGCCGATTTGCTCATTTTGTTTAACCTAATACTCGTGAGCCATAAACTGTTTTTAATTGTTAGAGGCAAAGTAGGGGTGGAAGAAGTGGAACAAAGCATTGCAATGTTCTTACCGGTTTATTTTATTTGGACGGCTTTTGTTGCTTTTGGGTTTCCAATTTTATTTAAAATGATGTAGGATATATATATTTTGTGTTATATGAAACGTCTTTTTAGTCCTATTTTCTAAAATAGGACATGTTTTACCCCTAGACATTCATCTATTATTAGACATAAATCTAATTTGCGCGCCTTAAATACAATATTAGGTATGCAAAAATTACTTTTTGTCTTTGTTATGTTAATGGGTGCTTTTGGCTCTTCTAATGTAGAAGCTCAAATTGCTCCAACCAACAGTGGTATCTTTTTTCAGGCAGTAGCCAGGGATAATTACTCTAACCCAGCAAAAGACCGAACCGTTTATGTGGAGGCTAGCATAATTCAAAATGCGGCCAATGGAACCAAAGTACTAACCGAACTATTCCAAACAACCACCGATGGGCTTGGGGTATTTAGTATAAGTATTGGTAGTGGAACCCGTATTGGAGGAACCCTTAGTGGTTTAGATAAAGTGGACTGGGCAAATGGACCCTACTTTTTGGGTTTAAAAATTGCGATAAAGCCTTTGTCGCCAGTTACCAACTGGGATTATACCAAAGAATTGATTGATATAGGGGCTTCTGCCTTTGGAACAGTTCCTTACGCATTTTATTCGGCTGGAACTGCTTCGGTTAAGGATCAAGTAAAAACTACAGATACGGCAGCTATGTTGTTGCCATATGCTAAAAAAACAGACCT
>JBIKIS010000127.1:0-5853 GCA_044361485.1 Sediminibacterium sp.
AAAATATCCCGTTCAATCCCTACTTTTGCGCTCGACTTGCAGAAGTCTTCATTTTAAAATTAAACACATGGCAACTACTTCAGACATCTCACGTGGGGTGATTCTTAAATTAGACGGCAGCTTATATTCAGTTGTTGAATTTGGCGAGAACAAGACGGCTCGTGCAGCAGCAAAGGTTTGGGCTAAATTAAAAGGCGTAGACAACAAAAGATCTATCGAAAAAACATGGAATAGTGGTGAAACCATTTACCCTGTTCGTGTAGAGAAAAGAGCTTTCCAGTTTTTATACAAAGACGAAAGTGGCTTCAACCTTATGAACAATGAGACTTTCGAGCAAATTGCATTAGGTGAAGAAATGATCGATGCACCGCAGTTTTTAAAAGACGGTTCTGAAGTTTTTGTATTTATTAATACAGAAACCGACCAAGCGATTGGTGCAGAATTGCCAGAAAAAATTGTTGTGAAAATCACGTATTGTGAGCCAGGTTTAAGAGGCGATACCGCTACCCGTGCTTTAAAAGCAGCTACGGTAGAAACAGGCGCTACCGTAATGGTTCCTTTATTTGTGGAAGAAGGTGAATTGATCCGCGTAAACACCAAATCTGGTGACTACGTAGAAAGAGTAAAAGAATAACATAAATCGTTAATAAATAAAAAAGGGGAAAATTCAATTTTCCCCTTTTTTTGGCAAAAAATGCCTATTTTGCCCCCGAAATTGATCAAAATAACCCCAATTTACCCCAAAAACTGTAAAAATGGACTTAAAGCAAATTCACGAATTAATCAAAATTGTCAATAAAAGTAACATTGGCGAAATCAGTATAGAAGACAAAGATGGTAAAGTAACCATCAAGCAAAAAGAAGAGGCTGCGGTAACGTATACCTCGGCCCCTAGCCAGGCGGTTTATGCACCAGCTCCTGCTGCTGCTCCAGCGGCTGCCCCTGCAGCCAGTGCACCTGCTCCAACTCCTGCTCCAAAGGCAGACAATCTTATTACCATTAAGAGCCCAATGATTGGTACTTTTTACAGAAGACCTTCTCCAGATAAGCCATTATTAGCTGATGTGGGTACGGATGTCACTGCTGGTAAAGTGGTATGTATTATTGAAGCCATGAAGCTATTTAATGAAATAGAAAGTGAAATTTCGGGTACCATTGTTAAAGTGCTTGTTGAAGACGCAAGTCCAGTAGAGTTTGACCAGCCATTATTTTTGGTAGAGCCTAATAAATAAGTAGGTTCTTTCTTAAACTTTAAATTCAAAAGATGTTCAATAAAATATTGATTGCCAATAGAGGAGAGATTGCGCTTCGTATTATTCGTACCTGTAGAGAAATGGGTATTAAAACGGTAGCCGTTTATTCTACTGCCGATAAAGATAGCTTGCACGTAAAGTTTGCTGACGAAGCTGTTTGTATTGGTAAGCCTAAAGGAGTAGATTCTTATTTAAATATTCCTCATATTATGGCTGCTGCCGAAATTACCAATGCAGACGCCATTCATCCTGGATATGGATTTCTAGCAGAGAATGCAAAGTTTGCCCAAATTTGTGCCGATCATGGCATTAAGTTTATTGGCCCAACTCCCGAAATGATCAATAAAATGGGGGATAAGATTACTGCCAAGGACACCATGATTAAAGCGGGTGTTCCGGTGGTGCCAGGTGGCAAAGGTTTATTAGAAAGTGTAGAAGAGGCAAAAACATTAGCCAAAGAAATTGGGTATCCTGTTATTTTAAAAGCAACTGCTGGTGGTGGTGGTAAGGGTATGCGTGTTGTTTGGAATGAAGAAGAAATTGAAAAAGCATATACGTCTGCCAGACAAGAAGCAGCCGCTGCATTTAAGAATGACGGCGTGTACATGGAAAAATTTGTAGAAGAGCCTCGACATATTGAAATTCAGGTAGCTGGAGATCAGTACGGAACGGTTTGTCATATGAGTGAGCGCGATTGTTCGATTCAGCGCCGTCACCAAAAATTAGTGGAGGAATCTCCTTCGCCATTTATGACACCTGAACTGCGTAAAAAAATGGGGGAGGCCGCTATTAAAGCAGCCGCTGCTATTAATTATGAAAGTGTGGGTACCATAGAGTTTTTGGTGGACAAGCACCGTAACTTCTATTTTATGGAAATGAATACCCGTATCCAGGTAGAACACTGTGTTACAGAAGAGGTGATTAGTTTTGATTTGATTAAAGAGCAAATTAAAATTGCCATGGGCGAAAAGATTTCTGGTAAAAACTACGAACCACAAATGCACGCCATTGAGTGTCGTATTAATGCCGAAGATCCTTATAACGATTTTAGACCTTCACCCGGAAAAATTACGGTACTCCATACTCCAGGTGGGCATGGTGTGCGTGTAGATAGCCATGTATATGCAGGATATGTTATTCCACCGTATTATGATTCTATGATTGGTAAACTCATTACCGTTGCACAAACACGCGAAGAAGCGATTGATACGATGTATCGTGCCTTGTCTGAATATGTAATTGAAGGCGTTAAAACAACCATACCTTTTCATTTGCAACTGATGCAAAATGAAGATTTTAGAAAAGGTAATTTTACCACTAAGTTTTTAGAAACCTTTACAATGAAATAAAAAAAAATCCCTTACAATTTGTAAGGGATTTTTTTTGAATGCTATTTGGACTATTGTCCACCACCACGTTGTGGTCTGTTCTTTCTCATTTCTTCGTAGAAATCATCTACTGCTTTAATTTGATCGTCGGTTAAAGGAATCGCCTTTAATTTCTTTTTGCGCTCGTCAGCAGTTTCTTTTTGTTTTGCCGCTCTTTCGTCTTCAGATAAATCACGAAGTCCACGACCTTGTGTTTGAACCCACAATTGAATTTCTAACACCTTATCTGCTTCTGAATCAGATAATTTTGTTTTCTCCATTAATTGGGGCTTCATTCGTTGTTTCATCATTTCAAGCATTTGAGCAGGGTCCATTTGCTGACCACCCCCAAAACCTTGAGCCATAACACTTGTTGATGCGATGCAACCAACAATAGTTAAGAGTGCGATTATTTTTTTCATAATTTAATAATTTAAGTATTGTTAAGATAGTATTTTTTGTCTTGCGGCGTTTTAATTTTCGGTTAACCCAATAAATTATTCGGTGCCGTTATCTTAAAAATAACATTTCTCTATACTTTGGTAAGGTCCATTTATCGTCATCTACCAAATGCTCTAGCTTGTCTACATGGTAACGGATTTCATCAAAAAATGCTGATTTAACATCCGCTTCATAGGCAATTGCTTTCTTTCTAGTATCCTCAATATTATTAGCAACTTTTCTAGCTTCAACCATGGCATTTACCTGCGTGTAAATAACCTGAACGTGCTTGCTAACCTGTTGTAATAAGTCGGTTTGGCTTGCATAGGTATCTGCACCAAGTCCAGCGGCTTTTAATCCGTTGATATTGGTAGATAATTTATTTTGGTAGCTGATGGCTGCAGGTAAAATATGGTTGATGGCTAAATCCCCCATGATACGCGCTTCTATTTGCACCTTTTTAATATATTTTTCTAGTTCAATTTCATGTCTTGCTTCTAGCTCTACGTGGGTATACACATGGTTTCTTTCGAATAAATCTTTTGCTTTTTTAGTAACCATTGCGTCTAGTGCAACAGGTGTGGTTTTTAAATTTGGTAAACCTCTGCGTTCTGCTTCTTGATGCCACTGATCACTATAGCCATCGCCTTCAAATAAAACAGCTTTACTATCAACAATGTATTTTTGAATCACTTGCATGATAGCAACTTCTTTTTTGTCACCTTTTTCTACAAGACCATCAACGTCTGCTTTAAATTGCTTAAGCGTATCTGCAACAATGGTATTTAATACGGTCATTGAAATAGCGCAATTCGCAGAAGAACCTACCGCTCTAAATTCAAATTTGTTTCCAGTAAATGCAAATGGAGACGTGCGGTTACGATCGGTGTTGTCCAATAGTAATTCAGGAATGCTTCTGTGTAAATCAAGTTTTAAAATGGCTTCGTCCTGCTCGTCAAACTTACTGCCCACGCGGGTTTCAATGTCATCTAAAACTTTCGCTAAATACTGTCCCACAAAAACAGAAATGATGGCAGGAGGTGCTTCGTTGGCGCCAAGTCTGTGATCGTTTGGTGCAGATGCGATTGCAGCGCGTAAGATATCGGCGTAATCATGAACGGCTTTAATGGTATTTACAAAGAAGGTCAAAAACATTAGGTTTGTTTTTGGCGTTTTACCTGGTGCTAATAAGTTAACACCTGTATCTGTTGCTAAACTCCAGTTATTGTGTTTACCACTTCCGTTGATGCCAGCAAAAGGTTTTTCGTGGAACAGTACCACGAGTTTGTGACGCTTTGCAACACGGTTCATGATATCCATTAAAAGTGTGTTGTGGTCTACGGCAATGTTTACTTCTTCAAAAATTGGCGCGCACTCAAATTGTGCAGGCGCAACTTCGTTGTGACGTGTACGAAGTGGAATACCTAATTTATAAGACTCTTGTTCAAAGTCTCTCATAAACGCATAAACACGCTCTGGAATGGATCCAAAATAATGATCTTCTAATTGTTGTCCTTTAGCAGGAGAAGCGCCATACACGGTTCTACCACACTGTACTAAATCAGGTCTTGCATTGGCAATGGCTTCGTCAATTACAAAATACTCCTGTTCCCAACCAAGTGTAGGTGTTACTTTGGTAACATTTTTATCGAAATAATGACAAACGTCGATGGCTGCTTTGTTAATGGCTTCCACTGCTTTTAATAATGGTGCTTTATAGTCAAGTGACTCACCGGTGTAGGCCACAAATAATGTAGGAATACAAAGTGTTTTACCTTGTCCAATTTCAATAATAAATGCTGGAGAAGAAGGGTCCCATGCCGTATATCCTCTTGCTTCAAAAGTAGCACGTAATCCACCACTTGGAAAAGAAGACGCGTCTGGTTCTTGTTGAATCAGTGCAGCACCATCAAATTCTTCGATAGCCGTGCCGTCACCTTTTAAAGTAAAAAATGAATCGTGTTTTTCTGCAGTGGTTCCAGTAAGTGGTTGGAACCAGTGTGTATAGTGTGTTACGCCTTTGCTTTCGGCCCATGCTTTAATACCAATGGCAATTTGATTGGCCATTGAACGGTCAATTTTTTTACCACCTCTGATACTCGTCACTAAACTTTTGTAAGACTCATCGGTGAGGTATTCTCTAGCTGTTTTTAAAGTAAAAACGCTGGAATTGAAAATGCCCGTAATTTTTGCACTCGCTGCAACCGTGGTATTGTTGTTCTTCAAATCCCGAATTGCATCAAAACGTAATGACATATAAATAGTTTTAATATGATTAAAATGTAAAGATACAGCCTAAATTTTTAACTTTTTAGATAGTAATCAACAAAAAATCCCCCATTTATGTATAAAAATGATCTTATTGTCATTGAAAATGCTAATTTTTTTGCATTTATTCATGTATTGGTTATAAAATACTGGTGATTTATGATACTTGTATTACAAATAATCATATATGAACTTAGGGCAAATGATTTAGTGCAATTCGCATTGAATTACACATTTTTAACGCTTTAATGTTGGTAATTCGGCAAAACAATTAGGAGCTGCTATCTTAACTTCGCAGCATCATGGAAATTACAGTAGAAACCGCCCAAAAACTTCGCCTTACAGCCGAGGAATTTGAACTCATTAAGCAAAAATTAGGTAGAACCCCAAACTTCACTGAGCTCTGTTCATTTAGTGCCATGTGGAGTGAGCATTGTAGTTATAAAAACTCAATTAAGTGGCTCAAAACATTGCCACGAGATGGAGGTCGAATGCTCGTTGCAGCTGGTGAAGAAAATGCCGGC
>JBIKIS010000128.1:0-5785 GCA_044361485.1 Sediminibacterium sp.
GCGGCTGTTTTTTCCCAGTTTTCAAGTGAAATCTCATTCATACTACAAGATTAGCACGATTTGTGCAGAAATTCATCCACAGTTTATCAACGGCTTCCACAAAAGCTCCAATTTGAGGCCTTGTGCCCGTACCTTTGCGGCCATTAAGGATGATTTTTACTACACTATAATAATTTAGTTTATGGCAAACTTATTTGAACAACAAGCACAGGAGTTTTCGGGTCGTCATATTGGCCCTAATGCAGCAGATACCAAAACCATGTTAGATGTGATTGGTGCAGGCAGTTTAGATCAGTTAATTGATAAAACAATCCCTGCTGCGATTAAAATCAATCATTTGTTGGATATCCCTGCTCCTATTTCGGAGTTTGAATACCTAACCAGTTTGCAAAGAGTAGCTGCCAAAAATAAAGTGTATAAAAACTATATTGGTCAGGGCTATTATGGTACGATCACGCCAAGTGTTATCCTAAGAAATATTTTTGAAAATCCAGGATGGTACACACAGTACACACCCTACCAAGCAGAAATTGCGCAAGGCCGTTTAGAAAGTTTACTCAACTTTCAAACCATGGTAACAGACCTTACCGGACTTCCTATTGCCAACGCCTCTTTACTAGATGAAGCAACAGCTGCTGCAGAAGCAATGGCACTTGCTTTTCACCACATCAATAAATCGGAGGTTGCCACTAAACCAAAATTATTTGTAGATAAAAATATTTTCAAGCAAACAAAAGATGTACTCGTTACACGCGCCGAGCCAATTGGTATCGAAATTGTAGTGGGTGATTTTTTAACCGCTGCAATCGATGAAACTTATTTTGGTGCGATGCTCCAATATCCAAACAGCAATGGTGGCGTAGAAGACCAACGTGCCTTTATTGATAAAGTGCACGCAGTGGATGGCCTTGTTATTGTAGCCACCGACTTACTAGCACTTACCCTACTTACACCTCCTGGCGAGCTTGGTGCAGACATTGCACTGGGTAGCGCACAACGTTTTGGTGTTCCCATGGGATTTGGTGGACCACATGCTGCCTTTTTTGCTACCAAAGACGATTTTAAAAGAGGTATGCCAGGCCGTTTAATTGGCGTAAGTATTGACGCGCAGGGTAACCGTGCCCTTCGTATGGCATTACAAACCAGAGAGCAGCATATTAAAAGAGAAAAAGCAACTTCTAATATTTGTACCGCGCAAGCATTACTTGCCAACATGGCTGCTATGTATGCGGTGTATCATGGACCTAAGGGTTTAAAAAATATTGCATCACGCGTACACAAAATTGCAGTAGCGGTTGCAAATGGTTTAAATGCGATGGGTCTATCTCAGCAAAATAAATTTTTCTTTGACACTATCACAGTGAGTGGAGTAGACGCTGCAGCTTTAAAAGTAAACGCCGAAAAAGCAGGCATTAATTTCTTTTATGCTGCCGACGAAAAAGTAATTGTTAGCATTGATGAAACAACAAGTGTTGAAGACGCTAATGCGGTTCTTGCTGTATTTGCAACTACCACTGGCAAAGCGGCTACTACATTAACGGCTGCTGCTATCGAAAGCGTTACAACACATATCCCACAAGGATTACAAAGAACCACCGATTATTTAACGCATCCTGTATTTAATACGCACCACTCAGAAAGTCAGATGATGCGTTATATTAAATTACTAGAAAATAAAGACCTGTCTTTGAATACATCGATGATTTCACTTGGTAGCTGTACCATGAAATTAAATGCGGCCACAGAAATGATGCCAGTAAGCTGGCCTGCATTTGGTGGACTTCATCCATTTGTACCCATCAATCAAACAGAAGGCTACCAAGAAATATTAAAAGAGTTATCTCATTATTTATGTCAAGCAACAGGCTTTACCGCTTGTAGCTTACAACCCAATAGTGGTGCGCAAGGCGAATACGCTGGACTATTAACCATTAGAGCTTACCACAAAGCAAATAAAAACGAGCACCGCAATATTGTACTTATCCCAATTAGTGCGCACGGTACCAACCCTGCAAGTGCTGTTATGGCTGGCTTTAAAGTAGTGGTAGTGAAATGTGATGAGGCGGGTAATATTGACATGAACGATTTGCAAGAAAAAGCTGAACAATACAAAGACACACTTGGTGGACTCATGGTTACCTACCCTTCTACACATGGTGTGTTTGAAGAAACCATCAAAGACATTTGTGACCTTATCCATACAAACGGGGGCATGGTGTACATGGATGGTGCAAACATGAATGCACAGGTTGGTTTAACCAGCCCAGGTATGATTGGCGCCGATGTGTGTCACTTAAATTTACACAAAACATTTGCGATTCCACACGGTGGTGGTGGACCTGGCATGGGCCCTATTTGTGTGAATGATAAATTAGCACCTTTCTTACCAGGTCATCATCAAACGGGCAATCCTGAGCACGCTGTAAGTGCTGCGCAGTATGGTTCTGCAAGTATTTTATTAATCAGCTACGCGTACATTAAAATGTTAGGCGCACAGGGTATCAAAGACGCAACAGCTTATGCGATATTAAATGCGAATTACATGAAAGCACGCTTAGAAAAATATTATTCTATTTTATACGCTGGTAAAAACGGTACTTGTGCACACGAATTTATTGTGGATCTAAGACCATTTAAACAATCCGCGGGTATAGAAGCTGAAGACGTTGCAAAGCGTTTAATTGATTATGGTTTCCACGCACCTACCATGAGTTTTCCGGTAGCGGGTACCATCATGATTGAGCCTACAGAGAGTGAAGACAAAGCAGAGCTAGACCGTTTTTGTGATGCGATGATTGCTATTTATCACGAAATCAAAGCGGTTGAATCTGGTACAATAGACAAGCTTAACAATCCATTAAAAAATGCGCCGCATACACAAGGTGTGGTATGTGCCGAAACATGGAACTACAGCTATTCTAGAGAAACAGCAGCGTTCCCGTTACCTTATGTTAAACTCAATAAGTTTTGGCCAACAGTAGCAAGAATCAATAACACACACGGAGATAGAAATTTAGTTTGCACCTGCGAACCGGTTTCTTCTTACGCAAACGATTAATAAAATTAAATAACATGGGCGTAGCAGATCAATTAGCACAAATGAAAGCAGAAAAAGCAGCAGCAAATTTAAAAGCTGGACAAGATTTTTTAGAGCAAAATAAAACAAGACCAGAAGTAACCACTTTGGATTCTGGTTTACAGTATGAAGTATTAACAGCAGGCGTTGGTGAAAAACCACTTGCACACAACGAAGTAACCTGTCATTACCATGGTACACTTATTGACGGTACTATTTTTGATAGCTCGGTGCAAAGAGGTAGACCCGCTTCTTTTCCATTAAATATGGTAATTAAAGGTTGGACCGAAGGTTTGCAGTTAATGCCAACGGGCAGCAAATGGCGCTTTTTTATTCCACCACATTTAGGTTATGGAGACCGTCAGGTAAGTGCACAAATTGGACCCAATAGCACACTTATTTTTGATGTTGAACTCATTAGTTTTATCTAAGAGAATTATTCTAATAGAAAATTCTAAGAGAATATTTTATTTTGATTTGAGCGCTTCGGCATAGGTTTCTAACACCCGCTTACGCGCCACTTCATGCACAACGATAGGATTTGGATACCTTAACTCATTAAGTTCTGGTATCCATTTTTTTATGTACACAAGGTTCTTATCAAACTTTTCGGTTTGTAGTGTGGGATTAAACACCCTAAAATAAGGTGCTGCATCACAGCCACTACTACTCGCCCATTGCCATCCCCCATTGTTGGATGCTAAATCAAAGTCGAGTAATTTTTGCGCAAAATAAGCTTCACCCCAGCGCCAATCTATTAATAAGTGTTTGCACAAAAACGAAGCCGTAATCATGCGCACACGATTATGCATAAAACCCGTTGCGTTTAGTTCACGCATACCAGCATCAACAATTGGATATCCGGTTGTGCCATTGCACCAGTGTTCAAATTCAGATTCATTGTTGCGCCACTTGATAAAATCGTATTCTTTTTTAAAAGACTCTCCTTTACCTACTTTAGGAAAATGAAACATGATAGCCTGGTAAAAATCACGCCAAATAATTTCGTTGACATAGGTTTCATTTAAGGGTAACGCTTGTAATAAAATTTCACGCACACTCACCGTTCCAAACCTAAGGTGCACACCCATTTTTGATGTACTGTTTTCGATGGCAGGAAAATTACGGTTGTCGGTGTATTTTTTTACAATATTTACATCGAGGATGCCTGCTGGAAAACTAGTAGCCGCCGATCCTGTAAAACCCATCGAATCCAGCGATGGCAGGGCCGGAGCCGTATACTGAAAATAATTTTTTGAATACTTTTTTGTGTCAAAAACCTTTACAGGGTTATTGGCTAAATAGGCTTTCCATTTGCGCGAGTAGGGCGTAAACACCGTGTAAGGTTTACCATCGTCTTTAACCACTTCGTATTTTTCAAAAACAACATGGTCTTTAAAAGTAGAGCATCCTATTTTTTGTGCAGCCAATAACTGCTCAATAGCGGCGTCACGCTCTACTGCATAAGGTTCATAATCATGATTGGTAAAAACATGAGATACCGTATACTGTGCTAATAAAGTTTTAAACGCCTCTTGTGGTGTGCTGTATAAAACAGTTAGTCCACTACCAAGTGTTTCTAATTGTGCGTGCATTTTTTGTAATGCCTCGTGTATAAAAACAACACGCTTATCTGATTTGTCGTCGAGCTTATCTAATATTTGTTTATCAAAAATAAAGATGGGTAAAACGGGCGCGCCGCCAGATTGGCTGGCAGCTTGTAAGGCATGAAAGAGCGCAGCATTGTCATGCAAACGGAGGTCTCTTCGGAACCACATGATGGATACTACTGGCTTCATAAAGTTTGTATAAACTTTTTATATAACACAGTGGTCAGCGAATTGTTGTACTGGGCGTTGTCTATTTGCTTGACCCATTTAATACCATGGATGGCGCTTGTTAAAAACACCTCAGAAGCTTCTAATACATCAGAAACAGATACGGTTGTCTCCTGCACTTCATAGTTGTGTTCACGAAGCGTTTTAATGAGGTGGCGGCGCATAACACCAGCAACAGGACCTTCTGAAATGGCAGGTGTTTTAATGATACCGTCTTTGATAATAAATACATTAGCGATAGTGGTATCGGCTACGTTATCAAAATGATTTAATAAAATAGCATCGTTTAAATTATTTTCTTTGGCCCAGAGTGCAGCCATTACGTAAGGCAAATAATTATTGGATTTAAGCATCGAAAAAAAGTCGCTGTTTTTTTTTGCCTCCTGATAAATGCCGAGTGTGAGACCGTTTTGGTTAAGCTCTTGCGTCGCTTCTCCTAATTTAAAACTTTGAATGAGGTGGTGCGGGAAATGATTTTCAGGATCATAGAGTCCACCATCGCCTCTAAAAATCATGACGCGAACACGCGCTAATTTTTGGTGTCCATTTTTATGTACCACTTCCAAAATATTTTTTTCAAGCCACTCCGCGTTCATGTATGAGAGCTTGTTAAATTTTAGCGAGTCGATACTGGTAAAAAGTCTTTCAACATGAAGGGGCGCCAGTTTAATTTGTCCGTTAACTACCCTAATGGTTTCAAAACAACCATCACCATACCTGAAAGAGCGGTTGTTAACCGATAGGTTGGCCTTATCTTGGCGGATCAAATGACCATCTAAAAAAAGAAAATCGGTTGCAGACATCGGATTAATTATAGAATGAAGGTAATTTAGCGGAACGCAAATAACAAACATGCAAGTAAAAGAAATAG
>JBIKIS010000129.1:0-5761 GCA_044361485.1 Sediminibacterium sp.
TCACTACTAGGAAACACAAATCCATACTCTTTGGCATGCGATATAATGGCCTGAAAATTATTTTCTTGTGGGGTTAACGCGGGCTTACTCATACAGGGCAAAAATAAGCCATTCTCCCTAAAAAAGGTGCTTTAGCCCCTTTATCCATTTTTTTTCTCTGACTGAAAGAAATCCTATAGCTTTAGCGGGATAAATTTAAACCACCATGAATAAAAAGAAAGTGATGATGTGGGTGCTCACCTTTATGGCACCAGTACTCGTTTTTGCACAGCAAACAACCCTCTATCCAAGTGATTATTTAACACCCGAGTTCCATGCTGGACGCAGGGCTGCATTTAAAGAAAAACTCTCTGCAAATGGCGTGGGTATTTTCTTTGCATCGCAGGTGCGTGTAAGAAACAATGATGTTGATTTTCAATATTCTCAAAATAAAAACTTCTACTACTTTACCGGACTTGAAGAGCCTAATGCGGTGCTCTTATTATTCAAGCAGCCTGTTACCATTTTAGATAAAACAGGTACCGAATTTATTTTTGTTCAAAACCGTGATCCACAAAGAGAATTATGGACCGGAAAAATTTTAGGCGTAGAAGGCGTACAGGAAAAATATAAAATTGCCAACGTTTTTATCAACGATAAATTTAGCGCTAACACCATCGATTTTTCAAATATCGATTCTGTATTTACAGCGTATAAAAGCGAAGATATTTTTTCGACGTACAAAAGAAATGTAGATCCTCTAACCCGCATGGCTACTATTGTTGATAGCGCTATTGCTGCAACAAAAAAACCAGTTGCTACGCGCAGTTTGCAAGGCATTTTATCTGGCTTAAGAGGTATCAAGCAACCTGAAGAAATTGCACTCATTGCTAAAGCAGCTGCTATTAGCTGTGATGGTCATAACGATGTGATGCGCGCTATTAAACCAGGCATGACAGAATACCAAGCACAAGCCATTATGGAATATCATTTTAAAACCAATGGTTCCGAATATCCAGGCTACCCAAGTATTGTGGGTGCTGCCGAAAATGCATGTGTGCTTCACTATATCACCAACCTGAAATTAATGAACGATGGTGATTTATTATTAAGCGATTGCGCTGCCGAATACCATGGCTATACTGCAGACGTTACAAGAACGGTTCCTGCTAATGGCAAGTTTTCGCCAGAGCAAAAAATTATTTACGAACTCGTATTAGCAGCGCAAGACGCTGGTATCGCTGCTTGTAAGCCAGGTGCTCCTTTTGCATCTGTTGATGCAGCTGCTAGAGCCGTTGTTAACAAAGGACTTGTTGCACTTGGTATTGTAAAAACAGAAGCAGAAGCCCGCAAATATTTCCCGCACGGCACTTCACACCATTTAGGTTTAGACGTACACGATATGGGACCTCGCACCCTAGATCCGGGCGTGGTATTAACAGTGGAGCCAGGTATTTATATTCCACCAGGAAGTAACTGCGATAAAAAGTGGTGGAGCATTGGAGTAAGAATTGAAGATGATATTTTAATTACCCCAACAGGTAATCAAAACCTATCGGCTTCTTCTCCAAGAACCGTTGCCGACATTGAAAAAATGGCAAAAGAAAAAAGTATTTTTAAGCGCAAATAATATTTGAGTTTACACGATTAAAAAAGGCGCGCTTTTCAAGCGCGCCTTTTTTTGTTTTATTACTTTGTAATACATATGCAGTGGCACTTTATAGCGCGCGCATTATTTTAATTTGTCGTTATTAAGGTGCCTTGTAGCATCCCTATTATTTTTCTTTTCGAAGTTTTTTTCGAGCGCTTTAGTAAGATCAACGCCGGTTTGATTGGCAAGGCAAATAAGCACCCACAACACATCGGCCATTTCATCTGCAATATCTTTGTCAGACTCGCCAGCTTTAAAAGATTGTTCGCCATATTTACGCACGATTAGTCTACTCAGCTCTCCCACTTCTTCCATGAGTATGCCCATATTGGTAAGCTCATTAAAGTATCTAACACCCACTGTTTGTATCCAGGCGTCTACGTCTTGTTGTGCTTTTTCAATTGTCATTATTCTTTGTTTTTAGAGTCAATGGTAATAGTAACAGGTCCGTTATTCATAAGGCTCACTTTCATGTCAGCACCAAAAATACCGGTTTGCACCGCTTTACCTAAATCATTGGTTAAGGTAGCAATCATTTGTTCATACAAAGGTACTGCGATGGGAGGTTTAGACGCTTTAATATAAGAAGGTCTATTCCCTTTTTTGGTACTCGCCATTAATGTAAACTGGCTAATGAGTAAAATGTCGCCTCCTATGTCTTTAACAGACAAATTCATAACACCCTCAGCATCATCAAAAAGCCTAAGTCCTACAATTTTATTACTAAGCCAATTTATATCCTCCTCTGTATCGGCGTCTTCGATACCCAGTAGCACTAGTAGTCCGTTTTGTATGGAGCCTACCACTTTTTCATCTACTACAACAGATGCTTCCAATACGCACTGAATAACAACTCTCATAATAAGGTTTACTTAATTGTTTCTTACATGAAGATATTAATAAAGACGTTTGTACCTTTATCCTGTATCTATTTAAGTGTATGAAAATTTCAGTGGCAACAAAAATTACGATTTTTTCTTTTGCTGCACTATGCATCAGCGCAACGCATATTTTTTCATACAAACCAATCCCAGCAAGCTTTACAAGCCCCAAGGGTTGGCCAGCACCGGCTTATAATTTTAGCGGAAACCCACTTACAAAAGAGGGCATTGCACTGGGTAAAAAATTATTTTACGACCCAGCACTCAGTAGCGATAACACCGTTAGTTGCGCCACCTGCCATGAGCCCTCCGCCGCTTTTGCCACTTATGATCACCCCCTAAGCCATGGCGTTAATAACCTAACTACCCGCAATGCGCCTAGCCTTTTTAATGTTGCATGGCAAAAGGAA
This sequence comes from Sediminibacterium sp., assembly GCA_044361485.1. Taxonomy (GTDB): domain Bacteria; phylum Bacteroidota; class Bacteroidia; order Chitinophagales; family Chitinophagaceae; genus Sediminibacterium. Next base: position 2,922 of record JBIKIS010000129.1, read on the forward strand.
CTGATGTTTGACGGTAGGGCTGCTAGCCTAGAGGAGCAGGCGCTTTTGCCCATGCACTCTAAAGATGAAATGGACACCAATATTCCAGCTTTATTAAAGCATGTAAATACCAACCCGAGTTATAAGAAAATGTTTACTGCGGCTTTTGGTCCATCAAAAATTAACATGGATCAAACCACGAGGGCGCTAAGTCAATTTCAACTTTCGTTGGTATCATCTAATAGTAAGTATGATAAAGTAATGCGCGGCGAAGCTTCTTTTATTTTACCAGAAAAATTAGGATATGAAATATTCGAAACAAAATGTGTGTCTTGTCATACCCCGCCACTTTTTACAAATTATAGTTATCAAAACACGGCCATCACCAGAGATCCAATTTTAAAAGACAATGGTCGCGAGCGGTTTACCGGGAATAGCGCCGATTCACTTAAATTTAAAGTACCCAGCCTTCGTAATGTAGCCCTTACCTTCCCCTATGGGCATGACGGCCGCTATTATTCACTACTAGATGTACTCAACCATTATAGAACCTCGGGGCAAATAGCCCTCTCTAATTACGAAATTGGCCAGCTCACCGCTTTTTTAAACACCCTCACAGATTCTAGCGCATTAACAAACCCAGCTTTTTTACCAGGGCAAGCGGTAATCAATAATAAAATGGCCAATCACGCGCATCAGTAAAAGGGTTTTGTTACTTTAGCAGCAGCAAAACAAGAAATCATTGAGCGGTATTAAAAAATTAGCGGGTCAAACACTGTGGTATGGAGTTAGTTCCATTGCTGCCCGCTTTATTGGTTATTTACTCGTTCCACTTTTAACCTATTCGGAATATGTAACACCTGCCGATTTTGGTAGACAAAGTTTGCTCTACTCGGCTATTCCTGTTTTGAGTATACTATTTACCTATGGTTTTGAAACGGCTTACTTTAGATTTTCAGCCATAGAAGCCTATAAAAAAACAATTTACAGTACCAGCTTTTTTTCTATTGTTATCAGCACCCTTTTACTATCTGGTCTTTTATGGATTTTTAGAGTTCCTTTTAGTGCAATGATTGGATTTGCTGATATTCCACAAATAGCCATTATTACTATTGGGATTATTGCAATAGACACACTCAATAAAATTCCATTTGCAAAGCTTCGTCAAGAAGAGCGTCCTATTAAATATGCGTTTGTAAATATTGCAGGCATTTTTGTAAACCTATTGCTTACTTGGTTTTTTATCAACTACTGTCCACGCACATTAGCGGCAAATCCAAATAGTTGGACCGGAAACTTTTTTAGTTTTTCTACCAACCCCATTGTCTATGTAGTACTTGCCAACTTAATTCAAAGTATTATTACACTTATTTTATTGAGTAAAGAAATTTTAAGTGTGCGCCTTACATTTGACACCAAGCTTTGGAAAGAAATGATGGTGTATGCACTTCCCTTATTAATTGTTGGATTTGGCGGTATCATCAATGAAACTTTTGACAGGCTTATGTTAAAAGCGTGGCTACCCGGTTCAGATGTTTTTAAAAACGAACAAGTAGGTATTTACAATGCTTGCTACAAGCTTTCTATTTTAATTACCTTATTTGTACAAGCTTTTAGAATGGGCGCCGAACCCTTCTTTTTTAAGCAAGCAGCCGGTCAAGAGCCACAAAAAATATATGCACGCGTGCTTAAGTTTTTTGTACTTGTACTGAGCGTTATGTTTTTAGTTGTGTCGTTATTTTTGCCGATATGGTCTTATTTAATTGGGCCTGCTTACCGCTCTGCCATTGGCATTGTTCCTATTTTATTACTCGCTAATATATTTTTGGGTATTTATTACAACCTCAGTATTTGGTTTAAACTAAGTAATAAAACAACCGCTGGTTCTTATATCACCCTAATTGGAACCGCCATCACCATTGTACTTAATTTTATTTTTATCCCTTATTTTGGATTTATTGCAAGTGCTTGGGCTACATTTTTTTGTTACGGTACCATGATGCTCATAAGTTACAACTGGGGACAAAAAGTATATCCAGTTCCTTATCCTGCAAAAAAAATAACTGCGTACTTGGCTATTTCGGTGCTGGTATTTTTACTTCATAAAGGGGTTTGTATTTTTGTGTTAGATTTTTGGTGGCAAACCATCTGTGGTGCAGCATTGTTAATTGGTTATCTTTTATTTGTTGCACGCATCGAAAAAAATGAATTACAAAAACTATTTGTATGGCAGAAGACTTAAATATTGTTTGCGGCAGCAAACAAGAAAAATACATTTCTATTACAGCGCAAATAAAAGCACTGATTGATGGAGAGCCGGATCTTACCGCTAATCTTGCCAATATTGCAGCTGCCCTCAAAGAACAATTTGGTTGGTTTTGGGTTGGATTTTATATGGTAAAACCAAACGAAATCAAAGGAATAGACGAACTTGTTTTAGGACCCTTTCAAGGACCCGTTGCCTGCACTAGAATTGCAAAAGGCAGGGGTGTTTGCGGAACAAGTTGGGCAACAGAAGAAACAATTATTGTTCCAGACGTCGAAAAATTTCCAGGGCATATCGCTTGCAGTAGCGCTTCAAAATCTGAAATTGTAGTTCCCCTTTTTAATAACACTAGCGTTGTGGGTGTGCTAGATGTAGATAGTGATATGCTCGATCAGTTTGACGATACAGACAAGGTTTATTTAGAGGCTATTGTTGAGCTTATTCAGCTCTAGCGCCACCCTAAATTCGACACTAATTTTATTTTACGTACCTTTGTAGTATTCATATACGTTCTCTCCCTATCAGACTAGATCACACTTCAGTGACAAAGTAATTCAAGTCCTTAACAGAAAGTTTGTATAGCACCCGGCCAATG
>JBIKIS010000019.1:0-20187 GCA_044361485.1 Sediminibacterium sp.
TCGGAGTCATACTTTTCTTTAATTCCATTAACTGCTGCATCTACCTGATCAATACTAATGCGCTCTTCTAAAAAGCCAAAAGTATTGTTGATGAGCTCAACAATATCAGGTGATGTAAGTGGTTTTTCACTTGCAAAAATGAGAACTTCTATATGTGGTATGATTTCACTAATCTCCATAAACTAATATTAAGGATTATCCTTGAAGTGCTGCTGCGCCACTTACAATTTCTGTAAGTTCTGTGGTGATGGCTGCTTGACGTGCTCTGTTGTAGCTAATTTTAAGCGACTTTAAGAGTTCGTTGGCGTTTTCGCTCGCTTTGTCCATTGCGGTCATGCGGGCACCATGCTCACTTGCATTACAATCAAGCACTGCTTTGAATAATTGGGTGTTTAATATTTTTGGCATGAGCTCTGCTATCAATTCTTCTTTAGCTGGCTCAAAAATAAAGTCCGATTTTTTGGCAGCACCTGTGCCTTTTACTTTTGGAATTGGTAAAAAAGCTTCTGCTTTATATTCTTGAGAAGCTGCGTTTTTAAATTCAGAATAAATAACTTCTACGGCATCAAAAGTTTTGTCTTCAAATGCTTTCATCGCAGCAGCTGCAGCAGCTTGCACGTTTTCGAAACTTAATTGTAAAAAGATATCTTTAAAAGTAGCATCGGTGGTGTAACCTGCTTTGGTTAAACTCTCGTATCCTTTTTTGCCAATGTTCCAAATGGTAACATTGCCTTTATTAAATTGACTACTGTATTTTTCGGCGATGGTGCTTTTTGCAAGTTTAATAAGGTTGGCATTGTAACCACCACATAAACCTCTATCAGAAGTAATAACGATTAATAAAACGTTTTCTACCGTTCTGGTTTCTGCTAATTTGATAGACAAATCACCCTCAGTCGTGCTTACAATATTGCTTAGCATTTCCTGCAACTTTTGCGCGTATGGGCGCATTTGGGTAATGGCGTCTTGCGCACGGCGTAATTTAGCCGCACTCACCATTTTCATTGCCTTGGTAATTTGCTGCGTACTTTGTACACTTTTGATCCTATTTCTAACCTCTTTTAATTGACCTGCCATGGTATTAAATATTACTCGTTTTCGGGGGCAAAAGTAGCAGAAAGACGCTGAAATTCCATAAAGAAGTTTTCAAGAAACAATGAACCGTCAATTTGGACCTAAAAACGGTAGGCGAGCCCCATGCCTGAAGGTGTTGGGCCAAGTGTCCAAATACCAAATTTTTGACCCAATCTTTTGCCGTTTTTGCGGTGGGCCCCAAATTGCAAAAGGTCGTAAGCCAGTAAAAAAGCACCCTGCAGCATAATACTACCTCCGTAACCCTGAATTTTGGCGTTCTGGTTTTTAATCCCGCTATTACGCATGAGTAGGCCAATACCAAAGTATCCTATGTCTAAAGCGCTGTTAATGAGGAGTATTTTTTGAATTTTTTGCTGTTCCCGAATCTCCGAAGCCAGGGTATTGGTTTTTAAAAGCTGCTTTTTGATGCCTAAAAAGCCTACAGCGGCAATCCCAACATTAACGGCGTTAAAATAAGCGCTCATTTGATGAAAATAGTGCTCTGGGCCCACGGTGTTGGTGGCTGAAATGCTACCCTGTACCACATTTACCAGGCCCCAAGCACCAAGGGCGGTCATATAATTACGTGTTATATTGATACGTTCCATGGCAACGGCCTCAGGCAGGGGTAGTTGAATGCTGTCATTTGCTGCCGTTTGAGCCGAATCGGAAGCGTTATTTTGGCTAAATACGGGCCCGCTAGCCAAAATAATAGCTAAAAACACCCCAATTCCAATTGCACAAGCTTTACTGCCAATAATCATGTTCATAATCAGTTCTTTGTAACCCGTTTACAACCGCTTTAAAATCTTTACCTTTGGCGGCCTTGATATAGAGTGCCAAATTGACGCAAATTTAAATGCCGCACTCTTTTTGAGTAATATATTTTTTCTAAAACAGTTTATTTAACAATATGTTGAAATTTATAACCAAATTATTTGGAAGCAGTAAGAGCGAGAAAGATGTTCAAAAGATACTTCCAATTGTTGAAAAGGCCAATGCTTTTTTTGCATCTTATGCTAGTTTAACCAACGACGAGTTAAGAGGAAAGACAGCTGAGTTTAAGCAAAGAATTCAAAATCATTTGACAGCCATTGATGCGCAAATAGCTGAGAAAAAACAAACAGCAGATGCGTTAAGCGATACCGAAATTCATAAGCGTGATGCTATCTATAAAGAGGTAGACACTTTAAATAAAGAACGCGATCAAAAAATTGAAGAAGTACTTGCGGAAATTCAACCAGAAGCTTTTGCGGTAGTTAAAGAAACAGCGCGTAGGTTTTCTACCAACGAAGAACTTGTTGCAACGGCTACGCCACTAGATCGCGAGTTTAGTGTTAAAAAAGATTATATATCTATCAAAGGGGAACAGAGTGTTTATAAAAATACTTGGACGGCTGCTGGCGGAAAAGTTACCTGGAATATGGTGCACTATGACGTTCAGTTAATTGGTGGTAGTGTACTACATGAAGGTAAGATTGCAGAAATGTCTACCGGAGAAGGAAAGACCCTCGTATCAACACTTCCAGCGTATTTAAATGCATTAGCAGGTGAGGGTGTGCACATAGTAACAGTGAACGATTACCTCGCAAAACGTGATAGCGAGTGGAACGGTACTTTGTTTGAATGGCTCGGACTTCGTGTAGATTGTATTGATAAGCATGATCCAAATAGTGAGTCGCGTCGTAATGCTTATTTAGCAGATATCACCTACGGTACCAACAACGAATTTGGTTTTGACTACCTCCGTGATAACATGGTGCATACACCACAGGAAATGGTGCAACGCAAACATCATTTTGCCATGGTGGATGAAGTGGATTCGGTATTAATTGATGATGCGCGTACGCCACTTATTATTTCTGGTCCAGTAGGACACAACACCAACGAGCAACAATTTTTTGAATTAAAGCCGCGCATCGAAAAATTAGTAGATGCACAAAAACGTGCGACCAATCAATTTTTAATTGAAGCCAAAAAGAAAATTGCAGAAGGCAACGACGATCCTAAAGATGGCGGCCTTGCATTATTTAGAGCACATAGAGGACTTCCTAAAAACAACGCCCTCATTAAATATTTAAGTGAGCCAGGTATTCGCGTGAAACTACAAAAGGCCGAAAATTATTACCTCGCCGATCAGTCTCGTGAAATGCCTATTGCCGATGAAGAACTTTATTTCTACATCGACGAAAAAAGCAACTCTGTAGAGCTTACCGATAAAGGGATTCAGCTCATTACCAAAGCAGGCGAAGACCAACAGTTTTTTGTCTTACCTGATATTAGTTTGTCACTTTCTTCTATAGATAAATCAACAGTAGCTGCCGAAGAAAAACTGCAACAAAAAGAAGCGATCATTAATGATTACTCTGTTAAGGCCGATCGTATCCATACCGTTCAACAATTATTAAAAGCATACACGCTTTTTGATAAAGACATTGAGTATGTGGTGATGGATGGTTCTGTAAAAATTGTAGATGAGCAAACAGGTCGTATACTTGATGGCCGTAGATACTCTGATGGTTTACACCAAGCTATTGAAGCCAAAGAAAATGTAAAAATTGAAGCGGCTACACAAACCTATGCAACCGTTACTTTACAAAACTATTTTAGAATGTACCACAAACTTTGTGGTATGACAGGTACTGCCGAAACTGAAGCTGCAGAGCTTTGGGATATCTATAAATTAGATGTTGTTTCTGTGCCTACCAATGTAACAGCGATCAGAATTGACGAGCAGGATTTAGTATTTAAAACCAAGCGTGAAAAATTTGGTGCTGTTATTGATGAAATTGTAAAATTAAGAGAAGCGGGTAGACCGGTGCTTGTTGGTACCACAAGCGTTGAGGTGAGTGAACTATTAGGTCGTATGCTTCGTCAAAAACAAATTCCACACAACGTATTAAACGCCAAGCAACACGCACGTGAAGCACAAATTGTTGCTGAGGCGGGTTTAGCAGGTGCAGTTACCATTGCTACCAACATGGCGGGTAGAGGTACCGATATTAAATTAGGTGAAGGCGTTAAAGAAGCGGGTGGCCTTGCGATATTAGGTACCGAGCGTCATGAATCTCGCCGTGTAGACCGTCAGTTAAGAGGTCGTGCAGGACGTCAGGGAGATCCGGGATCTTCTCAATTTTTTGTATCCTTAGAAGATGATTTAATGCGCATGTTTGGTAGTGAGCGTATTGCCAAAGTGATGGACTTTGCGGGCTACAAAGAAGGCGAAGTAATTCAGCACAGCATGATTACAAAATCGATTGAGCGTGCTCAAAAAAAGGTAGAAGAAAATAACTTTGGTATTCGTAAACGTTTATTAGAGTACGATGATGTGATGAATAAGCAGCGTACGGTAATTTATGCTAAACGTCATCATGCATTATTTGGTGAAAGATTAGCACTTGATTTAGACAATGCTTTTTATGGTGTTGCCGAAGGTCTCGTGTTTAGCTTTAGAGAGCAAAGTGATTTTGAAGGATTTAAATTAGCGGTGATTGTAAACTTTGGATTAGATACTGCCATTACAGAAGATCAGTTGAATAAACAAAGTGCGCATAATGTTGCCGAGTTATTATATCAAGAAGCTATTGCACATTACAACCGCCGTCGTGCCGACATGATGGCACAAGCCATGCCGGTGTTTAAACGTATTCGTTTACAACAAGGAAACCATATCGAAAATGTGATTGTTCCTTTCACGGATGGTAAAAAAGCCATGGAAGTACTTGGTAATATGGATAAAACCCTTGCAACTAATGGTGCTGCGCTGATCAATGCACTTGAAAGAACCATTGCTCTTGCACATATCGATAATGCTTGGAAAGAGCATTTGCGTGCCATGGATGATTTAAAGCAAAGTGTGCAAACTGCTACTTACGAACAAAAAGATCCACTTGTTATTTATAAAATGGAAGCCTTTGAGTTGTTCAAAAAAATGGACACCGAAGTCAATAAAGATATCATTGAGTTTTTATGTCATGCAACCATTCCTTTAACCGAAACGGATCAAGTACAAGAAGGACGTCAGCAAAAAACGGACATGAGTAAGATGAGCGTTACCAAGCAAGACGCTGGTGCACCTCCAACCGAAAATGATTATTACGATCCAACACCAGAAAAGCAACAGCCAATTACGGTGGGTCCAAAAATTGGAAGAAACGATCCTTGTCCTTGCGGTAGTGGTAAAAAATACAAGGCATGTCATGGAAGAGACGCCGATTAATTTAATTTTTGATTGATGCCATTAAACGCTTACATCGACCATACCATTTTAAAGCCTACAACACTGGTTGCAGACATTGAAAAATTATGCGCCGAAGCGGTTGAGTATGGTTTTGCGGCAGTATGTGTGCCTCCTAATTTTGTTAAAACAGCCAAGGCCTTGTTAGCAGGATCTACTGTTAAAGTGGCTACCGTTATTGGGTTTCCATTTGGATATAGTGCGGTAGAATCTAAAATTGCTGAAATTATTTTAGCAGTAGTTGATGGTGCCGATGAGTTAGATGTTGTAGCAAATATTAGCGCTATTAAAAATGCCGATTGGGTATATCTCGCTAATGAACTGGGTCATATTTTACCCATAGTTAGAAGTAAAGAAAAAGTAATCAAAGTAATTATTGAATCGGGCATTTTAACAGACGATGAAATTATTAAGTGTTGTGAACTCTATGGTGTGGCAGGCATTGATTATTTAAAAACATCGACTGGCTTCGCCGAAAAAGGTGCAACCATCGAGGCGGTTCAACTCTTTAAAGCGCATTTACCTTCTAATGTTAAAATAAAAGCGTCTGGGGGCATTAGAGATTACGCATTTGCTAAAGCGCTTGTAGCCGCTGGTGCCACAAGGCTAGGTTGCAGTGCAAGTGTAGCAATTGTTACCGGCGCACCTGCCACCGGAAACTATTAAAGTTGTAACTTGGTAACACTACAAATCATTTGTAATGAAAAATAACCCTGTTTGTTCACTTGCCTTTTTAATTGCTGCCTTATTTTTTGCGGCGGGGGTTAGTGCAGCAGATACCATTGTTGTTATCAAAGATCCACGGTTAGATATTTTATCACAAAAGCAGGCCTTAATTAATAAGCGCACGTCGGTGCTTACCAGTAATGGAAAAGTAAAAGGCTTTAGAATTCAAATTACAAGCACGAGTAGTCGTGATCAAGCATTTAATGCAAAGGCTGCTGTGCAATCAAAGTTTCCAGATCAAAAAGTATATACCACTTATCAGGCACCTCTATTTAAAGTGCGTGTAGGTGATTATATAAAAAGGGAAGACGCCGAAAAGTATAGAAAACTAATGCTCTCCATTTTTCCAACTGGCATGTATGTGGTGGAAGATGTGATAGAAGTAAGTTTCGAAGATATAGATCAATAAATGACAAATTATATATGAGTCAATTACAAGAAAAAATTAAAGCATTGGCAAAAGAATTTGCGCCTGCACAAATTGCAGTGCGTCATCATTTGCATGCAAACCCTGAATTAAGCTATCAAGAATTTGAAACGGCTAAGTATGTGAAAGCGCAATTATCAGCAATGGGCATTGCTTCCGACGAGAAAGCAACCACCGGACTTGTAGCAGTTATTGAAGGCAAAAACCCTTCGTCCCGAATCATTGCGCTTCGTGCCGACATGGATGCACTTCCTATTCAAGAACAAAATGATGTGCCCTACAAATCAACGGTACCAGGCGTTATGCACGCTTGTGGCCATGATGTACATACCACTATTTTATTAGGCGCTGCTAAAATATTACTTGCCACAAAAGATAGTTGGGAAGGTACTGTAAAATTATTTTTTCAACCCGGTGAAGAAAAAAATCCGGGTGGTGCAAGTTATATGATTAGAGATGGTGCGTTACAAAATCCAGCTCCAGAGGCTATTGTTGCACTGCATGTGCATCCAGGACTTGATACAGGTAAATTGAGCTTTAGAAAAGGGCGTGTGATGGCAAGTGCCGATGAAATTTATATGACCATCAAAGGTCCAGGAGGTCATGCGGCATCTCCGCATTTAGCACCTGATACTATTTTAATTGCATCGCATGTAATTATTAGTTTACAACAAATTATTTCGCGTAACAGAAATCCTGTTTCGCCATCTGTATTATCTATATGCTCAGTGCAAGGGGGTAATACCACCAATGTAATTCCTTCCGAAGTAAAACTGATGGGAACATTTAGAGCCATGGATGAAACTTGGAGGTATAAAGCACATGAATTAATTACCAAAACTGCAAAAGGTGTCGCCGAGTCGATGGGTGCTACTATCGATGTGCTCATTGATGTTGGTTATCCAACCGTAGACAATGATCCTGCTTTTACAGAAACAGCTTGGAAATTAGCCGATGAGTATATGGGTGCAGAAAATGTACTTGAAACAGAAATGCGCATGGGGGCCGAAGATTTTGGCTATTATAGCCAGGAAATTCCAGGTTGCTTTTTTAGACTCGGTGTACGCAATGAGGCTGCTGGGATTGTTCATAATGTACATACCCCTCATTTTAATATAGATGAAAATGCCATTGAAATAGGAATGGGTATGATGGCATGGCTAGGCGCAACCGCTCATACATAAGGAATTACGTATTTTAGGCAAACAAGTGTTAGCCTTTAAGAATTAATGGTAAATTTGTAATTCGAACAAAACAATACAGATGGCAAAAAACAATGACCTCCGCAGAGAACAAGCCCTCGAATACCACGCGAGTGGTAGACCTGGTAAAATAGAGGTGGTGCCTACTAAAGAGGCCAAAACCCAACGAGATTTGTCGCTTGCTTATAGCCCAGGGGTAGCAGAGCCTTGTAAAGAAATTCACGAAAATATTGAAGAAGTATATAAGTATACGGCCAAAGGAAATTTAGTAGCCGTAATTACCAACGGAACTGCTGTTTTGGGTCTAGGTGATATTGGTCCAGAAGCGAGTAAGCCGGTGATGGAAGGGAAAGGCGTACTCTTCAAAATATTTGCTGACATTGACGTTTTTGATATTGAGATCAATGAAAAAGATCCCGAAAAATTTGTACAAATAGTAAAAGCATTGGAGCCCACATTTGGCGGCATCAATTTAGAAGATATTAAAGCACCCGAATGTTTTTATATTGAGCAGCAGCTTAAAGAGCAAATGAAAATTCCGGTGATGCACGACGATCAGCACGGAACAGCGATTATTAGCGGTGCTGCATTATTAAATGCATTGGAACTTCAAAAAAAGAAAATTGATCGTGTACGTTTTGTTGTGAATGGTGCAGGTGCCGCAGCCATGGCTTGCGTGCAGTTGTATGTTGCACTCGGTGCACGTTACGAAAACTTTATCATGTTTGATAAGGATGGCGTTTTACATGAAGGTCGTACCGATTTAGACGCTACCCGCAAAAAATTTGCTGTAAAAAAATCAGATAGTACACTTGCAAAAGCGATGCGTGATGCCGATGTTTTTTTAGGGCTTAGTATTGGTGGTGTTGTAACGCAAGACATGATAAAATCCATGGCCAAAAATCCAATTGTTTTTGCGATGGCCAATCCGGATCCAGAAATTTCTTACGAAGATGCAACAGCGGTTCGTAAAGATATTATCATGGCAACGGGCCGTACCGATTATCCAAACCAGGTTAATAATGTGTTAGGGTTCCCTTATATTTTTAGAGGTGCACTTGATGTGCGTGCTACAAAAATTAACGAAGCCATGAAGCTGGCTGCTGTAAAGGCTTTAGCAGAGCTTGCTAAAACGGCAGTGCCTGATATTGTGAATTTGGCGTACAATCAATCAAGTATGAGCTTTGGTCCGGAGTATATTATTCCAAAACCATTGGATCCTCGTTTACTTGCTACGGTAGCACCTGCTGTTGCAAAGGCTGCCGTTGAATCTGGTGTGGCACAAAAACCCATTCAAAACTGGGATGCTTACACCCTACAATTAAACAAACGTTTAGGACTCGATAATCAATTGATACGTGTTATTGGTAACAAAGCGAGACGTGACCCTAAGAGGCTCGTTTTTGCTGAAGCTGATAACCAAAAAGTATTAAAGGCAGCTAGCATTATTTATGATGATGGTATTGCATATCCTATTTTACTTGGTGATCCAGTAAAAATTAAAGCGATTGCTGAAGAGCATAATATTGATTTAACAGATATTCCTATTATCGATTCACGTAGTGATGAAACAGAAGCGAAGCGTGAATTTTATGGCGAACTATTCTTTAAAAAACGTCAGCGTAAAGGTTTTAACCATTACGAGAGCATTAAAATAATGAAAGACCGCAACCATTTTGGTTGTATGATGGTTGAAACTGGTGATGCAGATGCGATGCTTTCGGGGCTTACAAAAAATTACGCCGAAGCCATTAGACCAGCGCTTCAAATTATTGGCACCGAAGAGGGCGTTAAAAAAATTGCTGGCATGTATTTGTTATTAACCAAACGTGGTCCCATATTTTTGGCGGATACAACGGTTAATTTTAATCCAACTGCCGAAGAGTTAGCAGACATTGCCATGATGGTTGCTAAAGAAGTAAGAAATTTTAACATCACCCCGCGCATTGCTATGTTAAGTTATAGCAACTTTGGTAGTTCAGATTCTGCAGAGGCAAAAATTGTTGCAGAAGCTACGCGTATTTTAAAGCAGCGCAATCCGTCATTAATTGTAGATGGCGAAATGCAGGCAAGTATGGCTTTCAACAAAGAAATTTTAAAAGACAATTACGCTTTTAGTGATTTAGTAGATGAGGACGTCAACGTGCTTATCTTCCCAAATTTAACTTCAGGTAACGTTGCTTATAATTTATTAAAAGAAATTGGTGGCGCAGATGCTATTGGTCCAATTTTATTAGGTCTTAAAAAGCCTGTACACGTATTACAATTGGGTAGCTCTGTAAGAAGTATTATTAATATGGCGCTTGTAGCAGTTGTGGATGCACAGCTAAAATCGCGTATTGATACAGATGAAGCCGTACAGCGTAGTAGCTGGTGGAAGCGCCTCAAAAAGAAAAATAAATAGTTTAATTTATTTAGCACTAGATGAATCTTATTACGCATTTCGGGAATTATTTGCTCATGTTAAAAGGCATGTTTACCAAGCCCGAAAACCTGCGTATGTATTGGAAGGAGTTTGTGCATCAAGCAGTAGAAATTGGCGTAGGCTCTTTACCCATTGTTGTTATTATTTCAGTTTTTTTAGGTGCTGTTACAACCGTGCAAACAACGTATCAGTTGGTGAGTCCGCTCGTACCACTTTCTACCATTGCACAAATTGTGCGTGATGGATTGCTTCTTGAATTATCACCTACTGTTGTATGTATTGTGCTTGCTGGTGTGGCCGGCAGTAAAATTGCAAGTGAGCTTGGTAACATGCGCGTGAGTGAACAAATTGATGCACTAGAAATAATGGGTATTAATACCAAGAGCTATTTGATACTTCCAAAAATCATCGCTTCAATGCTTGTGATTCCTTGCCTTATCACACTATCTGTTGCTTTAGGTATTTGGGGTGGTCGTTTGGCAGGACATTATACAGGGCTTATATCTACAGATATTTATGACGCAGGTCTTCGTCAAAATTTAAATACTTTTTATATCAATTTTGCACTTTACAAGGCATACACATTTGCGTTTATTATTAGTACCATTTCTGCGTATTATGGATATTATGTAAAAGGCGGCGCACTCGAAATTGGTAGAGCAAGTACCAGTGCGGTTGTTGTTAGTTGCATTTTAATTTTGATTTCCGATTACATATTGGCATTACTTCTTTTAGGTTAAACTAATTTTATGACACCTAATTTTGCAGCGTTTCGCGCATTAATTATGCATCCAGTTAAATTCTGGCTGTACATGTTGGTTAAGCTTCCGATGGGTTTTTTGGCAGGGTTAAAGCTTACGCAGTTGGAGCCGGGTCATGCCGCGGTGCAAGTAAAATACAAATGGCTTACGCAAAATCCATTTGGGTCTATGTATTTTGCCGTGCTTTCTATGGCCGCAGAGTTTAGTACTGGTATTTTATGCCTCGCAAATATTTACAAATCGGATCCAGCCATTAGTATGCTTGTTGTAAAAATGGAATCTCATTTTTATAAAAAAGCAGTGGGGGTTATTACATTTACCTGTAATGATGGAGATGCTATTATTGATATTGTTAAAACAGCTAAGGAAACAGGAGAGGGCGTTACCCTTGTTAGTAAATCCACTGGCGTTAATCAGAACGGTGAAGTTGTTGCCGAATTTTTTATTACTTGGAGTCTTAAAGCAAAGGCTTCAAAAAGTTTCACAGCTAAATAATTTACATGAAAATTTCCTTTCACGGAGCAGCACAAACAGTTACGGGATCAAAGCATTTAATTACATTAAATAGTGGTTTTAAAATTTTACTGGACTGTGGCATGTTTCAGGGGATGGGAAGGGAAACACAAGTAATGAATAGTACCCTTGGTTTTGAAGCAGTAGGGGTAGATATTTTAGTATTATCACACGCGCATATTGACCACTCGGGGCTCATACCAAAACTATATAAAGACGGTTTTAGAGGAAAGATTTTTGCTACACCTGCGACTAAAGATTTAGCAGCTGTATTACTAGAAGACTCTGCAGTTATTCAAAGAGACGATACAAAATTTATTAATAAAAGAAGAGCTAGACAGGGATTGCCACCCTTTGAAGCACTTTATGATTTAGAGGATGCCGCAGAAGCACTTACGCTTTTTGAAGTAGCTGCTTACGACAAATGGACAAGCATTGCGCCAGGCGTAGAACTTTTATTTACCGATGCTGGGCATATTATTGGAAGTGCCTCTGTGCATTTAAAAATCACTGAAAACGGTGTAACCAAGCAGCTTAGTTTTAGTGGCGATATTGGACGTTACAACGATGCTATTTTAAGAGCGCCGGCCGTTTTTCCGCAGGCTAATTATATTATTATAGAAAGTACCTACGGTAATAAACTCCACGACGAAGTGCACGGTACCCCTGATAGTCTTTTATCTTGGATCGAAAAAACATGCATCCATAAAAAAGGCAAATTGATTATTCCAGCATTTAGTGTGGGCCGAACACAAGAGTTGTTGTATGCGCTTAATCAATTAAGTATCGAAAAAAGACTACCTCGTATTCCAATTTTTGTAGACAGTCCATTAAGCAAAGAAGCCACCGAATTATTAAAACGATACCCGCAATATTTTAATAAAACCATCCGAAAAATAATGGAGCATGATAATGATCCATTTGATTTTGACGGACTTACTTTTATAAGTTCGGTAGAGGAAAGTAAAAGGCTCAATACACTCGACGGGCCATGTGTTATTATTTCGGCAAGCGGCATGGCCGATGCAGGTAGGGTAAAGCACCATATCATGAATAATATTGGCAGCAGGGATAATACTATTTTGATTGTTGGTTATTGCGAACCAAGGTCACTAGGTGGAAGGCTGTCAAGTGGCGTAGAAGAAGTAAAAATTTATGGTGAATATTATAAAGTAGGTGCCGAAATTGGCCTGATGCGCAGTATGTCTGCGCATGGTGATTATGAAGATTTGTGCCAGTATTTGAGTTGTCAAAATCCAGATCTTGTATCGCAATTATTTATAGTACATGGTGACTATGAAGTGCAGCAAGATTTTGCTAAAAGGTTGGAGCGAAAAGGGTTTGGGGAAGTTATTATTCCAGAGATGCACCAGACAGTTCAATTAAGTAATACTTAATAAACATATAGTTTGTTTAACATATTTGATTAAAAATATGTGTTTACCGGTTATTTATTGACCATGACCGATATTTTTTACTATTTTACCGGTAGGCATGGGTCTAATGGTAAAAAATATAATCTCAGGTAATAACAGAACATTACTAATTAATGTTATTTGGTTTTTATTTCCAATGCTGGCATGCATTGCCGAAATAAGTAGAGGACTAGGTGATATTAATAATTTTCTGATATATAAGCAGGTCTTCTGGCATACCATTGAGCAAAAGCATTTGTATTTATCTTATCCGTTAGAATATAGTGACGTTAATCATTACGGTCCACTATTTAGTATTCTTATTGCGCCTTTTGCTTTACTGCCCGTTTATATTGGTTGTTTTTTATGGTGTCTTTTAAATGTAGGCTTTTTGTTTTACGCAATTAAGCAATTGCCTTTATCCGAAAAGAGTATTCAATTTATTTTATTGATTGGTGTATTTGAACTTATAACATCCGTGCATTCGGTTCAGTTCAATCCCATGCTTTGTGGCATGATCCTATTAAGTTTTACTGCCATCGAAAAAGAAAAAATTTGGCTTGGGACTTTCTTTATTGTTGTAGGAACACTGATAAAAATATATAGTGTTGTTGGATTGTTATTTTTTTTATTTACGCCTCACAAGAAAAAATTTATTTATACCGGGATTGTTTGGGCGGTAGTCCTTGTTTGTTTGCCCATGTTAATCTCTTCTCCTCAATTTATTATTGATTCCTACATCGATTGGTACGAAATATTACTTGAAAAAAATGGGCAAAATATTGAGTCTAGTATGTTTGCTGGCATGCAAGACATATCTGTAATGGGTATGATTCGTAGAATTTTTGGTTATTTTACAATGCCTAATATTTATGTAACCCTCCCAGCTGGTATTTTGATGTTACTTCCCATATTTAGATTTCAATTATGGAGTGATCTATCATACCGGTTACATTACTTGGCATTATTGCTTATTGGTCTTGTAATATTTAGTTCTTCGGCAGAGTCGCCAACATTTGTAATTGCTGTTATAGGCTATTTAATATGGCATGTACAGCAGCCTTATAAAGATACGTTTCCGTATAAGGTTTTATTGGTGCTAATGTTGCTGCTCACCATTTTTTCGCCCACCGATTTATTTCCAAAATTTATTAGAGAACAGTATATACTCCGTTATTCTTTAAAGGCGCTTCCATGTTTTGTAGCTTGGCTTGCTGTTGTTTACACACTTTTATTTAGTCAGTTCAAAAACAAATTGGCATGAATAAATTAGTTGAAATAGTAATTCCTGCATATAACGAAGAGTATAATATTCCTGTGATTTATAGTGCCATAAGTGCAGCTTTAGCTGATACAAACTATAGCTTCAAGGTTTTGTTTGTTGACGATGGTAGCACCGATGGTACGCTACATGCCATTCAAGATTTATCCAATAATAATAACAACGTATTTTATATTTCTTTGTCACGAAATTTTGGACATCAAAATGCTTTAAAAGCTGGGCTAGGCGCTTCTTCTGCAGGTATTGTGATTATGATGGATGCCGATATGCAGCATCCGCCATCGTTAATTCCTTCATTGTTAAAAGCGCATGAAGAGGGATTTGATGTTGTGTACACTGTAAGAAAAGACAATGAGCATATCTCTTTTGTTAAAAAGCATACGGCTAATTTGTTTTATAAGTTAATGAACTATTTGTCTGAGATTGAAATTGAACCTGGTTCCGCAGATTTTAGACTGATGAATAGAAAAACCCTTGATGCATTACTTTTAATGCCTGATCAAGAAATATTTTACAGAGGGCTCGTTAAATGGATTGGGTTTAAGCAAACAAAAATAGAATACGAGCCACAAGCAAGACATACTGGCGTTACAAAATACTCTACAAAAAAAATGTTGAAGTTTGCCATTACGGGTATTGCAACCTTTAGTAATAAGCCGCTTTATTTTGCAGCATACATGGGTTTTACTTTTGCTATTTTGTCGGTTCTTTACATACCTTATATTATTTATGCATTTTATAGTGGTACAGAAGTACATGGTTGGGCTTCAATTGTTGCCACCCTTGCCTTTTTTGGTGGCATTATACTGATGATGCTTGGTATTGTTGGTATATATTTGGGTAAGCTTTTTGAGCAAAGTAAAAATCGTCCTCAGTATTTAGTGAAAGCAGCCAAATTATGACACCTCAAATTTTAATTAGTTTTGATGTTGAAGAATTTGATATGCCACTCGAGTATGGCTTTAATTTGCCACCAGACAAGCAGTTGGAAATAGGATTCCATGGTCTTGAGGCAATCACTCCGCTTTTAAATCAATCAGATTTTCGGACCACACTTTTTACAACAGCTAATTTTGCAGATCATTTTTCTTCGTCCATCAAGTATTTGTCGGATAAGCACGAAATAGCCTCACATACCTATTATCATAGTTTTTTTGAAATTGAACATTTGCAAAGTTCAAGATTAAGGCTTGAGCAAATTACGGGTAAGCCAGTAACGGGCCTTCGAATGCCGCGTATGAAACAAGTGCCGATGGAGGCAATTAATAATGCAGGGTATGGTTATGATGCGTCTATGAATCCTACATGGCTTCCTGGCAGGTACAATCATTTAAATGAGCCAAGATCTTATCATATAAAAGAAGGTGTTTTTAGAATTCCGGCATCTGTTTCTTGGGGTTTGCGACTACCGCTTTTTTGGTTGAGTTTTAAAAATTTCCCCTATACATACTATTTGCATCTATGCAAGCAGGCATTAAAAAAAGATGGTTATTTAAGCTTGTATTTTCACCCTTGGGAGTTTGTAGATGTAAGGGGGTACGGTCTGCCAGCTTATACTACAAAGTATGCAGGACAGCAATTATTAGACCGCTTACATATGCTATTGGAGGATTTAAAACCACATGGAAATTTTAGTACCATGCAGCAATTTGCGAGTGATCGCACGCTTTAATAGAAGCGGTTATATTTTCCCAAACCATTTGTACCTATTTTTTGCAATCCAGCGGTACATGGTATCTCTCCATTTTTTTGGCACTATTATACCGGCAACCAATAATTTGTAAGGAAAGGATAAGTGTTGGGCTATTTGTAAAATAGCATCTGATTCTATAAACACTTTATCATTTACAATCAATATAATTGAATTGACTTCTAGTAAATAAGGCTGTGCTGCTAATATTTCCTGTCCCTCAGCGCTTTGCAAAGCAATTTGTTTTATTTTTTGCTGCGGGTCTCCCTTTGTAACAAATTTGATACTACTATTGCATAATTTGCATCCACTATCAAAAAGTAGTATCATTTTTTCCATTACCAAAAGTAAGTTACAATGTTTACAGATCCTCAAATAATTATTAATAACGATGGTGAGGCGGTGTATTATCCATTGGTATTTAATGCGGTTGAGGCTCAAAAATTGTTAACGGAACTACTCCAAAATATTGAGTGGCAACATGATGAGGTTATTATGTTTGGAAAACAAATTACAACCAAACGAAAAGTGGCTTGGTATGCCGGCGAGGGTATCAGTTATACCTATGCGGGTAAAAGAAAAGATCCTTTGCCATGGTCACCACTTTTATTGTCGATTAAAGAAGTAGTAGAAAAGCAAACCGGTGCAACCTACAATGCTTGTTTGTTAAACTTATACCATGCTGGTGACGAGGGTATGTCTTGGCACCGCGATAATGAAAAGGAAATTGTACCAGAAAGTTCCATTGCCTCAGTAAGTTTTGGAGCAGCCCGAAAGTTTGCATTTAAACATGCTGCTACTGCGCAAAAAATAGAACTCATGCTAGACGCTGGTTCTGTACTTGATATGCGTGGGCCTATCCAACAGCATTGGTACCATGCATTACCACCTTCTAGAAAAATAAAGTACCTGCGGGTAAATTTGACCTTTAGATTGTTAATAAAATAGAAGCATTTTACACTTCTTTGTTTGGGCTTAGTATTATATTTAAAATATCAATACAAGCCATTATGAAAAAATTATTCAGCTTTTTCTTGTTCGTTACTTTTGCACTAAGTAGTGTTGCACAAACATCCATGTCTAAAGACGCCCGTATGCAGTGGTGGCGCGATGCTAGATTTGGTATGTTTATTCATTGGGGAATCTATGCAGTTCCTGCAGGTGAGTATAAAGGCGATAAAAATCATGCCGAGTGGATTATGAATACAGCAAAAATTCCTATTCCAGAATATGAAAAATATGCAGCTTCTTTTAATCCAACTTCATTTAATGCAGATAGTTGGGTGGCCATGGCCAAAGATGCGGGCATGAAATACATTGTAATCACCTCTAAGCACCATGATGGATTTTGTTTGTGGGATAGTAAAGTTTCTGATTATGATGTAATGGATAAAACGCCATTTAAGCGTGACATCATGAAAGAATTAAGTGAGGCTTGTAAAAAATATGGTGTTGTTTTTTGTATGTACCATTCAATTATGGATTGGCATCATCCGCTCGAAAATAAAAATGACATTAACAGATATAACGAGGAGTATTTACGTCCTTGTTTAGAGGAACTTGTTACTAAATACGATCCAGGTGTACTTTGGTTTGATGGTGAGTGGGTAGACGAGTGGACTAAACCAAAAGGAGATTCTTTATATAACTGGCTATTAAAGCTCAAGCCTAATTTAATTATCAATAACCGTGTAAGTAAGGGCCGTAATGGTATGCAGGGCATGAATAAAGATGATGCAGCAGGTGATTTTGGAACCCCAGAACAGGAAATTTTAACCGAAAAGTCCACCGAAGACTGGGAGAGTTGTATGACCATGAATGATCATTGGGGCTTTAATAAAAATGATAATAATTTTAAAACGAGCAACCAGCTCATTTGGAATTTAGTAGACATTGCTTCTAAAGGGGGTAATTATTTATTAAATATTGGACCAACAGCTGCCGGATTGTTTCCAGACTCAAGCGTACTTCGTTTAAAAGAAATTGGTGAATGGATGCGCATTAATGGAGCAGCTGTTTATGGCGCTAAAACCTGGGATAGTTTTGGTGAAGGTGCTAACATCAGGTATGCAACTAGTAAAGAAGGCAAGCTGTTTGTATATTTAAATGGATGGCCTAAAGCAAGCGTTACACTTAAAAAAATAAAGCCAACACCTGGAACTAAAATAATGCTTAATGGATTAGATGCGCCACTTGAATGGCGTCAAACAGAAGAAGGGCTTGTTATTTTCTTTCCTGCGGCGCCTCCAAGTAATCCAGGACGCGCAGGTGTGTATGTACTTAATTTAGAAGGCTCAGCGCAGTCGCTTGCGATTGCGCCACAAATAGGCAACCCCGATGAAGCTAAATTAAAATCTAAAGTTGTTTCAGGTGTATCTGAACGTGTTGCGATTAGTAGTACAGAAAATGGGGCAACGATTCGTTTTACAACGGATGGGTCTGAACCTAATTTAGGATCTGCGGTATATGCTTCACCTGTTTTAGTAACCAAAAGCGGCCTATTAAAAGCAGTAAGTTATGTGCCTGGTAAAATGCCAAGTGAAACGTCGGAACTTACCATTGTTAAAGGGAAACATGCCTTAACGCTTGCGCCAAATTATGCCAATCAGTACAGTGCTATGGGGCCGGTAAGTTTAGTAGATGGTATTAAGGGTAACGCAAAAGACTTTCATAAAAACTGGTTGGGATTTGAGCAAAAAAATTTAGAAGCCGTTATTGATTTAGGAACTGCGAAGTCTATCAATAAAGTATCTGGTTCTTTTTTAAAAAGACATAGCGAATGGATTTTTTTGCCAAAACAATTTGCTGTGTACACATCGGTGGATGGTAAAAAATACCAGTTACTAACTGCACAAAAAGTAGCAGCACCAAAAAGCGCAGAAACTGCTGACGTTGTAAAAATTAGTGCTACAAAAAAAGCCAAGGCTCGTTATGTAAAAGTGGTAGCAACTAATACCGGTGTTTGTCCTAGCTGGCATGCAGGCAATGGCGGAAAGGCGTGGTTATTTTGTGATGAAATTACAGTTGAATAAAGCTTTTAAAGCTCTATGTGCCTACGGCACATAGAGCTTGGCTTGTAATTTTTTTTGCAAATCCGTACTAAGTTTAGATAGCAGGTCGTACCCAGTTGCTTTTTCAATGGCATCTACTGTTGTTATATATTTTTTCCAGTCGGTATCAAGGTTGTTTTCATTGGGTGTGTCTATTGCAAGTATTCTTGTGTCTGCGTTTGTTCTTGCTAAGTCACCATTGCCTTTGGGTAGTATGATGGCAATTTTCCATATTCTTTTTGGAACTGTCACTTTTCCACTATTGATGGTTTCTGCATAGCCATTAGATCCAGTCCCTCCCTTGCCATAGCTACCCATAATGGTGTACACTTCGTAGCCTTTGTTTACTTCTGCTCTTAATAAAGATTCAACATCGGCCCAAGTTCTTTGGTTGTTTTGTGGGGCTTGTGGAATCATGTTGGTCATTAAAAAAGTTGAACTATTTGCTTCCACAGAGCTAGTTCTATCCGCAGACGGGCAGTTATGACCTCTATCAAATCCCGAACCACTGTAACTATTACTTTGTACTTGATAATATCCAGTAGGTAATCCCAAAAAGGCAGCAAAATTATCTTGTCTTGGCGTGCTACCTAAATAAGTTTCATCCAAATGCCAAGAAACCCAATTTGGGGTAGCTCTAGAACTACTATAAGAGATAACGTAATATTTTTTATCAATCAAATAGTTTTCTGTGACAACAGCGCTATTGGTGGCGTTAGAAGGATTTCCAAATAGCATATTGCTATTGTCGCCATCAGAAGGTGGAACATCTGGCCCAGTTCCTGTAGGAAGGCCTCTGCCAGCAGTAGGGATGCTATTATTACTTGTGTCTGCTGTATTATCTGCAGGTTCATTAAAGTTAATACCAGGTTTGCCTGCACCAATAAAAATGATATCGTCAATATTTACACGCGTAGTTCCTGATTTTCTAATCTGAAACCGAACTGGTTTATTACCTGTAATTTTTATGGAGTCTGTAATAAAAGTGGAGCTGCTGGTGGTTAACGGCGTTCCTATTTGGGCATAGGTGGCGCCTTTGTCTGAAGACATCCAAACGGTAAGTTCGGAATTGGCATCACTACCAAATTTTGCATGACTTATTTTAATCATTGACAAACTATCAATGTCAAAATTCATTTCAATTTTTCCAGTTCTAAGCCTAACAGATTGTGTGTTGTTTTTTATATCGGTAGCTAGCTTGCCAAGTAGCGCATCATCAAAAGACCAGATGCCTGTTTTGATGGTAACAGGCCCAATGGCATAGGCAGCTTTGGTTCCCATTTCAAAGTCTTCTTTGATAACGAACGGCGCGGGCACGTGTACATTAACTGCAGTGGTTGTGCTCGGTGTAGTGGTGTCGTTTTTCTTACATCCTAGTAATGCTA
>JBIKIS010000130.1:0-5751 GCA_044361485.1 Sediminibacterium sp.
GAAATAGAAATGGTGGTTAATGGACCTGCAATAGACATATCGATATGCAGTTTATCAGCAATTAAAGTAGGTGCCCAATTTTTGATAGCCCAACCAGGAAAACTTGGAACGGCAAAATATAAAATGATAATCCAAAACGAAAATGAGGAAAGCAATGACGTTACACTTTTTAAAACAGATTGGTAACCTTTTTGAGCCTTATCTACCATTTCTCTTTTAATGTTATCCTGCAAGAAAATAACCAGCACAATTGCATATACCATACCAAATCCACCAAAAAACATAAAAGCATACTGCCAAGAAAATTGCTTAGCAACCGTCGCACCAAATCCACCAAGTGCCTGCCCCATATATATTCCTGACATGTGAAGCCCAACAGCCAAGGACCTGGTTTTATCGGAATGATAATCGGCAATAAGTGATAACCCAGCAGGTATATACAAGGCTTCACTCAAACCCATAAGGGCCCTTAACCAATAGAGTTCATCAAATGTTGTTGCAAAACCCATCGCAAATGTTACGAGCGACCACACAAATAAACTTCCAATGATTAAACCTTTACGATTTATTCTGTCCGCAATAATTCCTGAAAAAGAGCTCACAGATCCATAAACCCATAAAAAAACAGCCATTAAATAACCATAATTAGTAGCCTGACTAAGTTCTGTAATATCCAATTGCATAGAAGGTCGCATGGTAGCAATCATTTGACGATCCATATAGTTTAAAAGTGCCACCACCCACAATAGGCCAACTACAATCCAAGGATATTTTTTTGATTCAGTCATGTTTATTTATTTATAGTGCCCAATTGAATTAGTGGCGTTCTAACACCTGGCTTTACTTCACCAGCAGGTAAAATAATTTTATGATTCAATAAAAAAGCATTTGTTGTAACCGGTGCGGTAAAACCAAGTTGCGCATAAGGGCTCCATTTATTTAAGATAGGGTCGTAAGCAAGCACATCTTTACTAAATCCAGGATGCGTTTTTTGCAAATTATTTTTGATTTTAGTTAAGTTATTTTTTGTTTCAGGGTCTGTAGTGGCGGCAATTTTTGCAGCTAACATTTCAACTTCATGAAACACTACACTTTTATCGCCACCAATAAACAAAATTTTACCAGGTAAAGCAACGGCAGTTGCCGCAGATACCACGTAAGGAAGTGGCGCTTTTTTGGACCAACTGTTGTTTGCAATATTCCATGCAAAAGTCTGATTGTATATTTCACTTATTCCATCTGTGCCCTTATTTCGTCCGCCCATAATATATACTTGACCCTGAGCAAATTCTGCTGCTGCAAAAGCAGTTGGCTGTGGCATACTAGAGACGTGTTTCCAACCCGCCTTAATATCATTCAAATAAACTGCCCACACTTTGTCAGAAACGCCATTTTTTGTGGCACCTCCAAGCACATATACTGCATTTGATGTAGCTACAGCAACTGCATTTGTAAGGGCTTCTGGTAAATCAGGCCAGTTTATAATTACTACACCGTTTTTATTATTTTTTTGAATCAAATAAACATTAGTTAAGGGACCCTTTTCGTTTTCACCCCCAGCATAAAAAATGCCATCATTTAATTGAGCAATTGCAGCATAAGCAACTTTGCTAGGTAGCCTTACACTACTATCAGCCATAATAAGAGTATCTCCTTTTACATCATATACAAACACCTGGTCATAGTATTTTTTGACACCTCCTTCCCATGGATAGCCTTCCGGAAAATTATTACCACCCGCAATAATGATTTGAGTAGCGACAACCCCCGAAACAACGCCGGACAAACCCATATGAGTTAACCCATTTGATTGTGCTGGCAATACGCCACTTTGTTTCCAAGTTATGGGAGACTCGTATTTTTTTTGTGCTGAACTTGCAAAAACAAGACAAACACAAACAATTAAAAATTGTATTTTTTTAAATAGCCCCATGTATACTAATGCGAAATTTTGGAAGCATAATCACTAAAACCTAATGCATCAACATCTGCACTAAATAAATCAAATTGAGCATCCGACATATTAGAAACTGGAAGTCTAAATGCTCCACAATCCATCCCTATCTTTTTCATGTAGGCTTTACCCGTTGCAATGCCTCCATATTTACCCAACAAACGAATCATATCTATTGATTGCTGCTGTAATGCTCGTGCTGCTTCCAAATTGTTATTGTTGTAGGCGTCAATTAATGACATATAAAGCGGTGCTGCATAATTATACGTACTACCTACGGCTCCCTTAGCACCAAGTACTAACGCAGACAACATATTTTCATCTCTACCCCATAACATATCATAAGCACCATTTGCAAAATGCATGCATGACAAATAATCCATAAAATCTTCGTGGGTATATTTGATGCCCTTAAAATTTGCAAGTTTACCATGTATGGCTTGCAACAATTCATACATGGTAATATGTACGCCGGTTAATGCAGGAATATGGTAGTAATAAAAAGCCAATTCCGGAACGGCTTCTCCAATTTCAATACAAGCTTTTGCCAAAACACTTGCATTAGCGGGCTTAAAATAAAATGGTGTTGTAAATGCAACAGCGCGTAACCCAATACTTTTTGCATGTAATGCCAAATCTTTACAATCCGCTATACAAGTGCCACCCAAAAAAGGGATGACTGTAAAATCAGGATTACCATTTGCCACATTTGCCCAGGCCTCCATCACTAATTTTTTTTCTGACATCGTTAACGAAACACCCTCACCTGTTGATCCACAAATAAATGCCCCCACAACTCCATTAGAAACGAGCATTTCATAGTAGGCAGGAATAAGCTCTAGATGTAACGACCCATCTGTATGAAATGGTGTAAATGGTGCCGCAATTAATCCCTCAATATGTTTGTGTTTCATCCGTATTTTTTTTAAATATACAAATAATCAAACTTAACAATACTAATAGACGTTAGTATACATAAAAGGGGTAATTTTGAACTGAATTCAATCCAATAATTACAATGATTCATAAACTTGTAAAAGACGCGGCGGCGGCAGTAGCAGATATCACAGATGGTAGCACACTTATGCTAGGTGGCTTTGGCCTTTGTGGTATTCCGGAAAATTGTATCCAAGCCATTTTAGAAAAAGGTACGACCAATTTAACCTGCATTTCAAACAATGCGGGTGTAGATGATTTTGGTATTGGACTACTGCTACAACAAAAAAGAGTTAAAAAAATGATTTCGTCTTATGTAGGCGAAAACGAAGAATTTGAAAGACAATTGCTCTCTGGCGAATTAGAAGTTGAACTAATACCGCAGGGAACACTTGCATTTAGATGCATGGCTGCAGGCTATGGCATGCCAGCCATATTTACACCCGCTGGTGTTGGCACCGAAGTAGCTGTAGGTAAAGAATCCAGAATTTTTGATGGCAAAGAATATTTATTGGAAACTGCATTTAATGCAGATTTTGCCATTGTAAAAGCTTGGAAAGGTGACACTGATGGAAACTTAATTTTTAAAAGCACTGCGCGCAATTTTAATCCACTCATGGCCATGGCTGGTAAAATTACCATTGCTGAAGTAGAAGAATTAGTAGAGCCAGGCATACTTGATCCCGATCAAATTCACACACCCGGCATTTATGTGCACCGAATTTTTGAAGGAAAAAATTATGAGAAAAGAATTGAAAAACGCACCACCAGTAAATAAAATATTATGTTAGATAAAGAAGGTATTGCAAAACGAATTGCAAAAGAAGTTAAAAATAATACCTACGTTAATTTAGGCATTGGTATTCCTACCCTAGTGGCCAACTATTTACACGAAGGCATTAACGTATGTTTTCAAAGTGAAAACGGCCTGTTGGGCGTGGGACCTTTCCCAAAAGAATATGCTGTTGACCCTGATACCATCAATGCAGGTAAGCAAACCATAACGGCACTTCCAGGTGCTAGCTCATTTGATTCTGCTATGAGCTTTGGTATGATTCATTCAAAAAAAATTGATTTAACCATACTTGGTGCGATGGAAGTTTCTGAAAACGGAGACATAGCCAACTGGAAAATTCCGGGCAAAATGGTAAAGGGTATGGGTGGTGCGATGGACCTTGTTGCTTCTGCAAAACATATTATTGTAGCCATGCAACACGTTAATAAAGCAGGCGAAAGTAAACTTCTTGCAAAATGTGATTTGCCTCTTACTGGAAAAAACTGCGTTAAAAGAATTGTGACCGAATTAGCTGTTATTGATATTGCACCAGAAGGCGGATTTGTACTGATCGAAAGAGCACCTGGCGTATCAATTGAGCAAATAAAAAATGCCACTGCTGGAAAGCTCCTTATTGTTGGAGACATCCCAGAAATGGCATTGTAAAAACAGACAAATTAAATTATAAGTTACCTCTTAATTCTTGTTCTCTTTCGAGTGCTTCAAAAAGTGCTTTGAAATTTCCTGCACCAAATGATTTAGCACCTTTGCGCTGAATGATTTCAAAAAATAAAGTTGGTCTATCCTCTACTGGCTTGGTAAATATTTGTAGTAAATACCCTTCGTCATCACGGTCAACAAGTATGCCTAGTTTTCTTAACGGCTCTAAGTCTTCATCGATAGGACCAATACGGTCTAGTAATTCATCGTAATAAGTACCAGGTACTTTTAAAAACTCCACCCCTCTTTCATTTAACGCTGTTACTGTGGTAATAATATCCTGCGTGGCAATCGCAATATGTTGCACTCCAGCATCTTTATAAAAATCTAGGTATTCTTCTACTTGAGACTTTTTCTTACCCTCTGCTGGTTCGTTTATTGGGAATTTCACAAAACCATTTCCATTACTCATTACTTTACTCATGAGCGCCGAATATTCGGTAGAAATTTGCTTGTCATCAAAGGTTAGAATGTTTTTAAAACCCATTACGTCTTCGTAAAAAGAAACCCAGGTATTCATTTGATTCCAACCCACATTACCTACGCAATGATCAATGTATTGAAGCCCAACACCGGAAGGATTGTAATGGCTTTCCCATACTTTAAAGCCTGGCATAAATGTGCCCTTGTAATCTTTACGCTCAATAAATAAATGAACCGTGTCACCATAAATATGAATACCGCTCATTACAATTTTTCCATCTGCATCTTCACGTGTAGTAGGCTCCATATATGGCTTTGCACCGCGCTTTACGGTTTGTTCAAAAGCATCGGTAGCGTCGCCTACCATTAAGGCAACTGCTTTTACACCATCACCATGTTTATTTACATGCTCCGCAATAGCACCTGTTGGATGCAGTGGTGTAGTTAAAACGAGTCTTACTTTATTTTGTATCAGTACATAAGATACTTTTTCTTTATCGCCTGTTTCTGGACCACTATAAGCATAGCTCTGAAATCCAAAAGCTGTTTTGTAAAAATGTGCGGCTTGCTTTGCATTACCTACATACAACTCTACATAATCTGTTCCCATTAAGGGTAAAAAATCTGTGCTCATATTTATATTTAATTCTTATTCAATATTGTGTTGCCAACTCTTGTGGTAACTTTCATCTTCGATGGCAATGGCATCTTCCGTTAACATGAGTGGCTTAAATGGATCAATCATAACAGCCAGTTCTTCTGTCTTTTCTTTGCCAATCGAATTTTCGACAGTGCCCGGATGCGGACCATGCGGTATGCCACCTGGGTGAAGTGTAATTTGACCTTGCACCACAGATTTTCTGCTCATAAAATCACCATCTACATAATAGAGCACTTCATCACTATCAATATTACTATGGTTATATGGCGCTGGAATAGCCTG
>JBIKIS010000131.1:0-5699 GCA_044361485.1 Sediminibacterium sp.
ATTATGAAAAATAAAAAGCACATACATTATTTTATTGCAGTAACACTGGCATTAGTTGGTATAGCTAATTTACAGTCATGCAGTAAAAAATTAGACGATGCTTACTTAAACCCTAACAACCCGGTTGAAGGGGCTATAGAAGCCATATTACCTAACGTTATCAATCAAATGACATCTACAGCGGCACCCCCAACGGGTGGTGGTGGTGGATCTTACGGTCCAGTAACAGATGCGGTAAACTTAGCAAAATACATTCAGTGGTGGCATACGAACAGTGCAAATAATTCTTACGATCAACTTGGAGGTGTTTTTGCAACTGCATCAGACGTTACTGGTAACGTTTGGGCAATGCATTATTATGGAATTGGACCTAATGCTAAATACATTATTTCTAGAGGAACTCAGCAAAAGAAATGGGATTATGTAGGTGTTGCTACTGCCATTTTTGCTTGGAGTTGGTTGGTTACCACAGAACAGTATGGTGAAGTGATTATGCGTCAAGCATTTGATACCGAGCGCCAACAATTTGATTATGATAGCCAAGCAGATGTGTATGATTCTGTTAGAGTGATGTGTGATAATGCAATTGCTTTACTAAATAGAACCGATGGTGCAGTAAGTGCTACCAACCTTAAATATGGCGACAACTATTTTTATGGTGGTGACGTAAACAAATGGAAAAAGTTTGTTTATGCAGTAAAGGCTAAAACCTTTGCGCACCTCAGCAATAAAGCTGTTTACACCTCTAAAAACTACGCTGATTCTGTAATTAAATACTCAGACATGTCTGTAGTAACAAATGCAGATAATGCAGTTCAAAAATGGGTAGGTGGTAACTTTAGTGGTACCAATAATTTCTTTGGACCATACCGTAACAACATTGCAACACTTCGTCAGTCATCATTTATTGCAAATCTATTAACTGGCGTAAATACAGAATCTCCATTTACAGGTGTAATGGATCCTCGTACGCCGTATTTGATCAATGAAAATCCAAATGGTACATATAAGGGTGTTCTGCCAGGTCAGGGAGCTACTGGGCTCGGTACCGCAGATCAGCCAAGAAACTACTGGCGCGCGCTCTATTCTTCAACAAGTGTTACTGCAGATTCTGGTCGTTACATTTTTAACAACCTGGCACCATTCCCATTACTAACTGCTTCTGAAGTTTTATTTACAAAAGCAGAAGCTGCTCTTCGTAAAGGGGATAAGGCGTTAGCATTGTCTACGTATAAAAGAGCCATCGAATTAAATTTTGAAATGCTAACAACGCAATATCAATCTCGTATTCCTTGGGCAAGTTTAATTACGCCAGCTTCTCAAGCTGATTACTTAACCAATCCTAAAGTGATGCCTGCCGATGCAAATGGTTTAACACTATCTCATATCATGCTTCAAAAGTACATTGCCCTTTACGGATATGGATTTAGCGAAACTTGGACAGATATGCGTAGGTTTAGGTACATCGATTTAGATCCAGCTACTGGTAAAAAAGTATATGCAGGATTTACATTGCCAACAACACTGAACATTTATAATGCTGGTAAATTACCGTACAGATGTCGTCCTAGATACAACTCTGAGTATTTATATAATATTCCAGCGTTACAAAAAATTGGTGCATTGGCATCTGATTACCATACCAAAGAACAGTGGTTCATGTTACCATAATCTTAACGCAAAAAAAGTAAGAGATGAAAAAAATGATAAAATATATAATGCCATTGGCGCTACTCTTTGTATTTGCATCTTGCAAAAAAAATACAGGGGTTACCAATCAGCCTTACGACACTTATGGCAACCAAGCTAATAAAGGTCAGCTAAAAGTAAATCTAGCATTTGCTTATGCTATAGATTACGCAAATTTGCGTATTAAATTAAATGGTGCATACGTAAGTAATTTGTTGCAATCACGTACTCCTTTTCCAGGAGGTGGGTACAATACGCGCGGTAGTAACTTTGCACTTTATATGAGTGTGCCACTAGGTACCAATGCGGTTTCT
The DNA here is from genome assembly GCA_044361485.1 of Sediminibacterium sp. GTDB lineage: Bacteria > Bacteroidota > Bacteroidia > Chitinophagales > Chitinophagaceae > Sediminibacterium. Next base: position 2,004 of record JBIKIS010000131.1, read on the forward strand.
ATTGTAATGCCAAGAACCAATACCAACGTTGACTCTGTAGTATTGTTTAACACCAACGTTAACATTGCAGACAATACACCGCAAACACTTCATTTAACAGATACTGCTGCTAACATGAAGTCGGTGCTTGTTAAAAATAATATCGTTGGAATCGCAGATGGTATTTGTAGATTTAATTTTGTACACCTAATGCCAAATGTTCCTGCCGTAGATTTATACCTAAATGGTATTTTAATGAAGGCAAACATTCCTTATTTAGGCACTTCTGGTGCTATGGATATTCCTGTTGGTATCAATGCACCTGGCTTTGTGTCTGGTGCTACAACAACATGGGCTATTCGTGCAGCGGGAGCTACTTCTACTTCTGCAGCACTTGTGAGTTATGCGAGTGCCAATGGATTACAAAGTGGCGTTGCGCTTACTGGATATAGCATGGGCTATTCGGCTGCTACAGGTGCAAGACTGCCTTATTTGGCTTTAACACTTGATAGACACCAATAGAAAGTAATCATACTAGCAAATAGGGCGAAAAATTATATTTTTCGCCCTATTTTTTTAACAAGGTTTGCGTCAATAGTTATGTAAATTTGCAATTATGAAGGCTACCTATTTATTGATTATTGGGTTCTTGTTTTGTGCGCCTTTTGTGGTGTCTGCACAGGGGTTGGATTCTATGCTTGCTGTCTACAAAGAAAACTATCAACAAGAAAAACTACATATTCATTTTGATAAAGGTCTTTATTCAAAAGGCGAAACCATTTGGGGTAAGGCGTATATTTTAGCAGGCGAGGGCTTATCTGATTATAGTAGAAATTTTTATGCAGATTGGTATGATGATGCGGGGCAACTTATTAAGCATACGGTGCACCCCATTTTTGAATCTTCTGCAAAACTTCAATTTGAAATACCTCAAAATTATAAGGGAACGCGTATTCGAATCAAAGCTTACACTAGGTGGATGCTTAATTTTGATGCTGCCTTTATTTTTACCAAGGACATTGCAATACAAGGGTCTGATTCTATCGCCATTTCAAAAAAAGTTGATCCTATTTATAAACTCCAATTTTTTCCAGAAGGCGGGCAATTAATTGCTGGTTTGCAAGCACAGGTAGGTTTTTTGTCTGTGAATCAAAATGGGGATCCTGCTGCTATAAAAGGGGCCATCTTTAATAGTAAAATGGTGTTAATAGATTCTATCCAATCGGTACACGATGGGATGGGTGTTTTTAGTTTTTTGCCAGAAAAAGAGGAAACCTATAACTGTATTTGGGTAGATGCTGCTGGAACCGTGCATACAACCGCCATGCCTGCTGCAAAACCAGACGGCATTGTGATGCAAGCCATGTTGCAAGAGGATAAGGCTAAAATAGTTATTCAGCGTCCACTGACAACGGCGCAAAACTTTTTGCAACTTCATGTTGTGGCATCCATGAATCAGCGCATGGTATACAAGTCTACGATTCAACTTCAAACAAAAAAATCAGCTGCACTTGCCATGCCTACCGATAGTTTGCCTACCGGTGTTTTACAAATAACAGTTTTTGATGCGGCATGGGTGCCTGTTGCAGAGCGGGTTTTATTTATCAATAATAACCTGCACGCTTTTTATCCTTCGGTAAAAATGTTTACGCCTCGTTTGTTTAAGCGCGCAAAAAATACCATTGACATTGTAGTAGAAGATACTTTGTTAAGTAACTTATCAGTATCTGTTACTGATGTAAATGCCGTGCAGGATAATTCAACAAATATTTTCTCTAACCTGCTTTTACAAGGTGATATCAAAGGTAATATCCCTAATGCTTCCAATTATTTTTCAAGTACCGATGCTGAAACACCTGCAAAATTAGATTTAGTGATGCTTACGCATGGTTGGCGTAAATACAATTGGGAAGAAATGGTGAAAGGGAAGCTGCCCAATTTAAAATACCAAATGGATAGTGATTATTTGCAAATTAGAGGTGCCGTATATAACGGTGGCACTTTTGATAATAAATTGGTACAGAGCATTACGATGGTGCTGCAATCAAAAGATAGTAGCAAACAGTACTTTTTTGCGCCAATTGCTCCCGATGCTAGTTTTAGTCAGCGCGGACTTATATTTTTTGATACGGTGCGTGTTTTTTATAAAATTAACGGCGACAAAAAAGTGGCGCCAAATACACTTGCTAATTTCACCTATAGTTTGCCTACTGTTTCATATCCTACACAAATTCAGCTCTATCATTTTGCAAAACCCGATACTGCGGGGCTTTCATATCTAATGTATATGGAAGCGCAAGCTAAAAAAATAAAAAAAACATTTGACTCTGTGGTGGTGTTAAAGGAAGTAGTGGTGCAATCAAGAGCCAAATCGCCTATTGATGCATTAGACGAAAAATATACATCAGGGTTATTTTCTTCAAAAGATAGTTACGCTTTTGATGTACAAAATGACAACCATGCAACAGGCGCTACCAATGTATTTCAGTACTTGCAAAATTTAATTCCGGGCATGACCATGTCAATTCCAATACTTGGGGCTAATGGTGCCGAAGATGCGAATAGCAACAATGTACCGGGCTTAAATTGGCGTGACGGTACTCCGGATATTTTTTTAAATGAAATGTTATCTGATGCGGAGCAAACAATGGGCATTCAAATGAGTGATATTGCGTACATCAAAGTTTTTCGTCCCCCATTTATGGGTTCTTCTGGATCTGGGCCATCTGGCGCTATCGCTATTTATACTAAAAAACCTGCCGATCTAAAAAATGAAAGTTTAAAAGGATTGAGTAATGCCATTTTAACCGGGTATACCAATTACAAAGAATTTTATAGCCCCAATTATACCGCAGCGCCAACTAAAGTACCTGATGTTCGCACAACACTTTATTGGAACCCGTATGTTTTAACAGACAAAAAAACCAAACTCGTTAAATTGGATTTTTTCAATAACGACGTTACAACAAAATTTAGAATTGTAGTAGAAGGAATGAATGCAGCAGGTAAGCTCACTCGAATTGAAAAAATAATTCAATAGGTATTTGCTTATTCCGATTCTTTGTCAAATTCAAAATCGTCGCTGTCTAATAATTCGCGTTCAATTTCTTCCATCATTACAATGTCGGAAGCTTCACTAAGGGTGGGTGTTAGATTGAGTACTTCTAAATAGCCAAGTTCGTCAAAGGCGTTTTCGATTTTTGGGGAGAGGCAGCAAATGACAAATGAGGCGCTTTTATCATAAAATGCTTGTTGTAAATCTGTTAAGATTTGACATGCAGTAGGTTCTATATCTGTAACTTTTTCGAGGTTCAGCACCATATTTTTTAATGGCGATTCTAGACATTTATTGCAAATAGTCTCGATTTCTGCTGCTATATTGGCAGTCATGGAGGCTCCAGCAGGGGTCAAAAGCTGGTATTTTTCTTTGGTATCAATTTTGAGTTCCATAGTATAAGCGTGAAGTTAGTAAATGTGGATAATCCACACACAACTTCGCTCAAAAATATTCGTTATCATTGTATAAATCCAATTTTTGGTTATGGATAATAATTTTTCGGCACAAGTAAAAGAAATCATTTCCTACAGTAGGGAAGAAGCGTTAAGGCTAGGAAACGACTTTATTGGCACGGAGCATTTACTCCTAGGTCTAATAAGGGACGAGGAAAATACGGCCATTAAGGTGCTTAAGCAGCTTAATGTAGACCTGTATGAGCT
>JBIKIS010000020.1:0-20002 GCA_044361485.1 Sediminibacterium sp.
CAAAACAGGTAAGCCTAATTTTATTTCATTGATATACGCATCACTTAATACAAAGGGCGCTAAATCTGGATCCGGAAAATAACGGTAATCATTTGCTTCTTCTTTATCCCGAATCGCAAATGTGGTATCGTTGGATGCATCAAAACTTCTGGTTTGTTGGGTAATAGTCCCGCCGGATTCAAGTATTTCAATGAGTCGGGCAATTTCAAATTCAATTGCTTTTTTTACATTCCGAATAGAATTTAAATTTTTCACCTCAACTCTAGTACCTAACTTCTTTTCGCCTTTTAGTCGCACCGACACATTGGCATCGCATCTTAAAGATCCTTCCTCCATATTTCCATCACAAATGTCAAGCCACTGTACTAGTTTTCTGATTTCAGTTACATAGGCAAATGCTTCTTCGGCACTAAATAAATCAGGCTCCGTAACAATTTCAATTAAGGGCGTACCTGCTCTATTTAAATCTATAAGGGTATGTGTAGGATCAATATCGTGTATGCTTTTCCCAGCGTCTTCTTCTAGGTGAATTCTATTTAATTGAACATAGCGCTTTTGACCCTCAACCTTTATTTGAATTTTACCACCTGCGCAAATAGGAGTGGTATGTTGAGAAATTTGATAACCCTTTGGTAGATCTGGATAAAAGTAATTTTTTCTGGCAAAGTAGTTTTCCTTGACAATGGTGGAATTACAAGCGAGTCCCATTTTAATGGCAAACTCAACTGCTTTTTTATTGGTTTTTGGAAGACTACCCGGGTGTCCCATTGTGATGGGGCTAATTTGGGTATTTGGAGGAGCGCCAAATGTAGTGGCGTCTGAACAAAATAGCTTGCTGTTGGTAGCTAGCTGTGCATGTACTTCTAACCCGATAACTGCTTCATATTGTTTGCTTAAGGTCATCTCAAACAAAAATAAGACTAGTTACCGGGTTATCGTACAATTGGTAAGGTTATATATTGGCCTTCTTTACTTTTTTTGGAATTTTAAGAGTCACTTCTTTAGTCTTTCCATCACGTGTTAACTTTAAAGCGATGGTGTCGCCTGCTTTTAAATCAATGGCTCTTTCTTGAAGGGTAGCTACATCACATATAGATGAACCATCAACAGATGTAATGATATCATTTTTAGCGATACCTGCCTTTGCAGCTGGAGAACCTTCTGTAACCTCTAATACTTTAGCACCAGTACCTTCTGTTAGGTCTTCGATGCTGATTCCAATTTTTGGACCATCATTAAATGCAAGTGCAAATGTCTCTCCTAACTTACTCATGTCAAGTGGCATACCTTTTGCAATTTTTAATTCACCTACCATTCCATCTAATTTAGGAAGTGGGGCATTCATATCATCAGATTTGAACATCATCACTTTTGGAACGTTCGTTAATTTTGGAATACCAGTTACACCACCCATCATTTCTGGTAAATTAACACCGTCAACGGGCTTACCATTTATGGTTATTTTTCCATTTTCTACAATGACTGTCATTTTTTGAGGACCACTCTCTTTTCCATGAACGATGGTGGTATCCATTGTTTTTACAATGACTACTTTCTTTTCTTCTTGGGCTGCTGCTGCGTTAATAATGAAGCAACCAGCCATAATTGATGCAATAATTTTGAACATAGTTTTGATTGTTTTGATACTTTAAAGTTATTTTTTTTACTTGAATATATATTCTATTTTAACAACCCTTTTACAGATTCAATCACCTGTAATAGATTGCTAGGATCCTGTCCACCAGACGTTGCTAGGCCTTTTTGTCCACCTCCACCACCTTTAATAAGCGGCGCAACTTGTTCTTTAATAATCTTTTGCGCTTCTAGCCCTTTACTGGTTTGTAGGGTTTCATTAACTAGCACAGCTACGGCTGCTTTTCCTTCAATATTGGCAGCGAGAACTACCAGTAAGTTTGTATAATTTCCTTGTAACTCTGTACATAATTTTTTAAGACCATCAGGGTTACCAACTGTTACAACAGCACCAATAAAATGCGCATCGCCAATTGAGACAACGGTATTTTCTAGTTCTTTTTTAATTGCAACAAGCGCCTGCGCTTCATAAGACTCAATGCGTTTTTTTAACGACTGTAAATCGGCAACCATTTGTTGCACTGCTTTAACAGGTTCCTTGGTATTTTTTACAAGTTCCTTAATGGTTTCGAGCTCCGCTAATGCTTCGTTAACCTGTGTTGTAGCACCTTCGCCACAAACAGCTTCAATACGTCTTACGCCAGCTGCTACCGCAGATTCGCTTCTTAATTTAAATAAACCAAGTGCGCCTGTTGCGCCAACATGCGTACCACCACATAGTTCAATAGAATAATTTGGGTCCATGATAACAACCCTTACGGTATCACCATACTTTTCACCAAACAAAGCCATGGCACCTAGTGCTACTGCTTCATCTTTAGTCATCTCTTTGATGACTACCGGAATATTAGCTCTAATTTTTTCGTTGATGATATCTTCGATTTGTTGTAATTCCTCGTCACTCACTTTTGCAAAATGCGAAAAGTCAAAACGAAGTTGTGCAGCATTTACAAGGCTACCTTTTTGTGCCACATGCGTACCCAGTACCTGTCTTAAAGCAGCATGTAAGAGGTGTGTTGCACTATGATGTGCGCAAATACTTTTTCGAATCTCTGTATTTACTTTGGCCACTACTGATCCTTCCAAACTAGCAGGAATCTCGGTGGTAAAATGAATGATTAAGTTATTTTCTTTTTTGGTATCAATTACATCGATGCTAGATCCTTCAAATTCTAATACACCAATATCTCCAACCTGTCCACCAGATTCGGCATAAAATGGTGTTGTTTCTAAAACAATTTGATAGCCTGTAATTCCTTTGCTTGTTACTTTTCTGTACTTCGTAACGGTAGTCGTACAAACCTTATCAGTATAGCCAATAAATGTTTGATGCTCGCTATCATTTACAATAATCCAATCTGCAGCATCTATTGCTGTTGCGGCTCTACTTCTATTTTTTTGTTGCTGCATTTCTGCTTCAAAACCTTTTTCATCAACTGCTAAATTATTTTCTTGTGCAATTAAACGGGTAAGGTCTATTGGAAATCCGTAGGTATCAAAAAGTTCAAATGCAGCTTTGCCTTCTATAACACTACTGTTAGAGGCTTTCATGAGTTCATCAATTCTTTTAAGACCTTTGTCTAAGGTTCTTAAAAATGAATCTTCTTCTTCTCTTACCACTTTTGTTACAAATTCTTGTTGTGCTGCTAATTCAGGAAACACTTCAGAAAATTGTGCTGCTAAAATTGGCACCAATTGAAAAAGCAATGGCTGCTTGTAATCGAGGTAGGTATAATAATAACGAACAGCTCTTCGTAAAATACGTCTAATCACATAACCAGCGCCTGTGTTGGAAGGTAATTGTCCATCGGCAATGGTAAATGATATCGCTCTGATATGATCTGCTATTACCCTAAATGCTACGGCTTCTTTACTATCACTTCTGTCATATGTTTTTCCAGTGATGGAAGCTACTGCATTTATGGTGCCGCTAAATACATCGGTATCATAATTACTTTGCTTGCCTTGTAGCACGCGTACAAGACGCTCAAATCCCATACCGGTGTCTACGTGTTTTGCAGGAAGTGGCTCAAGTGATCCGTCTTTTAAACGGTTGTATTGCATGAATACATTGTTCCAAATTTCAATTACTTGCGGATGATCTTTATTTACAAGATCTCTGCCTGGAATTAATTTTCTTTCTTCATCAGATCTGCAGTCTACATGTATTTCTGAACATGGACCACATGGACCCGTGTCTCCCATTTCCCAAAAATTATCTTTTTTGTTTCCAAAAATAATTTTGTCTTCGTCCACTAATTTTTTCCAAGCTTCTAGTGCAATGGTAGACATGGGTAGTCCTTCACTTGGATCACCTTCAAATACAGAAACGTATAAGCGGTCTTTATCAATTTTATATACATCTGTAAGTAGTTCCCAACTCCAAGCAATGGCTTCATCTTTAAAATAATCACCAAAGCTCCAGTTGCCTAACATTTCAAACATGGTATGGTGGTAGGTGTCAACACCCACTTCTTCAAGGTCATTGTGTTTACCACTCACGCGTAAACATTTTTGGGTATCTACAATACGTTTATATTCAGGCTTGCGATTTCCTAGAAAGTAATCTTTAAATTGATTCATGCCGGCATTGGTAAACAAAAGGGTTGGGTCATTTTTAACCACGATCGGAGCAGATGGTACAATCTGATGTTTTTTTGAAGCAAAAAAGGCTAAAAATTCTTTTCTTATCTCGGCACTGGTCATCATAAAAGGGTACTAATTTTATTATACTAATTTTACTAGATAGCAGGCTATCTTTGTTCTATATTTTTATAGCTCCAAAGGTAAGGAATTGAGCCTTTAGCTATTGATACCAATACCCCTATGCGCAAAATAAAATATTACTATAATACCCATACCCTGCGGTTTGAAAAGCTTGAAACGCCACTTCGTGTGCGTCTACTGCAAGTGTTTGGTTTTATAGCGGCTTCCATGGTTACGGGGATTATCATTTTTGCCATTGCTTTTCAGTACATCGATTCCCCCAAAGAAAAACTACTCCGCCAACAAAATGAAGACCTTCGTGAAGGTTACAGTGTAATAGAGGAGCGGCTTAAACAGCTCGAGTTAAAAATGGGCGAAATCACCAATCGGGACAACACGGTATACCGCACTATATTTGAAGCTGACCCCGTTGCGGATAGTGCACGTATAAGGGATATGGAACAGAAAAAAGAGGTACAACTCGTGCAGCGTATGGGTTCTACCGATCTTGTGCATACCGTTATAGATCAGCTCAATAGCTTGGCCCTTCGAATGGAATACCAAAACAAATCCTTTAATGAGCTAATAGGCATGGTAAAAAATAAGGCTAAATTATTGGCTGCCATTCCTGCCATTCAGCCCATTAGCAATAAAAAATTGTCCAAAATAGCTTCTGGTTTTGGTTACCGAATTGACCCTATTTATAAAACCAGAAAAGCACACGAAGGACTCGATTTTGCAGCCCCTATTGGCACGCCCATTTACGCAACTGCGGATGGTGTTGTAACTACATCTGGTTTTACCACCAGTGGTTTTGGTATTCATGTAGTGATCAATCATGGTTATGGTTATAAAACCATTTATGGTCATATGGTAAGGGTAAAAGCTAGGGTTGGGCAGCGGGTAAGCAGGGGCGAAGTGATTGGTTACGTAGGTAACTCCGGAAAAAGCACAGGCCCACACCTTCATTATGAAGTCCATAAATCAGGTATTCCAATTGATCCGATTAACTTCTTTTACAATGATTTAACGCCAGCACAATTTGACCGACTTTTAAAAATGGCAGCAGCCAATAACCAAAGCTTAGACTAATCATATGGAACCAGGCGTACGTAAATATTTAATAAGAATTGTAAATACCTTATCCATGTTTTTGTTATGGATGGCCGTTAATTCATGCGCAGGCATTATGTATGGTGCCGCTTATTGGGAAAGCAGTTTTACCAGTACCAATCTTATTTTTTATACTTGGCTATTATTAAGCACTGGACTGTTATTTTGGTATCTATACAAAAAATGGAAAGATCCCATCGATTACAGCGAAGAATAATTATTTATCCTTACTATCTAATATAACGGGCGTATTGCCTTTACCCATCACAATTACTTTTGAGTTAGGTGAAGTAATAAGACCCTTCATCATTTGAATTTGTTCGTATTGTAATTGTTTATCGTTTAAGCCGGTACTAATGATGCGTTGGTAATCTGCAATACCCTGCGCTTCTACACGCTTACGCTCTGCTTCTTGTTTTTCTTTTTGAAGCACAAATTCCATTTTTTGTGCGTCTTGTTCTGCTTTAATTTTTTCTTCGATAGAAGTTTTTACGTTGTTAGGAAGGGTGATGTTTCTGAGTAATAACTGCTCAAGAATCAAACCTCTTTTTTTAAAATCCGCTTCTATGCTTGTAAATATTTTATTTTGAAATTGATCCCGCTTAGTAGAGTACAAGTCAATGGCAGTAAAGTATACAGCGTTATCTCTGATTTTTGTTCTTGTAAGTGGCCTTACAATTTTGTCTTTATAATCGAGCCCCGTTTCTCTTATTAATCTTGGCGCTTCGGCGCCAACAACGCGGTATAAAACAGTAAGATCGATGGTTACTTCAAGTCCGTCCGAGGTTAGTACACGAATAGCATCATCGCCATCTTTTTCGCCCTCGTTATGTACGCCACTCATGGTGTAGTTGAGTGTTTTAATATCTACATTGTAAACGTTTACAAGTGGGTTAACAAAATTGAGTCCGGGGGTAAGCACTTCATTAGATACTTTACCAAATAAACTTGAAACCCCAATTTGTCCAGCATCTATTTGTTTAACACATGCGTTTAAAGCGCCAATAACGATAAGCACAATACCAACGCTTCTAATGCCATTTCCTAATTTTTGTAACTCTTCTTTTTGCTTAAGAATAAATATGCCTAAGACAAGGACAATAATGCCTAAAATGATAAGTACCATGGTATATAAATTTTATTATTTTTAATTAACTGCTATGGTCTTGAATAACAAACCATTTTCCTTTTATTTTTTGAAGTAGCAAAGTAAAATATCCGCTAACATTTCCTTTGCTTCTTTGTAATGCCCATTTACCTAAAACACGGTAATGCTTTTTTTCGATGGGTGTTACAGCAAGTAATGTGAATGTTAGTTTACCCATCGACGCGGTGTCGGGATAGCCTTTTTTATAATTGTTAAGTGTATTCGTAAAACCATAAGTAGGCCCCGATTTTCCAACAAATAAAAGGGAGTCGGAAGGAAGGTAGCCTTCCATAAATCCAACTAGATTCCCTTCATTCCATGCCTTTGTTTGCGCAGCTAAAAGTGCTCTTATGGCCGTCTCATTTTTATGGTATGTTGGCGGGTTATTTTGCGTATTTGTTTGCGCCAAAGATTGAAGTGAAAAAGCGAGTAAAAACAAGGTGAACATGCGTGTTAGCATAAACCGTTTAATTTTACACTAAGCTACTACTTCTAATTGGTTTTGAAAGATAATTTAGGGTTTGTAACTTGCTGTATGTCATACAAAAAACATCTGCAAAAGGATAAGCGGTTGGCGGCCATTTTAAAAGGTGATACGCATGTATTAACGCTTCAAAAAAATATTCCAATAAGGCTTATGGCAAGCATTATTAGCCAGCAATTAAGTACCAAAGTAGCAGCCATTATCTTTGATCGTTTTTTAGCTTTATATCCAGGCAAAAAGCCAACCATACAAAAAGTATTGGATACCTCAGAAGAGACACTTAGAGGAATTGGTATCAGTTACGCGAAAATAAAATACATATATGCGGTTGCCAATTTTTGCTTCGAACATAAAATAACCGATAAGAAATTACAGGCGCTTTCCAACGAAGCAATTATTGAACTGCTTACTCAAATAAAAGGCGTTGGTAAATGGACCGTAGAAATGCTGCTCATGTTTTCGCTGGGTCGGGAAGATGTTTTTGCTGTAGACGATTTGGGCATACAGCAGGCTATGACTAAGTGCTATAACTTAGACCCTTCTAATAAAAAGGAATTAAAAGCAAATATGTTGGCTATAGCAGAATCCTGGAGCCCTTTTAAAACCTATGCCTGTCTTCATTTGTGGCGCTGGAAAGACGCTTAATTTTAAGAAGCATTAAACTAATTTCAACCTTGGCAGTCCAAGTAATTACCTTTAGCCTATGGACTTACATCTAGATGATACCAGTTTACTAGCTGCATTTCACAACCATGCCACCAAAGAAAAAGGGTACAATGGCATTGTGAAAAAGTACCAGGAAAAACTCTACTGGCATATTAGACGTATGCTGGTAAGTCATGAAGACACCAATGATGTATTACAAATGGTACTTGTAAAAGTGTGGAACGGACTTCAAAATTTTAGAGAAGACAGTAAATTGTATACTTGGATGTACCGAATCGCTACCAATGAAACGCTCACTTTTATCGAAAAAGAAAAAAAGAGGGCGATTGTATCATTGGATCAGGATTCAGATACTTTTGGAGATAAGGTAAAAGCAGATGCTCATTTTGATGAAAATCAATTGATATGGCGCTTACAGCTCGCTATCAAATCTTTACCTGAAAAACAGCAGCTCGTTTTTAATTTACGCTATTATGACGAAATGCCGTACCATCAAATGAGTGAGTTATTAGATACTTCCGAGGGTGCTTTAAAAGCGAGTTACCATCATGCTGCAAAAAAAATTGAAGAATTTATTAAAAGTTATTAAACCTAAAGGGTAAGCGAAAGTCTATTGAATAGCCATGCATCAAAATAAAACCATACACGAAGAACTAAAAGCATTAAGCCCATTTTGGACGACGATTCAATCCCAAATCCCTTATGTAGTGCCGGCTCATTATTTTGAATCGCTGCCTAGTATTGTGCGTGCAAAAATAGAAACGGAAGCTGTTTATGAAGAGCTTGAACTCGTTGCGCCTCTATTAAATACGATACCTAAGCAAACGGGCTATCAAATACCAGTTGCACAAGAAAAGGTGCAGCCTGTAACCGCAACTGTACAATTGTTTACTTGGCCTAAATTAGCCATAGCAGCGGCACTTATTGGTGCTATGGTACTTGTCAATTTTATGTATACAAGCCAAAAACAAACCGTTGATTATGGCGCGTATATTGGTGCAGATCACCAACAAATAATCGAAACCATTAGTGATTCTACATTAACGGCATATCTGGATGTGCATGAAAAATTAATTATAACACCAGATGTATCAGATCAAGAACTCCTAGAATACATTCAATCAAGCAATTAAATTATCAGTTATGAAAAAAATCATTTTTAGTTTTTTACTTTCTTTATTTGTTGTTGCCATAGTTACTGCGCAACCACCACAAAGATCTATGGGGCCTCGCGGTAAAGGTCCAAGACCTAGTAGAGAAAATGTAGAAGCATTAAAAGTTGCTTTTATGACCAAGCATTTAAATTTAAATGTTGACGAGGCGCAAAAATTTTGGCCAGCTTACAATGCTTGCACTGAAGAATTAAAAAAAGCGCGTCAAGAAAAAAAAGAAGACATACTAGCTTTTGAAGAAGCCGCATTAAACATCAGAAAAAAGTATAGAAACGAGTTCAAAAAAGTATTAGGATCTGATGAGCGTGCCAATAAAGCACTTACTGCAGATCGTGCATTTATGGGTATGATTAAGGATGAACTGCAAAACAGAAAAGGCGGAAAGCCGGGATATCTAAAGAAAGGAAACGGAGCACCTCCTCCACCGCCTCCTCCAGGTCAAGAAGCACCTGCTGTTTAAACACTATTCCAAATAGGCATTTTTATATCATGATAAAACAAGAAGGTCCATCCTTCTTGTTTTGCTTTTTCTAGCCATGCTTGTCTGAGTTCCATACATTTTTTCCCATCATAATCGTACTTGGCTACAAATTTGCTTTTCATTTGTTGTAGTTGAGGGGCGTCGTCTCCGCCAAAAAATACGGTTTCATTGTCTTCGGTAATCCAAAACACCTGATGAAACTTTGAGTGGGCTCCCGTCACTTGGTATTTAATTCCGCCATCAATTTCTCCTTCGTCACCATCTAGCCATACTACTTTGCTAAATTCCGCTAGCGGTAAAATATCTTCAGGTATATAAGAGGCCGAGCCTATGCCTGTGGCATATTCAAATTCACGTTTTTGAATGTAATAAGTTGCGTAAGGAAAACTGATGTAGCGGGCAGTATTGTCGATATTACTAAATGTGGTTCCACCTGCATGGTCTTTGTGTAAGTGGCTCATAAGTACTTTCGTAACAGAAGCAGGCTTGATGCCCGCTTTTTCTAAATTTTCGTGTAATTGTAATTGGCCAGCTGGATTTGTATAGCCAAGACCCGTATCAATTAGTATGATATCTTTTTTTGTAACCACAACAAAGGGTTGAATTTCTACGAGCAAACTTCCTACTGGCCTACTTTGCAGTGCTTCTGTTTGGGTATTAAAGGGAACAAATACCTTAGATTGATCGATGGTGAAACTACCTTCTGATAATGGAATGATTTGCATGAAAATCGATTGGTTTAACGTAGCACCATTTGTCTATCGGCGTCTAGTCGGAGCATGATAAAAATTAATACGGTAAAAGTGAGTAAGGATGATCCTCCGTAACTAATGAGCGGAAGGGTGATACCTACAATTGGGAAAAGCCCAATGGTCATGCTTACATTAACTGCGATATGAAAAAACAATATACTAGCAACGCAATAGGCATAGACCCTACTAAAGGCACTTCTTTGCCTTTCAGCAATACGTACAATGCGAAACAAGAAATATAAATAAAGCCCTAAAAAAATAGTACAACCTACAAATCCAAACGCTTCACCGAGGGATGTAAAAATAAAATCGGTGTCTTGTTCAGGCACATATTTACCTCTTGTTTGTGTACCTTTTAAAAAACCTCTTCCAAAAAATCCACCAGAGCCAATCGCAATTTTACTTTGTCTTACATTATAATCATCTGGTTTACGCGCAGCTTTACCAGTAACTTTTTCGTTGGATTTTTTATTTAAGCTACAATCATAATCTTTACCCACCATGCTATATATTCTAGTACTCTGGTAGCACTCTAACACGTTGTTAAATACATAGGGAACTACATAGCGCTGTACGCCAATACATAGGATCCAAATAGATAAAATTGCGGCAATGGTGACGAGCCTTTGTTTTTTTCGAACCTGTCTATAGGCTAAAAAAATAATGAATGCCGCTAAAATCGTCAACGTAATGGATAGTGCATCTCTTTCTACAATAAGGGTAGCTAGAGCAAGTATACCAAAACATGATCCAATAATTAAGAACTGTGCGGGTAATCCCTCTCTGTACATGGCAATCAAAAGGCTTAAGTATACAAGTGCCAAACCAAGTTCATGCTGCAAAATAGATAAAGCGGCAGGGGTTAGCGCAATGAGTCCAGCAACAATTTGTGATTTGATATTTGTAAAATCTATTTCTTGACGTGAAATAAATTTAGCTAGTGCAAGGGATGTAAATATTTTGCAAAGCTCTGCTGGCTGTAAATTAAACCCACCCGCTAATGGGATCCAAGATTTAGACCCATTGATATTTTTTCCAAGTACAAAAGTGGCTAGCATAAGTAGGATACCAAGCAAATACGAAAGATTTGCAAATGCTGTAAATATTTTACTATCAGTTAGCAAGATAAAAGTTGCTGCTAGCGCACAAATACCTCCAAAAATCAGCTGCTTACTATAGTTTGTTTTTCCGCCTAAAAATGTGGCAAACCAATTGGTATTGGTCTTGTATTCTACCATAAATATACAGAGTACACCAATGGACACTAATATACCATACAGCCAAACAACCGTATAATCTATCCCTTCTCCTGCAAGATTATTATTTTTTTTGTTCATGTTTATGGTTGGCTATTTCTTGGCAATTGATTTTTTGAGGGTAACCTTTTTTGTTGAATCTTGCTTTGTCATTAAGCGCTTCATTTGAGGCGGAATTAAATTCATATTGGCCAGTTGCTCAATTTTCGCTTTCCTTTCCGGACCTGCAATAGAATCCCTTAAATATTTTTCAATAAGCAAGCTCGCAATCGGTGCTGCCGATGTAGCACCATAACCTGCATTTTCGCACATGACTGCAATGGCAATACGTGGATTTTCACGAGGCGCAAAAGCCCCAAAAAACGCATGGTCTTTGAGTGATTCACCCCTGTAGGCGTTTTCTACGGTGCCCGTTTTACCACAAACATTGATACCTGGAACTTTTGCGTACGCACCTGTTCCAAATTCCATGGTGCCTTGCATGCCCTCTTGTACTTCTTCAAAAATACTTTCTGCAATATTTTTAGTTCTTTGTTTTACTTTAAAACGTGCCAGCATTTCATAATCATCACCACCTTCTACAGAGTCAATCAAATGGGGTAAATAATACCAGCCTTTATTGGCAATAATCGCCATTACATTGGCAAGTTGTGTAAGGGTGGTCGTAATTTCTCCCTGACCTATCGAGTTTGATATAATATTACATGCCTGCCAATTTTTCCCAAATATTTTTTGGTAATATTTTGAAGTAGGTATATTACCCATGCGCTCAGAAGGTAAGTCTACACCTAATTTTTTCCCAAGCCCAAATGAATAAGCGTATTCATTAAATAAACCGAGTGTGATATCTCTATTATTCACTTTTGCGTTGTCTAAAATTCTGCGAAAAGCCACAGCAAAATAACTATTACATGATTTTGAAATAGCAGGTTTTAGTGTAAAAGTTCCAGCCGCGTGACAACCCATTCTTCTACCGCATCCTAAGTAACTACCACCGCATGAAACGGTCATTTGATCGTCAATAACACCTTCTGCCATGCCAATAATACCCACCAGCGTTTTAAATGTGGAGCCCGGAGAGTAAGTGGTACTAACGGTTCTATTAAGTAGCGGTTTTCTAGGATCAAAATACATCATGTCTACTAGATGCTTTTTTCGTTGATTACCTGTTAAATAGTTGGGATTATAGGTGGGTGCGCTTACCATGCATAATATACCTCCCGTTTTAGGATCAATGGCTACAATACTACCCACTTTATTTTGCATGAGTTTTTCTCCAAGTTGTTGAAGCTCTACATCAATACTTGAATATAAATTTTTACCAGCAACGGCTGCGGTATCAAATTCTCCTTTTTCCCAAGGGCCCTGAATTCTTCCTTTATTGTCTCGAATAAATCGTTTGATACCACGCTGACCCATTAGTATTTTCTCGTAACTATTTTCTAGCCCTGTGGTACCAAAGTAATCGCCCATTTCATAACCTTCATCTTTATGTCTGCGTAAAAATCCGGTATCTACTTCTGCAGTGTAACCAAGCACTGCTGCGCCACAATCGTAGGGGTAAGACCGTACGGATCTTTCACTTAATGTAAATCCAGGAAAACGGTACATATTTTCGTTGAGGCGCGCAAAATTTTCGGTGGTAAGTAACGATTCAAAAACACTTGGCTTAACAGCACCATTTTTAAAAATCAGGTCCCGCATTCTTTTTTTATACGTAGCCGTATCAATATTTAATAGTGCGCAAAGTGCCAGTGTATCAGTTCCTTTAGATTCGGCGGGTATCACCACCAAATCATAACTAATGGTATTTTCTAAAATGGCTCTTTTTTTGCGGTCAAAAATGATACCTCTATCCGGATAAATTACTTTTCTATAAAAGGCATTGTTATCTGCTGCCATTTTATATTTTGTAGAAAAAACCTGAAGATTAATCAGTTGTAGGGTAATTAAAATAAACGCACCTATAAATATGATTTGAACAATTCTACTTCGGTTTTGATTAAAGGCGGACATAGGAGCTTGCTAAAAATAAGTCGACAAAATGTATTGCAAATTTGATGTAACAAACGCAACAAAGCATCATTTTGAGAAAAAAAACTTATGCATACTTGTGGACAGCTAAAACTAGGCTGCATTGGTTCTATACTTACTCTTTCTTAAAAAAAGAAGTTCCGAAAGTACGATCATCATAAAGCTCACAAGAGTGGTGCCAATTACCTTACCTAAAAAGTATACAAAGTCGCCAAATTGAAGCCACTCGATCAGTACTAAGTAAAAGTGATGGACGAAAGTAAGAAAGCCTACATACACGGCATATGGCGCCCAGCCCATACTATTAACACCAGGCTCAGCATAACTTTGCTCGATGGTTTCTTGTGGCAAAAGCAGGTTTAATAAATAAGGTCTAATGTAGGCGATAAGCACACAGGGAGCGGCGTGAAGACCCGTGGTGCCTGTAAAGTAATCCAGTGAAAGCCCAAACAAGAAAGCCACAATTAATAAACTAAACCGGTTAATGGAAAACGGGAGCCAAAGAATGTATAAAAAATACAAATAAGGAATAATAAAACGGTGTACAGGTGGTACTTCATTTAAAACCACAATTTGAAGTAGTAAAAACAGTGCAAAGCGTATGATATTTTTAAGTAGGCTATTCACGATTTTTAGGATTGTTGTTTTCTAATTCAAATTGCTCCTGGTACCTGAGGTTTTCTACCAGATATACGTATTGTACGGTAAAGAAGTTAACCGCTGTTTTGATTTTTAGGGTATAAAAATTGCTAGAAGGGTCGGCTTCAATTTCAGCTACGCGGCCTACAATTTGGTAGGGTGGGAAATTAGCCGAGTAGGTACTGGTAACAACGGTGTCGCCTTTTACCACTTTTGCACCCTTAGAAACGTTACGTAAAAGGAGGTAATAAGGGCTGGCGCCATCCCATTCTATGCTACCCGCATTGTTGTCTTTTTTTAGCATCGCACTCACCCTACTATTGCGGTGCAATAAACTCATTACCTTACTGGTATTTTCAGAAACTTCTACTACCACACCTGCAATTCCTTCGGGGCTAATAGCGGCCATTCCTTTTTTTACACCTTGTAAACTTCCGCGCTCAAGCGTTAAAAAATTTGTTTGTAACGAAACTGTGTTGCCAATTACTTTGGCAGGTAGCCAGTTGTATTTTCTGTATTTGTTAAGCGAGTCTTTGTATACCGAGTCGGTAACAACACGAATCGTGGAATCAGGCGTAGCAATATTTGATCCTAGTAAATTTAATAGGCGCGCATTTTCTTGTGCTAATTTTTGATTGGTTTCTCTCAAAAAAAAGTAACCGCGCATGTTATAATAGCGCTCATTAATTTTTGAAGTGGCATCATTCATTTTTGAAGAAAAAAAAGTTTGATGCGATGTGCTTGCTTTTGTAAGCATATAAATAGAAGCAATTTGCAAAAGCAAAAAGCTAAGTAATGTAAAGTGCCTACGTATGAAATCAAAAATATTTTTCAAGACAATTTATTAGCGCATGATAAACGGAAAACGCTGATAATTTTTGAGTGCTAATCCTGTACCACGCACAACACTTTTTAGCGGATCTTCTGCTACGTGTACGGGTAATTTAATTTTTGCACTTAATCTTTTATCAAGTCCGCGTAGTAAAGCACCTCCACCTGTGAGGTATAATCCACGGCGGTAAATATCGGCCGCAAGCTCTGGTGGCGTGGTTTCTAGGGCTTTTAAGATGGCTTCTTCAATTTTAAAAATACTCTTATCAAGTGCTTCTGCAATTTCTTGGTAGCTCACCATAATTTGTTTTGGAATACCTGTTACAAGGTCACGTCCGTTAACTGGTAAATCATCTGGTGGATTGTCTAAATCTTTTAAAGCAGCGCCAACATTTATTTTAATTTGTTCTGCAGTGCGCTCACCAATTAATAAACTATGGTAACGGCGAAGTGCCTCCATAATGTCGGCGGTAAATTCATCACCCGCTACACGAATACTCTGATCACAAACGATACCAGCAAGTGCAATCACGGTAATGCCAGTGGTACCACCTCCAATATCAATAATCATATTTCCAACAGGCTCCTCAACATCTATACCTATACCTAGTGCTGCTGCCATAGGTTCGTGAATCATGTATACTTCTTTAGCGCCTGCTTGCTCCGCAGAATCTCTTACCGCACGCTTTTCAACCTCAGTGATTGAAGAAGGAATACAAATTACCATACGCCAGCTTGGAGGGAACAATGGTTTTTTAGGGTAGATCATTTTCATCATCTCCCGTATCATTAATTCAGCGGCGTTAAAATCTGCAATCACACCATCTTTTAATGGACGAATGGTTCTAATGCTCTCATGCGTTTTTTCGTGCATCATGAGCGCCTTTTTACCAACTGCTAAAACTTCTTTTAAGTTATTGCGGTTAAGGGCAACAATTGAAGGTTCGTTTACAACGACCTCGTCGTTGTGAATAATGAGGGTATTTGCGGTCCCCAAATCCATTGCAATTTCTTGCGTAAAAAAGTTAAATAATCCCATGGTATGATGCGTAAATCTTGAGTAAATGTATTACTACAAAGGTGCTTGAAATAAATGGAAATAACAAGGTCTATTCTTACGAATTTTCTCTAAGTATTTTTTTCAAACTCGTAACCAATATCACGTCTAAAATAAATGCCTTCAAAACGTATCTTTTCAAGTCTTTGGTGCGCAAGCGCCACCGCATCCTTTATATTATTTCCAAAGGCAGTAACGGCCAAAACCCTTCCCCCACTTGTAACTACAGCGTTTTCGGAAGTTTTGGTACCCGCCTGAAATACCAGGGTATCGGTAACTGCGCTTGTATCTTCTAGGCCAGTAATGACCTTGTTTTTTTCATAGTCTCCAGGGTAGCCTCCGCTCACAGCCATAATCGTGGCGCAACTTCTGTTATCGTATGTAATATTGGCGTCTATTAAAGTGCCATTATCCATGGCCGCAAATAGGGCAACGAGGTCTGTTTGTAAACGCGGCATTACCACTTCTGTTTCAGGATCACCCATCCGGCAGTTGTACTCAATTACAAAAGGTTCACCATCCACATTCATGAGTCCAAAAAACACAAACCCATTGTAGCAAAGTTCTTCTGCTGCGAGCCCGTTAATAGTGGGTTTAACAATGCGTTCTTCCACTTTTTGCATAAAAGTATCATCCATAAAAGGGACGGGGCTTACACAACCCATGCCACCGGTGTTAAGGCCTGTATCGCCTTCTCCTATTCGTTTGTAGTCTTTGGCATGACCAATAATTTGATAGTCCATGCCGTTGGTTAGGGCAAAAACACTGACTTCAATACCGGATAAAAATTGTTCAATCACCACTTTGCTGCTAGCCTCACCAAACTGCTTGTTAACGAGCATCTCATTAAATGTTTCCAGCGCTTCATTGTGCGTGGTAGCAATAACAACGCCTTTTCCAGCCGCTAAACCATCGGCTTTTAGTACCACAGGTAATGAATGAGATGCGATATAATTTTTACCTTCCTCTATATTTTCTAGGGTAAACTCTGCATAGGCCGCCGTTGGAATCTGGTGACGCTGCATAAATTTCTTGCTAAATGCTTTGCTACCCTCTAGTTGAGCTGCTTTTGCAGAAGGCCCTACCACTATAATATGTCTAAGTGCCGGGTCCGATTCAAAAAAGTCATAAATACCTTTAACTAGTGGCTCTTCGGGCCCTACTACAACCAGTCCAATTTGATGCTCGATACTTGCTGCTTTAATGCCTTCAAAATCGGTTACCGAAAGGTTTAAATTGGTTCCAATGCCTGCTGTGCCTGGGTTTCCGGGCGCTATAAACAACGCATCACAATGGTGACTTTGGGCCATTTTCCAAGCAAGTGCATGTTCTCTTCCGCCAGCACCCAGTAGTAGAATATTCATAGTGTTAGGTATAATTGGAGAGGCAAAAGTATCATTTTCGGCGGTCATTTTAGCGGGTGGTTCGCTGTAAAGATTTTATTGCTATTTTACAGCACCAGAAAATCAATAGTTTACATCGATAACGAGCTCTATATGAATCAAACCGCTACTCAACAAGGTCATCCAAAAGGATTGTATGTTTTATTTGCTACCGAAATGTGGGAGCGATTTAACTACTATGGTATGCGCGCCATTTTGGTACTTTTTTTGGTAAAAGCCATGGCATTTAATCAGGATGCTGCTTCACAGGTTTACGGAAGTTATACCGGTCTGGTATATTTAACCCCTTTATTTGGCGGATATATTGCAGACCGTTATTGGGGAAACAAGCGTTCTATTATTGCAGGAGCATTGGTGATGGCCATTGGAGAATTTATTTTGTTTTTTTGCGGCCATTATTATGACAATGCTGCCTTAGCAATGCCACTTTTTTATACGGGCTTAGGTTGTATGATTGCGGGAAACGGTTTTTTTAAACCCAACATTTCGAGCATGGTGGGCCAATTATATAAGAAAGGGGATTCAAAAATAGATGCAGCCTATACTATTTTTTACATGGGTATTAATACGGGCGGTGCATTAGGTCCAATTGTATGTGGTTTTTTTGGCGATACAGGAAACAATGGAGATTTTAAGTGGGCTTTTTTAGCCGGAGGAATCGCAATGTTATTGAGTGTTATCACACAAGTTATTTTTCAAAAAAAGTATTTAGTGGATGCCGATGGTGCCTCTATTGGCGATGCTCCAAAAGGTGCGCCAACATTATTTTTGAAAATACCGGTGATGGTTGGATTTCTATTTTTACTTTCTGTAGTTACGATCGCACTTGTTTACATTGATATCAATGTGGTGAGTTATTTATTTTGGTTATTAATTGCATGTATTCTTTTAATTGCCTTTATTATATTTTCTGATGCATCATTGGATGCGCTTGAAAAGAAAAAAGTGGCTGTTTTATTTACGGTATCTTTTTTTGTAATCTTTTTTTGGAGTGCGTTTGAACAAGCCGGCGCATCACTTACATTTTTTGCATCCGAAAATACGCAGCGTGACCTTGGCTTTTATGTGGTGCCAGCAAGTTTTTTTCAGTCCTTAAATTCAATTTTTGTGGTAACCCTGGCTCCTTTGGTGGCTTGGATTTGGATTAAATTAGGTAAAGCAAATCGTGAGCCTTCTTCGCCATTTAAAATGGCCATGGGTCTTATGTTATTAGCGCTGGGATATTTATGGATTGCTACTGGCGTAAAAGGTGTTGGAGCTGGCATTAAAGTGAGTATGATTTGGCTCATTGGAATGTATATGATGCACACTTTTGGCGAATTGTGTTTATCGCCTATTGGCCTCTCATTGTTTAATAAATTAGCGCCTGTTAAGTTTGCTTCTTTATTAATGGCAGTATGGTTTACGGCCAATGCTTTTGCCAATAAATTTGCAGGTGTATTAAGTAGTTTATATCCAGATGGTAAAACAACTTATTTTGCTGGTTATGCCATTGCCAATTTGTATGACTTCTTTATTTTATTTGTAATAATGGCTGGCGCTGCTGCAACTATTTTATTTTTACTTGCGCGCAAATTAAAAACCATGATGGATTAATTTTTCGCAAATCATTTTAATTTTTTCTAAAATCCAACTATATGTCTGAGCAAAAAAAAGTTTTTAAACCCTTTATTGCACCTGAAGAAAACGTAAAAGAACTAACCGTTAAATCTATACTGGTAGGTAGTTTGTTTGGTGTCATTTTTGGTGCCGCAACGGTGTATCTAGCATTAAAAGCTGGACTTACGGTATCGGCTTCTATTCCTATTGCAGTTATTGCTATTACGCTTGGACGTAAGTTTTTAAAAACAACCATTCTAGAAAATAATATCATTCAAACAACCGGTTCGGCTGGTGAAAGTATTGCTGCCGGTGTTGCGTTTACACTTCCTGGATTTTTGTTTTTATCATCACCGGATAGTGCTGAATATTTTAATTACCTCACCATTTTAATACTTGCTATTATTGGCGGACTCTTAGGTACGTTACTCATGATTCCACTTCGTAAAGCGCTGATTGTAAACGAACATGAAAACCTCCCTTACCCCGAAGGAACGGCTTGCGGCGACGTATTAAAAGCTGGCGAAAAAGGCGGCGACTTTGCTAAAACTGCATTTTGGGGACTTGGCGTAGCGTTTGCGTATGCTATTTTGCAAAAAGTGTTACACGTGATTGCAGAAACACCTTATTATGCCACCAAACAAATCAATAAATTTTTTCCTTCTGCTAAAGTAAGTGGTGAAATCACACCCGAGTATATGGGTGTTGGTTATATTATTGGTCCAAAAATTGCCGGCGTACTTGTTGCAGGTAGTGTACTTAGCTGGATGGTATTTATTCCACTTTTATCTACCCTTGTGCCTCCCGATGTGATTGCTGCACAACTGGTAAAACTGGGTTATTTAATTGACCTTGCAAAGCCAGGTGGTAAAGGTGGTTGGGATCCTGTAACGCATCAGTTTAATGATTACTCTGCGGCTATTTATTATGCCTATATCAGACAAGTAGGTGCTGGTGCAGTAACAGCGGGCGGCATCATTACACTCATTAAAACCATTCCTACGATTGTAAAATCTATCAAAGGAAGTTTTGCTTCTTTACAATCTAGTAAAGATCCAAGTGCAGCTGC
>JBIKIS010000021.1:0-20000 GCA_044361485.1 Sediminibacterium sp.
TGAGCTTCTATAATTGCGGTAAAGTTACAATTTACTGAGGAGGTAGCCAATGGTTTTTTAACTGTTAAAGTATTGAAAAGAGGCTTCTTTGAAAATGAATCTTATTGTATATTTGGGTAACAAAAATTAAACAACCATGGCACTATTTGAATCAGGAAATCCTACCCTTTCAGAAAAAATGTTTGACAAAGCCGGTCATGCACAGGCAAACGCAGAAGGCACGATGTCTGTTAGAGGCACCATGAACAAATTTGGACTCATGCTTATTGGTGTAATTGCAGGCGCAGGCTACACTTGGCATTTAATTGATCAAAACAACCCTTCACTTGCACAAACCCTTATGATTGTGGGTGTTATAGGTGGATTAATTACAGCACTTGCTATCGCATTTAAACCCAATTGGGCGCCAGCACTAGCGCCTGCTTATGCTATACTTGAAGGCTTATTTTTAGGCGCTATATCAAAAGTGTTTAACGACGCTTTTTACCCAGGCATTGTGGTACAAGCAGTAGGTCTAACATTTGGTGTAGCGGTTGCTATGTTTTTACTCTACAATTTTAGAGTTATTAAACCAACCGAAAAGTTCAGATCGATGATCATGAGCGCGACGCTTGGCATTGCTATTTTTTATTTACTAACATGGGTGCTTGGCTTATTTGGAGTTGACGTAAGTTTTGTGAGAGATAACTCTATGTTAAGCATTGGAATTAGTTTGTTTATTGTAGCGATTGCAGCACTCAATTTAATTTTAGATTTTGAAATGATTGAGCAAGGGGCCCAGCGTGGTGCGCCTCAATTTATGGAATGGTATGCTGCATTTGGTTTGATGGTAACCATTGTATGGTTGTATTTAGAAATCTTAAGATTACTTAGTAAATTATCAAGCAGAGATTAATGCAACAAAATAAATTATTGATATTTAAAATGGTAGCAGCTTTTGGGTTGCTACCATTTTTTATTTCGGCACAAGAAGGTTATTTGCCTCCTTTTTTTAAAGACAGTAACAGACTCGAAAAATTAAGTACTGCATTTCCGGTGGTTGAAAAAATGGTTCAAAAATATGCAGCCGACAATCATTTTCCAGGCTACAGTTTTGGCATTGTACTAGACGGAAAGCTAGTATATACAACAAGTGGTGGCTATACCAATTTGGGCACCAAAACACCTGCAACCACCGCTAGTATGTTTAGAATAGCCTCTATGTCTAAAAGCTTTACGGCGATGGCGATTGTGAAATTAAGGGATGAGGGTAAATTACATTTAGATGCCGCCGTGAGTAAATACATTCCTGAATTAAAAAATCAAGGACTCACCACAGATGCTGCTCCCATCACCATTAGAGATTTACTCACGCACTCAGCAGGATTTCCGGAAGACAATCCGTGGGGAGACCGTCAGCTAGAAAAAACGTCTCAAGAATTTTTAGCATTCATCAAAAAAGGAATCCATTTTTCTACCGCTACTGGTTTATCTTATGAATACAGCAATGTAGGTTTTACCATGCTTGGTTATATCATAGAAAAAGTAACAGGTAAAAATTACGGCGCTTACATTAAAGAAAATATTTGGAAGCCACTTAATATGGAAGCCAGTTGGGAATTTTCTAGCATTGATGACGCAAAGCTCGCACATGGATACAGATGGATTAATAATAATTGGACAGAAGAGCCATTATTACATGATGGTATTTATGGCGCCATGGGTGGCATGATTACAAGTGTAGCATCTTTTAGTAAATATGTATCACTTCACTTAGATGCGTGGCCTCCAAGAAACAATTTTGAAACAGGACCTATCAAAAGAAGCAGCATTCGAGAAATGCACCAGCCTAGCAGATTTATAGGACTCAATGCTAATTATAAATATCCTTCTGGTAGAGCCTGCGCAACCAGTACTGCCTATGGTTATGGACTAAGTTGGTTAAAAGATTGTTCGGGCCGCACCAGCATTGCGCATAGTGGTGGACTTCCTGGATTTGGAAGCAACTGGAGAATACTTCCAGAATATGGACTTGGCGTGATATTACTTGCCAATGTAACCTATGCGCCAACTGCAGTGCTAAATACCATGGTTATTGATACCCTTTTAAGAATGGGAACTGTGGATTTACAACCTAGAATTTTACCGGCATCAGAAACATTGAAAAATGTACAAGCAAAATTAACAGCGCTATTGCCTGGTTGGAAAAATGCAGCTGCTTCTAATTTGTTTGCCGAAAACTTTTTTGATGACTATAAAATAGATGCGCTCATTAAAGAGGCAACTAGCATTTTTGATGCGGCTGGAGCGGTACATAAAACCGGTGATATGATACCAGAAAATGAATTACGTGGCTACTATTATTTGCATGCAAAAAACGGAACCATAAAAATCAGTTTCACTTTAACACCTACAAACCCAAGCCAAATTCAGGAGTACCATATTAGCTTTCAAAAACAAATTCAGGAATAAATATTCAAGAATAACTATTTTCTGATAGCAACACCTGCCCTAGCTCCCGTGTGCACGCCTGCATCAACGGTAACAACGCCATTTACAATCACGTAATTAAAACCTACAGCGTATTGGTGCGGATTTTTATATTCGGATTTGTCGCCAACTTCTGCTTCATTGAATAAAACAATATCTGCAGCAAAATTTTGACGAAGTAACCCTCTATTTGTAAAGCCAAATTTTTGTGCAGGCAGTGATGTCATGCGGCGTACTGCTTCTTCTAGTCCAATAACATTTTCTTCACGCACATATTTTTTTAACACCCTTGCATTGGTACCATAGCCTCTTGGATGCGGATTCCCTTCATTGTATACTCGAATACTTGCATCAGAAGCAAACATATTAAAAGGATAACGCATAATGGCTTTAATGTCTGATTCGCTCATGCCATGAAATACCATGGATGCGCCGCCCTTTTCCATCATCTGAATAATGGTTTCTGCTTCCTGTTTAGCGGTATGTTTTTTCCCTAAAAAAATATTGACTTCTTCGATGCTTTTTCCATTGAGTATCGTGTCTTTTGCAAAGTAGGCAACCACCGGATAACTAAAGTGCTTAAGCTTTCTTTTTGCAAGTCGCGCTAACATATAATTGGCTACTTCTTTTCTGATAGCAGGGTTTGCAAGCCTTGCTACTATTGAGTCTTGGCCATCGGCAAGTACCCAGTCTGGCATGAGTGTACTTAATGAAGTGCTACTTGCTGTGTACGGATATTGATCGATGGTTACATCAAGGCCATTTTTTCGCGCATTTAAAATGAGCGGTAAGGTTTCGGCGCTACGGCCCCAGTTTTGTTGACCGCTTACTTTAAAATGAGAAATTTGCACAGGCAAATTTGCAGTACTGCCAATGTACAAAGCTTCTTCGATGGCGGCCACCACACTATCACCTTCGTCACGCATATGCGATGCATAAACGCCATTGTATTTTGCTGCTACTTTTGCTAAACGAACAATTTCTTCGGTGGTAGAATAAGTGCCAGGAATATAAATAAGACCGGTACTCATACCAACAGCACCATCACGCATGGCTTTGTCAACAATGGTTGCCATGGCCTGCATTTCTTCTTCGGTAGGATTTCTGCTAGCTCTTCCCATTACTTTTTTTCTAACATCATTGTGTCCAACAAGTGCAGCTACATTTACTGATGTTTGTAAGCTATCAATTTTACGCAGGTACCTTCCAATGTTTGCATCTGACGAACCGCAGTTACCTGTTATAACCGTTGTAACGCCATCATAAATAAAATTAGTAGCTTCTGGATTTTTTACTTCATCGCCTTCGATGTGGGTATGCACATCAATAAAACCGGGCGCTGCAACGAGTCCGGTTGCATCAATCACTTTTTTAGCATTCCACCCACTCAATTTTCCTATTTGCAAAATTTTACCGCCACTTACTGCGATATCGCCATAAAACCACGAGTTTCCTGTACCATCCAAAATTTTGGCATTTTTAATAAGGATATCAGCCGTTTGGTCAGGCATTTGAGCCCCAACCGAAACAGTTACAAAAGCAATTAAAAACAGAACCAAAGACAGTTTATTACGCATATACCTAAAATTATACGGGAAGATAAGTATTCTTTAGGCTCATTTAGGTTGAAAATCTCCACCTGAATAACGTAAATTTGCCCTCCAATAAGAACTGAAATAAGCTATGCTCGATAAGTTAGAAGCCATAAAAGCCCGTTTTGACCAGGTTGGTATTGCCCTTACCAATCCCGAAATTATCAATGACCAAAAACAATTTGGGGCCTACAGTAAGGAGTATCGTTCTTTGGAAAAAATCGTACAGCCTTACGAAGCCTACGTTCGCGTGCTTGCCGATTATAGTTTTGCTAAAGAGAGTCAAAATAGTAGTGATGAAGATATGCGCGAGTTGGCTAAAATGGAATTACCTGATTTAGAAATAAAAAAAGAAGAACTAGAAGCGCTTTTAACCAAACTATTAATTCCTAAAGATCCTCAGGACGATAAAAATGCCATCTTAGAAATTAGAGCAGGAACCGGTGGAGACGAAGCCAGTTTGTTTGCAGGAGATTTACTAGGCATGTACTTACGTTACTGTGCTAAAAAAGGTTGGAAAACAGCCGTGGTGAGTGAAAGTGAAGGTACTGTTGGTGGCTACAAAGAGGTAATATTAGAAGTAACCGGTGAAGATGTATATGGCACTCTAAAATTTGAAAGTGGCGTACACCGCGTACAAAGAGTCCCTAACACAGAAACACAAGGTCGCGTGCATACATCCGCTGCAACAGTTGCAGTAATGCCCGAAGCAGAAGAAGTGGATTTTGAATTAAAAGAGAGTGATGTAAAAATGGAAACCGCACGAAGTGGTGGTGCGGGTGGACAAAACGTAAACAAAGTAGAAACAAAAGTTTTTTTAACGCATATTCCTACCGGTGTTGTGGTGGTTTGTCAAACGGAGCGTTCGCAACTTGGTAACCGCGAAAAAGCCATGAACATGCTTCGTACGAAATTATACGAAGAGCAGGTGCGCAAACAAGAAGAAGAAATTTCTACAAGGCGTAAAACACTTGTTAGTACTGGCGATAGAAGTGCTAAAATAAGAACCTACAACTGGCCACAGGGTAGGGTTACAGACCACCGTATTGGATTAACATCGTACAATTTAGACGCTGTTATTGGAGGTGAAATTGAAGAATTTATTGAGGCTTTACAAATGGCCGAAAACGCCGAAAAAATGCTCGTACAATAATTAGTTTTTTGCAATCGACACTTTTAATTGTACCTCTTTTTCCCAAGCCCAAGCTGTGCGCATCATATCTTCGATGGTATAATTAATTTTCCATCCTAATTTATTGATGGCCTTTTCATTGTTGGCATAAATAGCCACAATATCACCAGCTCTACGCGGGCCAATTTCATAATTTAATGTAGTGCCACTTACAGCTTCAAAAGTAGTGATGGCTTCGAGCACAGAAATGCCATTACCCGTGCCCAAATTAAATACTTCACAGGCCTCCGTATTTTTTTCTGCTAATAAATATTGCAAAGCGAGTGTATGTGCACTGGCAATATCACATACATGAATATAGTCTCGAATACAGCTTCCATCACGGGTAGGGTAATCATTACCATACACCATCATTTTTGGAAGTTTGCCAATGGCAGTTTGCGTAATAGCAGGCACTAAATTTTGTGGTCGACCAATTGGAAGTTCGCCAATCAGTGCAGAAGGGTGTGCACCTACTGGATTAAAATAACGCAGTAAAATAACGTTGGCACCGCCTGCTGCTGCTATGTTTCGAAGTATTTCTTCGCCCATTTGTTTGGTAGCACCATAGGGCGACTCTGCTTTTTTAACCTCCGAATTTTCGGTAACAGGAGAAGCGTCAGGGTTACCATACACCGTACAAGATGAAGAAAATACAAAATGAGGAATATCAAATTCTTGAACGCACTTTAAAACATTTACAAGTGATCCAATATTGTTTTCGTAATAAAATAAGGGCTCCTCTACCGATTCGCCAACGGCCTTATACGCCGCAAAGTGAATGATACCAGCGATGTCCGAGTTTTCCTGAAAAACAGCCAAAGTATCATCAAAATTTTTTAGATCTACCTCGTAGTTTTTGATACGCGTTCCTGTAATTTTTTCAACCGCTGCAATGGCGTAATTACTAGACCTAGCATGGTTGTCTATGGAGATAACTTCAAACCCATTTGCTAATAAATCTACAATGGTATGTGAACCAATATAACCACAACCGCCTGTTACTAAAATTTTTGCCATTACATCTATGTATTATAGATGCAAATTAGGCAGAGATAGGCAAAATAAGAAAAGAATTATGCAGTTGTTGCAAGCGTAAATCCAATAGTAGTTCCGATTTCTAATTTACTTCGCACATGAATGGTTTGGCCATGCGCTTCTATAACATGCTTACAAATAGCAAGTCCAATACCTGCACCACCAGCGTCTCTGCTGCGCCCTTTATCTGTTCTGTAAAAACGTTCAAAAATGCGTGGCAAATGCTCTTCGGCAATTCCAATACCATCATCACTTATTTCGATGAGTACATGGTCTTCGTCGGTTTTGTAAACACTTGCTACAATGGAACCATCCTGCTTTCCATATTTTGTTGCGTTTACAACCAAATTATTAAGTACCTGTCTAATTTTTTCTTTATCTGCAAATACAGTTGTTTGACCTTCCGACCCTTTTTTGAAACTACAAGTGATATTTTGTTTTGCAGCCTTAATTGACAATGCCTCAAACACTTCTTTGATCAAATCTTGAACAACAAATAAATTTCTATTGAGGGGCTGCTCGCCCATTTCAAGTTTTGCTATTTCGTCTAGGTCTTTTACCAGGTTCACCATCCGGTCTACATTTTTAGACGTATTTTTTAAAAAGCGTACAGCCGTTTCTGGATTATCGAGAGCTCCATCTAGTAGGGTGTCTACATAGCCCTGAATAGCAAAAATGGGCGTTTTAATTTCGTGTGATAAATTTTGTAAAAACTCTTTACGGTAGTTTTCGTTGGTTTTTAGTTGTTCGATTTCGGCACTACGCTGTTCGGCCCATTGCGCCACTTCATCGCCAACTTCATCCAATTTTTTTTGGGGTAAAATATACTTGAAATAAGTTTCTTCTCTTTTTGTTGCCTTAGTTTGATAAATAAGCTTGTAAATGAGTTTGATTTTTCGGTTCACGAAAATTTCAAAGACATATCTAATCAATAAATAAGAGATAATCCAACTACAAAAAAAGGTGACAGAAAATCGCAACCAACTATGGTAAATAAAACCAATGGTCAATGAAAATCCAAGCGCTATAATAGCCGCAGCAAAGGCTGCCAACTGCTGAATGGAAAGATTTTTCATGCTGCAAATTAAGGTAAATCAAACTTATATCCCACCCCTTTAACGGTGGTAATACAATCGACCCCTAATTTTTGTCTGATTTTTCTGATATGCACATCGATGGTGCGGTCGCCTACAATAACCTCATTACCCCAAATTTGAGAAAGAATTTCATTGCGTAAAAAAACACGACCTGGTCTTGAAGCTAATAAATGAAGCAGTTCAAACTCTTTTTTAGCGAGTACTTTTTCATCTCCAGCAATGGTTACCATAAATTTTACAGTATCAATTTGCATCGAACCAAATTGTAATACGCTCGAGGCTTCTTTTGGTAATACCCTTCTAAATAATGCATTCACCCGGCTCACCAACACTTTTGGCGAGATGGGTTTGTTCACATAATCATCTGCCCCAATTTCGAGCCCTGATATTTGAGACGCTTCGTCACTCATTGCCGTTAAAAAAATAATGAGTGTTTCTTTAAAGGCTGTTTGTGCACGCAACAATTGACAAACTTCGATGCCCGTTTTTTTGGGCATCATGATATCAAGGATTAATAAATCGGGTTTGATTTTTTTTGCAAGGTCTACGGCTTCGTCGCCATTTTTTGCAGTGTGAACTTCGTAGCCTTCTTTTTGTAAATTATAGCCTACTATTTCTAAAATATCGGGTTCGTCGTCGGCAATCAATATTTTTTTAGTGGGGGCAGCAGCCATAACTTAAGTAAAATTTAAGCAAATCTAATTTTTTTGATCGGTAAAGGGGTCTTTTAGGAATATTATGTAATTGTTAAGCCTTTTAACACCAATTCAACAAAATTAGGATCTAACTGGTATTTAAGGTTGTATTTTTACGAGATTTCAAATGAGAAACAAGGGTAACATATACAAAGCTACTTGCATTCAAATAGGCTTTTGGCTTATGGCCATACTTTACAGTATGAACCTAGCCGCTCAAAGCACTGAGCAAGGTTTAACAATGCCGCCCATTCCTACCATTAGGCAGTTAAGTCATGAGTATATCCTAAATAGCGAACAAAGCTTAATTCAAAACCCTTCCATCGCAAAAGATACGTCTACAATCCAAAGCATACGCCTTCAAATTTTTGAGAATAGAAAGTGGATCGAAACAAATACCGCACTTAGTGACAATGAAAAATTTAAGTGGCTTAGGGGCATCAACAATTTATTATTTGAATTACATGCAGGACTCAAAACAAATAAAATAAATACAGCGGAAGTTGTAAACTCACTTCGTGCGTATACGAGCGCCATGCAACTGAGCGCAAGAGGACTTACTATAAGTCAGATAATAACAAATGAAAATAATACAGTAGCAAAAATTTTACTCGCAACAGATTCTTTCACAGACAATATTGGCTATGCAGCTGCCAGGGATCAATTGATTTTAAACAAATGTCAAAATTTTCCAGATCAAATCTTGCAAATATTAGATAAGCAGGGCGCCGAAATTTCTAGCAATAGATATGCCGATAGTTTACTTATTGCTGCCGCATTTAACAATGCAGAAATGGTGTACAATTACGCTGCAGCTCCAAGTGCACTTGGAAAAAAGATTCAATCCATTAACCATCCACTTGTTAAATGGATTGGCAGACTAGCTTACATGAAAACTGGGCGCTACTATTTTCCATTTTTAGACGAACTTTATACTGGTACATTAAGTATCGATACCGTCACACCACTGATACCAGAAGATCAAATCCAAAATTATTTTAAACTACTTGTAGACACCCGTATAAAGCAGGTACAAAGAAAAAAAGAAGGTAAGTTTTTAGTAGCTGAAACAGCACTTTTGACAAAGCTAAAAAGCCTCGTAATGGAGGTATATGTCAATGATATCAATGGTTTACACCAAACTCAATCAGCTACAATTCGGTTTAAAAAATTAGCGAATTTAACACCGCAGGAACTCTATTACATCACAGTACTTGGGGCTAATGAACTCTATACTTCTAGTTTTGTATCAGGCGTTTATCCACTCATTATCAAAAAAATGGCTGGTAAAAATACAAGTGATTTACTAGCCCTTGTTCATCAAGATTATTTTAAAAAATTTATTGCAGTAACTGCCAATTACAATGTGCTGCAACATTTTTTATCGCATATGCCCGGTGAAGCTAGTAGTGATCTCATGCGTAATTTTGTTCGTGATTTAGATATTGCGCCCACAATCGAAGACGCCGTAGATGTAGCTGACGCATTTTCGAGTATTTCAGATACAAGCCTTCAACATTTATTGCTATCAGAAATAAGAAAATACAATAAGAGCAAATTATACCAAACACTAGATGCACTTTGCACAGCTGTAATTCAAGATAAAAACACAAGCCCTACAATTGAAGCACTACAACATTCTTTTAGACAACTTGATTTTAATACGCTTCGTGACAATGAAAAAAACGTAGTAATCAAACAGTATTTTTATGGAGATACCGATGGCATACAAATATTTAATGCTTTTATAAATCGTTTTAATAAGCCAGGCTGGAAAATAACTCAAAAAAAATACTGGATCAGTGTAACGAGTGCAAATGACAGAGTGAGCATTTA
Organism: Sediminibacterium sp.; assembly: GCA_044361485.1. GTDB lineage: Bacteria > Bacteroidota > Bacteroidia > Chitinophagales > Chitinophagaceae > Sediminibacterium. Next base: position 9,899 of record JBIKIS010000021.1, read on the forward strand.
TGCAAATAAACCGCTCGATGAAAAAAACGAACTAGATTTAAAAGCACAAGACAGTTTAACGGCTCACTTAAGAGCGGAACATATAACACCTAGCATCATTATTCATAGAGGTCATAGTTATTATGCAAACCATACCATTGCAAACATTGATAGCAGTGCCAAACTTGTGCTACTAGGGAGTTGTGGAGGATATCAAAAATTATCAGCGGTGTTAAGTCGTGCTCCCAATGCCCAAATTATTGCGAGCAAACAAATTGGCAAAGGCGTCATCAATGCGGCACTTTTAAGCAAAATAGCAGAAGAGCTTGAAAGAGGCAAGGGCCTATACTGGCAGGACATTTGGAAACAAATGAATGACCTACTAAAAGGTGAAGCAAAAATCAGTTTTCAAGATTACATACCACCCTATAAAAACATGGGACTTATGCTGTTAAAAACCTACAGCGTTAGATAACATTTGGTTTACAAAAATGGGTTGTTTCTTTTTTCGTATCCAATCGTAGTTTTTATTCCATGACCTGAGTAAACAACGGTTTCATCTGGAAGTACCCAAAGCTTTTCGCGGATACTGTTCAACAAGGTTTCAGTGTCGCCACCAGGCAAATCGGTTCTACCAATACTTCCTCTAAATAAAACATCGCCACCGATCAAATCACCTTGACTAGGCAGGTAAAAACAAATACTTCCGGGTGAATGTCCAGGCGCTAGAATCACTTGGATTTCGGTATCATCTAAAAACACTTTGTCTTCATCATTTAAAAAATGTAGTGGGCCCGTATAGTTTTGAAATGGAAGTCCCCAGCGCTCACCAGATATTGGCGCTAGTTCTAACATAGGCGCTTCATTGGGGTGCACATGAAGTTCTAAACCATAGGTTTCATGCACCCATTTGTTACCAAACACATGGTCGAGGTGACAATGGGTATTGAGCAGAGAAACGGGCGTTAAACCCTTCTCTGTTATAAAGTTTTGTAGGGTTTCTTCTTCGGCGGGGAAGTAACAACCGGGGTCAATAATGACAGCTTTGCCCACATCGTTGTATAAAACATAGGTATTTTCTGAAATTGGGCTAAAAGTGAAGGCTTTGATGTGGATCATGCGCGTTTTATGAAAATTTTACAAGGTAATTGACTAATTTTAAAACACTAAAGTTCGGATATGAAATTGAAAAGAATAGGACTAATTTTTATCATGAGTATTTTGGCTGTTTTTGGTCAGGCACAGGTGAATGCTGTAGAGTTTGGTAAAAATAGAGTTCAGTATAAAAAACTGGTGTGGAAGTTTCATCAATCACCAAATTTTAACACCTATACTTCGCAGGGTGGTGTGGCGCTTGGTCAATTTGTAGCACAAGTAGCCGAACAGGAATTAGGCGCTATTGAAAATTTTGTAGAATATTCTTTGCAACGTAGGGCCAATATCATTGTGTATAGTAACTATGAAGATTATAAGAGCAGCAATATAGGACTTGGATCTGATTGGCAAAGTGCTGGCGGTTTAACTAAACTTGTAAACAATAAAATTGTAGTTTACTTTGATGGCAACCATGCCAATTTAAAAAAACAAGTTAAAGAAGGGATTGCAAAAGTGCTTTCCGATAATTTATTATTTGGAGAAGATATTGGAGAATTTGCTAGCAACCAAGCGTTACTTGATTTACCAAAATGGATGCTCGATGGCTATGTAATGTATGCTGCCGAAAACTGGAGTGTAGAAAAAGATGATGCACTTAAAAGTGCCATGTTAAGTGGTAAGTACAACACCTTTTATCAATTTGCATTTGACAAGCCAACCCTTGCTGGACATGCTTTTTGGCATTATATTGGCGTCAAGTATAGAAAAGAAAATATTACTTACCTACTCTATTTAGCTAGAATTTATAAAAATTTAAATAGTGCTTTTTTAAAGGTTTGTAAAAAGAAGTTCAAAGAAGTGTTGTCTGAGTTCATGGAATATGAACAAGATAAATATGCAAAAGATATTCGTCAAAGAAAAAATTCACCAAAGGGTCAACTTAATATTTCAGAAGACGTTTCTAAAAAAGATTATTTCAGATTTCAGGCCAATCCAAATCCAAAAAGCAACAACTATGCAGTTGTAGAATTTAACAGAGGCATATATAGTGTTAAGCTCATGGAAAATTTTTATGATGGGCGTGTGCTACTAAAATCGGGCGTGAGAACCAACCAAGGAGATATCAACCCAAATTATCCCATTATGGCTTGGGACAACAAAGGCACCAAATTACTCGTGATTTATTCGGAAGAGAATTCCATAAAAATGTTTGTTTACGACGTAGTAACCCGCATCAAAAGATTCAAGCAAAAAATTGCCGGCATCGATCAAATTTTAGATGCCTCATTTATGCTAGATGGCAACAATGTGGTTATGAGCGCTGTCAACAAAGGCCACACCGACATTTATACCTATAAAATTGAAGAAAACCAGTTAACGCAGTTTACAGACGATGTTTATGACGATTTACATCCAAGCTTTGTTTCTTTTCCCAATAAATCGGGCATCTTATTTTCATCAAATAGGCCAAATCCATACGCGCCTAGCGCAGATACTGCTATACCAAGCAGGTATCATTTCAACGTATTTATGGTTGACTATTTAAATAGCAGCAAAAACAAACAAATTACACAGCTAACCAATTTAAAATACGGTAATGCTAGCTACCCAATGGGCTACAATACCAACCACTTTACGTTTGTTGCAGATGAAAACGGTGTTGGTAATAGATGGGCTGGATTTTTTGCAACACAAAGAAATGGACTAGATACACTTTATCATATTGGTGATGATATGCTTCGTAACGCCTCATCAAAAGAAATTGACTCTACCTTAAATGCATGGCAAAAAGAAAAGCCTGACAGCATTAGTTTTTTTCAAGTTTACAAAGACTCTACCTACACATTCCCTATAACCAATTACCAAAGCTCATTATTGGAAACCAGAATAGCGGGTGACAAGGGACAGGTAAGTGAAGTTAGGCGCGAAGGCGATTACAAATTCTTATACAAATTACGCGTAGACTCTATCGCACTTAAAAAACGAAACCTTAATTTAAGGCCCACTACTTTTATGAAAAAAGTGATGGACGACATAAGAGCAGAGGAAGGCAAAGCGATTGTGTATAAAAAAACCAAGGACACTTCGTCGGTGGCTAATCTTTTTCAATCAGAATTTTCTGATGAACCAACAGATAGTTTTTCTGTAAAAAGAGCGGAAATACTTAGCGCTAAAGCAAAAAACATTTTAAGCGATTCCAAGCTATTTGATTACCGACTTAAATTTAGTAGTGATTATATTTTAAGTGGTTTTTCAAATAATTTATTACTCAATAGATACCAGCCTTATGCAGGCGGTGCGGGCCCTATACAATTAAACAATGGAAATAATTTCAACTTTAATTTAAGAATTGGTACTTCTGATTTACTAGAGAATCATAAGTTTATGGGCGGTATTCGTTTTGGAACGGACTTAAAAGACAAGGATATTATTTTTAGCTACCAAAATTTTAAGAAAAGACTGGACTGGGGTTTTACTTATTACAGAAGCAACGTAACCAACTACTTTAGTACTCCGTACACAAATATGCTTATTACCAATTTATACCAAGGTAATATTGCATACCCTTTTAATGAAGTAAAAAGTTTACGTGCCACTTTTGGACTTCGAGTAGATAGGGGTATTTTAAAATCTTACGACAATAGCATAGGCTATCCAGATCCAGGTGCACTTGCTTACCCTGATACAGTTAGCAGATTTATGGTATCACGTATCGAGTATGTACATGATAATACTATCAATCCAACACAAAATATTTGGAACGGCCTTCGTTACAAAGTGTTTTTTGACATTAATATGCCAACCCTAAAAACAGAAATGAACAATGGTAAGGCTACGCTTAACCTAGGTTTTGACGCACGCTATTACTATAAAATTTACCGAAACTTTATTTGGGCGGGTAGAGCTGCCGCAGATTTTTCGTGGGGCGGACAAAAAATTATTTACTACCTAGGCGGTGTTGATAGTTGGATCAATCCTAAGTTTAATGGTCAAAATTTCCCTGCACAGGATCAGACCTACGCCTTCCAATCTTTGGCCGTAAACATGAGAGGCTATCAGCAAAATATTGCGAATGGTAACAATGCGTTTGTAATAAATTCTGAATTTAGATTACCACTTTTTGCAACCATTTTTAATAGACCTATCAACAATGCCTTTTTGCGTAATTTTCAAATCACACAATTTATAGATTTAGGTACTGCATGGAATGGCAAATATAACGGCATTAAACGTCCGGGTGATGTAATTACTGATATCAACTCACCAGTGGTTGTAAAACTAGATGCGGGTGGTCTCGGACCCTTTGCAGGCGGCTATGGTTTTGGTGTTAGAAGTACTTTACTTGGCTACTTCATGAAGCTAGACGCTGCTTGGCCAATGAAGGGCGTATTTAAAGGAAAGCCCTTGTATTACTTTTCTCTAGGATTTGACTTTTAATACTTTGGTGTTATAATACCTACAGTATGCTTGCAGTCCACAACCACCACATTTTGGTGACCGTGCTAAACAGGTATACCTGCCATGTAATATGAGCCAGTGGTGTGCTTTGTGAACTAACTCCGAAGGAATATTTTTAATCAATTCTTTTTCGACGGCAAGTGGCGTACTTGCTTTTTGCAACACCAATCCTATTCGTTTACTCACCCTAAATACATGGGTATCTACAGCCATATTTGGCTGCTGGTCAATCACACTGGTAATAACGTTAGCCGTTTTGCGACCTACGCCCGGTAACTCCACAAGTTCGTCTACCGTCATGGGCACTTTGCCACCAAATTTAGATAGGAGCAAACCTGCCATGCCTATTAAATGTTTAGATTTATTGCTTGGGTAAGAAATACTTTTAATGAGCGCAAACATGTCGTCAAAACTCGCCTTAGCCATTTTTTGTGGCGTCGGAAATTTTGCGAAAATAGATGGAGTTGTGAGGTTTACGCGTTTATCGGTACACTGTGCAGATAATATGACAGCTACGAGTAACTCAAAAGGGTTATTGTACAAAAGCTCCGTTTCCGCTATCGGGACCTGCGCTTCAAAATAAGCAATAACGCCGGCGTATCTTTCTTTTTTAGTCATGGAAATACTAGTCCAATCCTTTTTTCGAATAATTTTTAACCGCTTTAAGCGAAAAAAGAGAGGGTCTTTTAAGTTCGAGGGCGCTTAACTGCGCAATGGAACGACGGAGGGTTTTTAACTGCTCTTCGAGTTCATAAGAACCTTCTTCCAAGGCAGCTTGTATGGCATCAGATGTAGCTTTGGGGCATTCCTTATACAGGTACAACAATAAATCTTCCTCTTTAAACGGTTCCATACCCCTTATAAACGAGATAGGGCCAGCTTTATTTTGTGGTTGCCAAAGAATCTTCGATAATGTAAACGTCTTCTCCGTCACGCTTCATGAGGTAACGCTCACGTGCAAATTTTTCGAGGGCCGCAGGATCGTTTTGTAAATCGGTAAGCTCGGCTTTGGCTTTTTCAATTTGTTCTTCGTAGTATCTTTTTTTTGTTTCCAGCTTGTCTAGTTCTCCCAACGTTTCCTTTTGCTGAAAATAATTTCGTTGATCAAAAAATAACATCCATACAATAAAAAACAAGCCTGCAATGAGGTATTTATTGGTAAGTATGGATGTTACTTTTTTCACAATCAAAATTTTATTTAGTGCCAAACTTAATTTTTCCTTTAGGGTAAATAGCAGTTGATCCAAGCATTTCTTCGATACGAATTAACTGATTGTATTTTGCAATACGGTCTGTTCTCGAAGCAGAACCTGTTTTAATTTGACCACAGTTTAAGGCTACTGCTAAATCAGCAATAGTCGTATCTTCTGTTTCACCACTTCTATGACTCATTACGGTATTGTAGCCATTGTGTTGAGCTAGTGTTACCGCATTTACAGTTTCAGTTAAGGTACCAATCTGATTTACTTTTACGAGTAAACCATTTGCAATTTTTTTATCGATACCCATTTGTAAACGGTCTACATTGGTAACAAATAAATCGTCACCTACTAATTGACATTTACTGCCAACCGCCTGTGTTAGTGCTTTCCAGCCATTCCAATCGTCTTCTGCCATACCATCTTCGATAGAACCAATTGGATATTGTTTAACCCATTTTTCCCAGTACTTCACAAGCTCATCGCTGCTCATTACTTTACCATCACTCTTGTGGAAAACATATTTCTTTTTCTTAGCGTCCCATAATTCACTGTTTGCAGCGTCCATGGCAATCACAATTTGAGAACCTGTTTTGTAACCTGCTGCACTGATCGCAGACAATACGGTTTCAATCGCTTCTTCATTGCTTTGAATGTTTGGCGCAAAACCACCTTCGTCACCAACGTTGGTGCTGTATCCTTTTTTCTTCAACACAGATTTTAATGTGTGGAAAATTTCAACGCCCCATCTTAGGCCTTCGCTAAAAGAAGAAGCACCTACTGGCATGATCATGAATTCTTGGAAATCAATTTTGTTATCAGCGTGTGCACCACCATTTAAAATATTCATCATTGGGATTGGCAATGTTTTTGCATTGGTACCGCCAATATATCTGAAGAGTGGAAGCGCCGCTTCTTCTGCTGCTGCTTTTGCAACAGCCATACTAACAGCAAGCATAGCGTTAGCACCAAGTTTACTTTTGTTAGGTGTACCATCAAGTGCGATTAACGCTTCGTCGATAGCTGCTTGTTGTGTAATATCAAACCCAACAATGGCGTCAGATATTAATGTGTTTACATTTTTAACTGCTTTTAAAACGCCCTTGCCTACATATTTTTTCTTGTCATTGTCACGAAGCTCAACAGCTTCATGAATACCGGTGCTTGCGCCACTTGGTACTGCTGCGCGTCCCATAGCGCCATCATCTGTTAATACGTCAACTTCTACGGTAGGGTTGCCACGACTATCTAAAATTTGGCGGGCATGTACTTCAATAATGTAACTCATATTCGATTGCTTATTTTATGATTGATTAGATGGGTATTGAGGATGCAATTTAAGTAATTATGTGCGTTTCTAAGCCACTTGTCAGGGACCTAAATACAGATTCCAGGCTCTGACTCTTATTGTGCAGGAGATTAGAGAGTAAATCGTTGGCTACAATTTGACCTTTTGATAAAATTAGAGCGCGCTCACAAATGGCTTCTACTTCTTGGAGTATATGTGACGAAAAAAGCACTGTTTTAACGGCACCCTGCACCTGTATTACGTTTCTGATTTCAATAATTTGGTTGGGATCCAGGCCTGATGTAGGCTCGTCTAACAATAAGACCTGTGGGTTATGTATGAGCGCCGCGGCAAGTCCTACACGCTGCTTGTAGCCTTTTGAGAGCTGTCCAATTTTTTTATGTGATTCGGCGCCCAGGCCGGTAAGTTCAATACAATTTGCCACGGCATTTGACACCTCCGTGAGCGTGTGCGCTTTTCCGATAAAAGAAAGATATTCTTTAACGTACATGTCAAAGTAAAGTGGATTGGCTTCTGCTAAATAGCCTATGTGTTTTTTTGCGGCAATTGGATCTTTCACAACATCGATTCCATGTACCACAATAGAACCAGCATCAGGGGTTAAATAGCCTGCTATCATTTTTAGAGTGGTGCTTTTACCAGCCCCGTTAGGGCCTAAAAAACCTACCACAGAACCTGCAGACACAGAAAAGCTTACAGATTGAACCGCTTTTTGCGTACCGTAGTTTTTACTTACCTCTTTTACCTCGATAGACATATTACAAAGATATCAATTCCTTTATGAGCGGGCCGCTTCAATTTCCTAAACAAACGATAAAATCAATGATTGTATTCTCCTTTGATGGCATAAAATCCAAAAATACTCATGCCAATGGCTATTGGAATAAATATCACTACAAAAACACCCCATTGTATCACTGTATCAATGCCAGGTTTGGTTGTAATTTCATGGGACGCCGCGCGCACAATAAAATAAATGCATGCAGGACCTAATAGTAACCAAATGATGCCGGCTAGTTTTTTTATTTGATTCATGACAAGTATTTTAATCGTGTTTGGTATTAATTTTTGAGTCTAAATAAAGTGTTCCAATAATCACAGAAACAGCGGCAACAATAATGGGATACTGAAGTCCTGCAAGCGCATCTGCTGTATACATGGTGGTTAATAAAGTTGCGATGAAAGGCGTTAGGCCACCAAACACACCATTACCAATATGATACGGTAATGACATAGACGTATACCTGATTTTTGTAGGGAATAATTCTACTAAAAATGCTGCGATGGGACCGTATACCATCGTCACATACACAATCATAATAAATACGATTAAAACCATTTTCCAATACACGCCATTTGCAAGTACTTTACTTATTTTAACAACTGGTTTTATAGTTTTTTGTGCGGGGTCCGCATATAAAGTATCGGTGATTGTGGTGGTAACTATCGTGCCATCTGTGTAAGATTTTGTTGCCAGTGCGGTCCGTACAAAATTCCCTGAATTTGGAATAGAAACAGAATTAATTTTTGTGGTAGCTGCTGCTACTACTTCTGTTTTTGTGGCGGTATCAGAAAGGTCTAAAAGGCCTTTAAACAAAGGATTGTAGGTAACAACAGCAAGAAACATACCGGCTAGCATAATCCATTTTCTACCGATCTTATCACTCCAAGTACCAAACACCACAAATAGTGGCGTGCCAAATAAAATAGCCCAAATTAAAATGGTTCGTGACTGATCAAAATCTATTTTACAAACATTTTCAATAAATGATTGCGCATAAAATTGACCGGTGTACCATACCACACCTTGTCCCATGGTTGCACCAAAAAGTGCGAGTAACACCATCTTTAAATTTTCTTTATTTCCAAAACTTTCCTTTAAAGGATTTACAGAAATAGCACCCTCCGATTTTAATTTAGAAAACAGCGGTGACTCCTGCATTTTTAAACGGATATATATAGAAACGCCTACAAGTACAATAGAAAATAAAAATGGAATACGCCAACCCCATGCATTAAATTTTGCGATCGAAACAGCGGGGTCAATATCTAAACTATGACGTGTAAATAAAATAACACTTAATGAAACAAATAAACCGAGCGTTGCCGTTGTTTGAATCCATGAAGTATAATAACCCCGCCTGCCAGCTGGTGCATGCTCTGCCACATAGGTTGCAGCACCACCATATTCGCCGCCAAGCGCAAGGCCCTGTAATAAACGAAGCGTTAATACAATAATAGGCGCAGCAAAACCAATAGTCTCATAACTAGGCACAAGCCCAATGGCAAACGTTGATCCACCCATTAAAACAAGGGTTAATAAAAAAGTATACTTACGGCCTACTAAATCACCTAGTCTTCCAAATACAAGTGCCCCAAAAGGTCTTACAATAAAACCGGCTGCAAATGTGGCAAGGGTAGAAAGTAGCGCCGCCGTTGGATTGGTTTTAGGAAAAAATTGACCGGCAATAACGGTGGCTAGGCTTCCAAAAATGTAAAAGTCGTACCACTCAATTAATGTACCAAGTGATGAAGCCGTAATAACCTGCCAAATTTTATTTTCTTTTTTCATGGTTGGCGCAAATTGTTGCAACAACTTACGTTATTGAATGGATTTTTCCAATTTTTTTGGGCGTATACACGAACAACTGTTCATTAAATCTTTGCCTAATAAATGAAAGATAAAATAGTTAGTGCCGTATATTTATACCCTCAAACGACGCGCCATGAACTATCCATATCAGCTTACTAGCTTTGATGCCTATAAAGAAGCCTACAAAAAAAGTATTGAAGACCCCGCTGCATTTTGGAGTGAAGTTGCCCATCATTTTACATGGCGTAAAAAATGGGATACGGCGCTCGAATGGAATTTTAAAGAACCAAAAGTAGAATGGTTTAAAGGCGGCAAATTAAATATTACCGAAAACTGTTTGGATAGACATATTCCTACCAAAGGACATTTACCTGCCATGATTTGGGAGCCCAATGCACCCGACGAAGCGGGTCGTGTACTTACGTATAGTAAACTCCTTGAAAAAGTTTGTCAGTTTGCACAAGTACT
>JBIKIS010000132.1:0-5678 GCA_044361485.1 Sediminibacterium sp.
GATTTGCCCTTATTACAACTCAATCAAATTATTATATCTCCCATCCATTATTCTGCACTCCAACAAGCGGATATTCAAAAAATGATGGAGAAAAAAATTACGGCTTTAAGTTTTGAAAATTTTAAAGACGCTAGTGGCACCTATCCAATTGTGCGCAGTATGAGTGAAATAGCGGGTAGTGCTGTGATGCTTATTGCAGCACAATACCTAAGTAGTTTTAATAAAGGTAAAGGCGTGCTACTTGGTGGCATTAGTGGCATTCCGCCCACTAAAGTAGTTATTGTGGGTGCTGGTATTGTGGGGGAAAGTGCTACGCGTAATGCACTTGCATTAGGCGCATCCGTAAAAGTATTTGATAACGATGTGTACAAGCTTAAGCAACTACAAAATAATTTAGGTCAACGCGTTTGGACTTCTGTGTTGGAGCCTAAAATTTTGGCTAAGCAATTAAAAACATGTGAAGTTGCGGTGGGTGCACTCAGCAATGAATATGGTAGAGCGCCGGTTGTGGTTACCGAAGAAATGGTAGCAGCCATGAGGCCTGGTAGTATTATTATCGATGTAGCCATTGATAGAGGCGGTTGTTTCGAAACCAGTGAACTTACAAGTCATGAAAAACCAACTTTTGTAAAGCATGGGGTCATTCATTATGGGGTACCAAATATTCCATCTGGTTTTGCAAGAACGGCGAGTCAGGCCATTAGTAATGTACTCATGCCACTCATGCTTACCATTAGCGACGAGGGCGGACTAGATGAAATGCTTTGGCATGATGTAAATGTGAGAGAGGGGATCTATTTATTTAAAGGCGCTTTAACAGATTTTTATATCAGTCAAAAATTTGATTTAAAATACACGGACCTTAATTTACTGATTGCCAGCAGGCGTTAATCTTTTTAATTAATCATCATGGAAAGAAGAAATTTTTTGAAGAAAAATATTTTATCTGGTGCTGCACTTGCTGCCGGTTCATTACCATTTGTAAATAAGGCTTCAGCTACTGCCCCACAAGTGTTGGAATCAAAACCATTTACCGCCGATTATGCTTTTCATGATGGTATGTTTAGTGCGCACGCAGGCCCTGATTTTATTGAGCAAATTAAATTTGCGCATAGTGTTGGATTTAGATCTATCGAAGACAATGGTATGATGTCCCGCACACCTGCCATGCAACAAAAAATTGGTGACACCCTTGCTAGCTTAAACATGCGTATGGGTGTGTTTGTGATTGCTTACGATAATTGGCCCCTACAAACTTCTTTAACAAGTGGCGATAAGCAGTGGCGCGAAAAATTTATCAAATACTGTAAAGATTCGGTTGAAGTAGCCAAGCGTTGTGGTGCAAAATGGATGACGGTAGTGCCTGGTAATTTTGATCGCAAACTTCCCATGGGTATTCAAACGGCAAGGGTGATTGAATCTTTACGTTATGGTGCAGAAATTTTAGAGAAGCATAATTTAATCATGGTATTGGAGCCACTAAGCGATACACCTGATTTATTTTTACGCCATACCGATCAAACCTATTCTATTTGTAAAGCGGTGAATAGCCTATCTTGTAAAATTTTATTTGACATGTACCACATGCAAAGAAATGAAGGGAATATTATCGCCAACATCAATTTATGCTGGGATGAAACCGCCTATTTCCAAATAGGTGATAATCCGGGACGTAACGAACCTGGTACCGGCGAAATGAATTACCAAAATATCTTCAAACATATCCATAACAAGGGTTTCAGAGGCATTTATGGCATGGAACATGGTAAAGCCGGTGGCGGTAAAGAAGGAGAAATTGCACTTATTAATGCCTACCGTAACGCAGATAATTTTACTGTGGGAAGCTAATTTTTCCCATGCTTAGTGCAGGTGATCCTGCAAGCGCTTCGTTGGCTAAAACAGCAAACAATACGGCTTCTTTGGCGTCAGGATGAACGCCGAGTGTTTCTAGGTTTTTAAAAGAAGCATTTGGACACATGATTTTTAACTGCTGCATAATATAGGCGTTATGAATACCTCCACCACTTGCATACATCACAATATTTTTAGGGATGTCTCCTACTACTTTATGGATACCATCAGCAATTGCGCGTGCGGTAATATAACTGAGTGATGCAATCATGTCTTGATGCGCCATTGAAACTATGCCCGCAGTTTTACAAGCAGCTTCAATAAAATCTTGGTTAAATAATTCGGGTCCAATGGTTTTAGGAAACGCAGCATTAAAAAATGGATGCGCTAATACAGCGTTTACATAGGCCTCATTGATTGTTCCGCTGCTTGCAATGTCCCCGTTTGCATCGAAGCTAAGGCCATGATAGTTTGCTTTCACATAACTATCAATAAGTGTGTTAGCTGGTCCAACGTCTGTGCTAATAATTTCTGTGGTTTGTCCGGCAGGTAAATAAGTAAAATTAGCGATGCCGCCCATATTTAATAAAACTCTATTTTCAGTTTCACTCGCAAATAAAATAGTATCACCAAATAAAGCCAGCGGTGCACCTTCGCCACCAGCAGCAATATGTTTTTGTCTAAAATCACTAATGGTAATAACGCCCGTTGCGGCACTTAATATATCGCCATCTCCAATTTGTAGTGTAGCATTACCGTAACCGCTTATAGGGTGCAAAAATTTTGGTGCATGGTAAATGGTTTGTCCATGACTTGCTATTACATCGATACTTGAGGCGCTGAGTTTCCAGCTTTCAAGTGCCGATAAAACCATGGTCGCATGAATCCTTGCTATATGCGCATTTAGTAGCGTTACCGCTTCCAAGTCTACAGTTCTAATGGAAAAAACTTTCCGAATGGCAGTTTTAAAATCTTCGGTGTAGGGGACTGTTGTATAATGAGTAACATTAAGATTGGTATGCGTACCGCTCCCCAAAAATGTACAAACGGCAATATCTAGTCCATCCAAAGAAGTGCCGCTCATGAGTCCAAGAATGGTTCTTTCACTTTTACCTGAAATTCGGTAAAGCGCTTCTATGTTAGCGTTCATACTTATTTGTACTTTTTAATATCAATCACTTCTTCGCAAAAATGATATTCTGCTTTGTCATTACTGCTTACTATAACTAGTTTTTGGGATGCATAGTTTTGAATGAGTGATTGGTACAGTGCATATCCCGTTTCATCCAAATTGGTACAAGGCTCGTCTAAAAATAATACAGGAACATCTGAAAAAATAGCTTGTGCTAATTTTATCCGCTGTTTCATACCACTTGAATAGTATCTGATTTGCTTATTGGCTGCAGTTGTTAGATCAATGATTTCTAAAATAGCAGTTGGTGTGATGTCTGGCGTAAATGATTTAAAGCTTTCATGAAAAGTTAAAAATTCAAGTGCCGTCATTTCCTCTATGAGTGTGAGGTAGGGAGCGCAAATACTAAGGTTCTTAAAAGCATTTTCGGGTGCTAGCTCTTGATCTGCTTTGCTATATTTTATGTTCCCTTCCGATGAAACCGTGCTACCAGCAATTGTTTGTAGTAGTGTGCTTTTACCTGAACCATTGGGCCCAGTAATCGCATACTTTTTCCCTGCTTGAAATGTATAGGAGAGTCCGCGAAAAATCCATTCCCGATTGTATTTTTTTCCTATTTGCTCGAGTTGGATTTGCATGGTATTATTCTTCGTCGCTTGCGCCTTTTACAAATCTTTTAATAATACCGCGCCCGCTTTCTCTAATAAAAGTTACAATTTCATCGCGCTCATCACTAGCTGGTAATTCTTCTTCAATAAATTCTAGGGCTTGTGTGGTATTGAGGCCTTTATTAAAAATGATACGGTAGATATCTAATATATGATTGATACGCTGAAGTTCAAATCCCCTGCGTTTTAATCCAACACTGTTTACCCCACCATAACTTAAAGGGGTGCGCACTGCTTTAATATAAGGGGGTACATCTTTACTTACAAGGCTACCTCCTGCGATATAAGCGTGTTGACCAATTGTTACAAACTGATGAACCGCACTCACGCCTGCAATCCAAACCCAGTCGCCTAAAACAACGTGGCCCGCTAATTGAACGCTATTACTTAAAATACAGTTGTCTCCAATTACACAATCGTGTGCAACGTGCGAATACGCCATAATTAAGCAGTTATTTCCCACTTTAGTTTTCCAACGATCGGTGGTACCTCTGTTGATGGTTACAAATTCACGAATGGTGGTATTATCTCCAATTTCTACGGTCGTTTTTTCGCCGTCAAATTTTAAATCTTGAGGAACAGCGCCCAAAACTGCGCCAGGAAATATTCTACAATTTTTTCCAATTCGTGTTCCATCCATGATGGTTACGTTACTGCCAATCCATGTGCCTTCGCCAATTTGAACATCACCATGGATAACGGTGAATGGATCAATTTTTGCGTTGGGTGCTACTTTTGCATTGGGGTCTATGTAAGTATACGGATGAGTCATTTGATTGATTTAAAGTGCTTAGGGTCTTTTAACGACTTGCGCTACAAGGTCTGCTTCTGTGGCTACTTTACCACCAACGTAAACAGTGCCGCGCATTTCGCAGATACCCCTTCTGATCGGGTTTATAAATTCAAGTTTTAAAACCATGGTATCACCTGGTCTTACCATTTGTTTGAATTTACAGTTGTCTATTTTTAAAAAGTAAGTATCGTATTGTCCTTCTGGCATCGAGTTAATGCATAAGATACCGCCAGTTTGGGCAAGTGCTTCAATTTGTAGCACACCTGGCATAACAGGATTGCCTGGAAAGTGACCCGGGAAAAACCATTCGTTAAATGAAACATTTTTTACGCCTACAATGTAAGTGTCCGTTAACTCAATAATTTTATCAACTAATAAAAATGGATGTCTGTGTGGCAGTGTTTTTTCTATTTGTACTAGTGATAATACGGGTGGAATGGTAGGGTCATAAACAGGTACATCTTTAACGTGTTTATTTTTTTTGATGTACTGTTTTATTTTTTTAGCAAAAGCAACGTTACTGCTATGACCTGGTCTGTTGGCAATAATTCTTCCTTTAATTGGATAACCAATGAGTGCTAAATCACCAACAATATCAAGTAGCTTGTGTCTTGCAGGTTCGTTTGGAAAACGGAGTTCTAAATTATTTAAATAGCCTTCGCTTTTTACTTCAATTTTTTCGCGCTTGAATACTTTTGCAAGCCTCGACATTTCATCATCTGTTACTGGCCTGTCTACAACTACAATAGCGTTGTTGATATCACCGCCTTTGATTAAATCATTGTCTAATAAGGCTTCTAGCTCGTGTAAAAAACAGAAGGTACGGCAAGGTGCAATTTCCGTTCTAAAATCTTTGATGGTTTTTAGACCAGCGTGTTGCGTTCCTAATACCGGACTATTAAAATCGATCAGTGTTGTAATTTGATAATCAAGCGCAGGTAATAAAACCATTTCTACGCGCTTCTCTTCGTCGTAATGAAAAATATTTTCATCGATGCTATACCACTGTTTGGTTGCATCTTGCTCAAGCACACCTGCTTTATCGATAAGCTCAATAAAAGGAGCCGAGCTACCATCTATAATTGGAATTTCTGGACCGTTTACTTGGATGAGCACATTGTCTACACCCATACCAACAAGCGCCGCTAAAATGTGTTCTACCGTGCTAATTTTTGCATCTCCAACTTGAAGGGTGGTACCACGGCTGGTATCAGTTACCAAATCACAATCTGCC
>JBIKIS010000133.1:0-5676 GCA_044361485.1 Sediminibacterium sp.
AAGTGCGCGCCATATCTAATACCGAAAAAGATCCTATACCATTGTCAATCGCGCCCGTTGCTAAATCCCAAGAATCCAAATGACCTCCTACTACAATTTTTTCTTTAGGTAAATCACTTCCTTTAATAGTCACCACAACATTGCGCGCTTTTATAAGACCCGAAAAATTAGTCATGCTGATACTTGCAAACTGCTTTTCTTTTAAAAGCAACTCTTTATAGGCGAGCCCATCTTCTTTACTAATACATACAGCAGGAATAGGAATTAATTTTCCTGTCACAGAAGCAGTACCAGTTAATAAAATACCGCCGGCTGCTGTATTAATTACAATGATCCCTTTTGCACCAAATTTTGTAGCGATGGCTGTTTTTTCGGAGCGGTGTAAGCTGGGTGTACCAGGTTTTGATCCTGGTAAAACCCCTAAATATACGAGCACAATTTTACCTTCAACTTTTGAAGGATCTTTTGCATAATCTTCTTCTAAACCATTACCCATATCCACCACTTCGAGTGTTACATCTGCAGCCACTGGCGAATGGGCCAAGGATACAGATTTTACAGGTTGTAAATTAGTAAGGCTATTACCCATCTTTACCGTCAAACTACCTCTACTCCAACTTTCAACTTCAAAAGGCTGATACTTTACATTTTTAAATCCATAAGACTTTAATAGGTTGTACGCATACGCTTCTGCTTTGCTACCATTTACAGACCCCGTTAAACGGTGGCCAATCGTTTCGGTGGCATATTTAAGTGTTGCATACGCTTTAGAGTTTTGCTGTACTTCGGCGTTGATGCTTGCAAATGCTTCATACCACTCTGGCTTGCTATACTTTTGTGCGTCTGCTAAATGAGCAACTAATAAAACAACAACAATAGCTACTAACTTTTTCATATCATATCTAATTTAAAAAACAATTAATTATTTATATCAATTTGCAATAGTTCCTTTTTCTGTAAATAGTCTTCTAACAATTTAATTTGATTACAAGCTCTATTGTAATTATGAAGCGGATATTTTGCTCCGTAATACACATCGTTATTTATAAAATCAGTTAAAAAACGAAGCGCTTGCATATAAATCATAAAAAGCCCTGCATAAAATATTTGATCCGCCTCATCTCGTGACAACATATTCCCAGCACCCTTCAAATAGCCCTTTACAATGGCGTTATATATAGTAGGTCTTACAACAATTTTAGAAAAATCTGTTTCTTCTTCAGAAACAGCACACAAATAAGTTCTAAACATATCACCAAGGTCGCTGATAAAATAACCCGGCATGAGTGTATCCAAATCAATCACACAGATGCCTTTATCGTTTTCATCAAAAAGCAAATTACTTATTTTAGTATCATGGTGCGTAGCGCGTAACTTAAAATTTGAATTGGTTTTTATGGTTTCAAAAAAATCAGCAATCCACTTATGATCTTGTAAAAATTTTATTTGATTTTCCGACTGTGTAATTCGGTCTTTATTTCCGTACAGAAGTGCGTTACAAAACTGCTCATACCTAAGTGTTAAATTATGAAAATCGGGGATGGTGATTTGTAAATCAGTGGCATCAAGGCCATTTAATACATTTGTAAAAAGTCCAAATTGATAACCCGCTTCAAAAGCCTGCTCCTCATTTTGAACTACTGTTTTTGCATGCGAACCATTCACATATGGAAACACCCTATAATACCCCTCGACTATATATTCCATCTGATTCCCATGCACAGAACTAATGGGAGCTACAAAATAATAATCTGGACTATGAGCCGCTAGGTATCCAGCTATCAATTGAATATTATGTGCAATAGCATCTGGATTTTTAAATACAGCAGTGTTTATTTTTTGCAAAACATAAGCGTCATTTCCAGACTGAACCATATAGGTATGATTGATGAGGCCTTCACCAAGCGGCTTAACTTCCACCAATGAAGCATCAAAACCAAATACCTCTAATACATTTGCAGAAACGCTCATGCTAGAATATTAATAGCTGTCATTTAAAGCAAACACTGGCTTTCTATACATCCACTCGCCGCCCGTAAAATCAGGGAATGCAATGGTTTCATTTCCAAGGGCAATTGATTGTTCGGAAAGTGGTGTAATGGCACTCCAAGTGGCAGCATCGTATACATCAAGTGGTGTTGGCTTACTATTTTTAATAGATTCAATAAAAGCATGAATCACAAAAAAGTCCATACCGCCATGACCAGCACCTTCGGTTTCTTTACTCCAACGCGCCCATAAAGGATGATCATATTTATCCAACCATTCTTTAGCAGGCTCCCACTGATGCGATTTAGGTGATTTGTCCTGAATGTAAATACTCTTATTCACGTCCATCCAAAGTCCTTCGGTACCCTGAACCCTAAATCCTAATGAATATGGACGTGGTAAATTGGTGTCGTGTTGTAATAAAATAGTTTCTCCATTAGCGCACTGAATATTGGTAGTAACCACATCGCCCAGTCTAAAATTAACTTTTGCATTGGGGTGATTTTCGCCACCTTTTTTAACCACGTGATTGTGAAGTCCACGTGCTTTAGAAGAGAATGAACATAGGTTCACAAAACGGTTACCTCTATTAATATTGATGTAATTAGCAATTGGGCCAACGCCATGTGTTGGATACAAGTCTCCATTGCGTTGTACCGAATGTTCTGTTCTCCAAGACGCTTCCGAAAAGGCTTTTTCACCAAATTCTACCGGAGAGTTGGCTGGATTATTTCCATTGTTAAATTTCACGTCTCTTAAATCGTGCTGATAACCTCCTTGCAAATGAATGAGTTCACCAAATAATCCCTGACGCACCATATTTAAAACTGCCATTACATCTCGGCGGTAACAAACATTTTCAAGCATCATAACTTGAGCATTATATCGCTCTGCTGCTTTTACAACATCCCAGTGATCTTGTAAACTAAGTCCTATACATACTTCGGAACCAACATATTTTACACCCGCTTCTAATGAGCCAACAATCATAGGTTTATGCCACTCCCATGGTGTAGCAATGACAACACCATCTAGTTTTTCTTTTTCCAACATACGCTTCCAGGCATAATTATCGCCAGTATAGATGGCTGGCATTTTTTTACCAGACTTAGTAATGTCTTCTTTTGCACTATTTAGCATATAGTCGCTAATATCACAAATAGCAACAACGTCAACATCTTTGCGTCTTAGAAGTAAGTCTAGATGGCCTTGACCTCTTAATCCTACCCCAATAATGCCAATTTTGACATTACTTGCCAATGAATTTGCAAAAACATTTGCGCTAGGCATAAATGCCACTGAAGCCGCAGCAAGGCTGCTATTTTTTAGAAAGTTGCGTCTTTTCATTATAAATAGTTTTAAGGTGTTCAAGATAAATAAATTATGACAATTTTAAAGCCGTTTTAAGTAGTTTGCAGGACAGAATGAGCAAGATTTGAAAATTGACCAAGAAAATAGCAATAATGAGCTGTAGAAGCCCCCAACTCTTCTTTTTGTTGGCATTTGTTTTATTTTGTAAAATAGCAAGTGCCCAAACCGATACTACTTTTTGGTTTGCTGCTCCAGACCTGCAAGAAGCGCATGGTGACAGGCCCATTTTTTTAAGATTTTCAACTTCAAACACAGCTGCTTCGATTACAATTTCTCAACCAGCAAATCCTGGCTTTACCCCCATTAGCATAGATATTCCAGCCAATAGCTCGAACTCCGTAAATCTAACCACTGTAATTACGCAAATAGAAAATGCTACGCCAAATACAGTTAGCAATAAAGGGTTACTCATAAGATCCAATAGCCCCATATCTTGTTATTACGATATTGCCAATGGTTCTAATGGAGATATTTATGCATTAAAAGGTAATAATGCACTCGGTACAAAATTTACCCTTCCCTTTCAAATGGGATTTATAGGGAGACCGCTTCCATTATATACCACCGATTTTATTATTCTTGCCACAGAAAATAATACCCAGGTTACTATTAGACCAAAATTTAGCATAATGGGCCATGCTGCAGGTGTTCCTTTTACCATCACTTTACAAAAAGGAGAAACCTATACCTGTTCAGCTACAAATAATATAGCAACAGAAAGGCCAGGAGGCACCCTTGTTACTTCCAATAAACCCATTTGTATTTCTACAAAAGACGACTCCCTTTTTTATACGGGACAAGGTTGTTCAGATACTGCTGGCGACCAACTCATCCCAGACAATATTGCAGGACAAGAATTCATTGTCATCAAAGGCTACTTTAATAGTCCTGATTTTTATTACGTTTTTGCCATAGAAAATAATACCGTTGTAAAATTAAATGGAGCAACTGTTGCAACACTTCAGGCAGGCGATTATTACAAAGGATCTTTAAGCGAAAACTCCTGTTTTGTAAACTCAGATAAACCCGTTCATATTTTTCATATCACAGGTTTTGGTTGTGAGCTAGGTGGCGCAATAATTCCATCCATAAAATGTACAGGATCAAAAAGTATCAGTGTTACTAGGGCTTCAAGCACTGGTAGCTTTTTTTTAAACGTATTAGCCCCAAAAAATAGTATCAATGATTTTACACTTAATGGAAGCAACACCCTTATTAACGCTAGCGCCTTTAACCCTGTATTAGGAAGCAATAACGAATGGATGTATGCAAGATTAAATATCCCATCCTCAGTCATCACAGGTGGTGTAAATGCACTCATTGAAAATAGTAAAGGTAAATTTCACGTAGGCGTTATTCAAGGGGGAGCAAGTTCAACGGCTCGATATGGTTATTTTTCTGATTTTAGCAGCAATGTTATTCAGTTATTTGATGCAACAAAAAATACTGAAATTTTCACCAACAATCAACCTATTTGTCACAATACCACAGCTTCTATTAATGCAGTAACAGGAGATGCTAATAACTTTACATGGACTGGACCTAATAATTTTTCTAGCACTGGCGCCAATTTGGTTATTAATAATTTCACTAACCTCAATGATGGCGTTTACACTATTACCTCCGCATCAACCGCCTGCGGTGTTGCAACAAAAACCATTGAGTTAAATTCGGAGCGTGTATTTGCCAATTTTATATCTACACAAACTGGTTGTATTCAGGACTCAGTTTATTTTAACACCCCAGCAATTAATGGCGCTAGATGGAACTGGAATTTTAAAAACGGAAACACCCTTGACACCAATAGCGCTGTTATTAAACCTATTAAATACAATACCGCTGGGATTTACGCAGTTGATTTAAGAGTTACTTCTAAAAATGGTTGTGCATCAGATATTTTTTCAAGAAATATTGAAATAACGCCTAAACCAACTGCCGCATTTACCGCTACAACAAATACTTGCGTAAATATTAATATAAACTTTACGGAAACCTCTTCCATATCAAATGGAACATTACAAAAAAGTTACTGGAATTTAGATGACGGAAAAGGCATTGTCAATTCAAATAGTTTTACTCCCCAAACAACAACCTACCCTACTTGGGGAAATAGAAATCCATGGCTTATTGCAGAAGCAAGCTCTGGTTGTAAAAGCGATACTTTTAAATTGGCGAGTCCCCTACTAATTCATTCCAATCCTAAAGTTGGCTTTACACTTCCCGAAGTTTGTTTAAATGATGCGAATGCTGTTTTTACAGATTCAACTTCATCTGCAGATGGTGCTACAAACTTTTCGTATCAGTGGAATTTTAATG
>JBIKIS010000134.1:0-5671 GCA_044361485.1 Sediminibacterium sp.
ATGGCCGCTCGTGCAGGTTTGGTGAGATAGGGTTTGCCATCTACTTGAATGGTAACACCAGCCTCTAATTTTTGAATCGCTTCGTTGGTAATGGCACCATCTACTTGTGCATAGTAAGTACGCTGGTGCGCAAAACTAGGATGCAATAATTGATGGTTTAAAGAAGTATCGTTTGTTAAAATAAGTAAGCCTTCACTATCTGCATCAAGCCTGCCAACAGGGTATACATCCTTTGGTACATCAAAGTAATTGGCTAGTGTTTCTTTATTTTCGATGGGCGAAAATTGAGAAGCAACAAGGTATGGTTTGTAAATAATAAAGTACTGATTCATGTATAAAACAAAAGTCTCGCAGAAGCGAGACTTTATATATGGATGGGTTAGTAAGTACAGGGAAATAAATTTCCCTACCACAATATTAAAAATACTTTTAGATGATTCAATATTATTTGTAAACAATTTTATTAACATTTTAGAATCAAATGGGTATACTGCATCAAAAGCTAGCGTGCTAAATACATTTTAGCGTTTAGTGCTTATGCGCATGGTGTCTTACCTTTACATCCAATTAAAACATCCTGTATGAAGTTTCCAAGTCCTGTTTTAGTGAGTCGTATTGCCGAATTAATTGATGCTACCGTAATTGGTGATGCACATGCAAACGTGCATGGTATCAATGAAATTCATGTGGTGGAACCAGGAGATTTGGTATTTGTAGACCATCCAAAATATTATGATATCTGCCTTAATAGTGCTGCAAGTTTTATCATCATCAATACATCAGATGTTACGGTTCCTGAAGGAAAAACAATACTTGTAACAAAGGATCCATTTGAATCTTACCTTACCATTGTTGCTCATTTTAATCCGGTACTAAAAGCGACAGAACCCATAGCAGCAAGTGCTTTCATAGGAGAAGGCACTTATATTATGCCGCAGGTGTTTATTGGAAATCATGTGCGTATTGGAAAAAATTGCAGGCTTTATCCGGGTGTTTGCATTTTAGATAACACCGTTATTGGAGACAACGTTATTGTACAAGCAGGTAGCATTATTGGTAGCGATGCATTTTATTATAACACCAAAAAAAATAGGGAGCAGTGGTTTAAAAAAATGGAAAGCTGTGGATCGGTGGTGCTTGAAGATGGTGTAGAAATTGGTGCCAACTGTACCATCGATAGAGGCGTTACTGCCATCACTAAAATTGGTGCAGGTACTAAAATAGACAACGGGGTACATATAGGTCATGATACCATTATTGGAAAAAATTGTTTGCTTGCTGCGCAGGTAGGAATTGCTGGAGGAACTATTTTGGAAGACGGCGTTACCCTATGGGGACAGGTAGGTGTGAATAAAACAATTCGAATTGGAGCCGGCGCTGTAGTGCTAGGGCAAGCTGGTGTTACCAACAATTTAGAAGGGGGCAAAACCTATATGGGCTTTCCTGCCACCGAAGCTTCTGCTAAAAGACGCGAACTTGTTTGGATCAAAAGAATTCCTGAACTCTGGAAAAAAGTAATGGACTAATCTAGTCCGGTTATCACTACAGGTTATATTTTTCTTTCAATTCCTCCACTACTCTTGTAATCGTATTTTCAAGCGGGGTATATGAAAAATGAGGTAAGGCTTTGAGTAATTTGGTATTATCAAAATTAACAACAGCCTGTGCCGTTAACGTCGTTTCCTTGGTTAACAGCGGCGAACTACCCGTAAAAAAGGCCTTTACGGCTTCAAGTCTCCAAACAATAGATGCCAGTAGTGGCGTTACCCTTTTATGTGGACGTGGCACTTTAAATGCGTCGGCAATCAAATTAAATATGGTGCGGTAAGGGGTATTGTGGCCGCTAATAATAAAGCGCTGCGCGCTAATATCACTTTTCATGAGGGCTGTCATGGCAGTTGTTACATCTTTTACATCCACAAAGCCACTTGCCCCGTTTGTATACCACGGAAAGCGGTTATACGCCGATTTAAATATACCCGAAGATCCTCCATTCCAGTCGCCACTTCCTAGTATAATCACCGGATTTACAATAACGGCGTCAAGTCCTTCCCCAATTCCACGCCACACTTCCATTTCTGCTAAATATTTTGTTTTTCCGTATTCGCTATTACTTGTTTCTTCGGACCAGTTCATCGTTTCATTGATCGGACCATCTTCTCTAATTCTACCAAGTGCGGCCACCGAACTTACAAACAATAATTTTTTGATGTTAGCATCAATACATGCATTTACAACATTTGCAGTGCCATCGATATTGGTCGCGTGCATGCGCTGTTTTTGTTTTGGATCAAAAGATACAATAGCTGCACAGTGGTAAACTTCAGTAACACCCTTGAGCGCTTCTTCTAATACCAGAACATCTAAAATATCGCCTTCGATCCACTCTATTTTATCTGCAAATTTTACAGCTGGTATTTGCTTACGGTACAGTGCACGTATTTGTAAATCAGTTGCGCCATCATGACTGTTAACTAAAGTTTCAATCAATGAAGCACCTAGTAAACCACTTGCACCAGTTATAAAAATCATAAATAAAATTTAAGATACATTGTTACAAAAATTACAAACGCCACTTACCACCATATCAATTTGTGTGGCATTAAATCCAGTGGGCATTTTTACAGCAGGCACCACTATATGTTCTAAACAAAATGTTTTATTACAGTTGTCACAAATAAAATGAACATGGTTATCGTGGTGATGGCCAGCACTACAACTGTCTTTGCAAAGTGCATATATAACCGCATTGTCTGGCGTAGGGATGGTATGAATAATCCCTTTGTCTACAAAGGTTTGGAGGGTTCTGTAAATGGTAACGCGGTCAAAATCTGTGCCCACATAGTCTTCAATATCAGCATGCGCTAGTGCCGAATTTTTTTGAAAAAAACTATCGAGTATTTTTTTTCTACTATCGGTAATACTGAGGCCACTCCGCTTTAATAGATCAATTATTTTTTGTTCCACCTATTACTTATTGGGGGTTGTTGGTAAAAACGCCATTTACAAATGTGCCCGAAACACTTTCTGCTAATAATTTTTTGAGATCTATTTGAAGTTGCTGCAAATCTGTTTGCTTGAGTGCATCGTATACTTGTCCGCGTACTTTTCCATTACGGTCAACAAGCGCAAAAAACTGGGTATGTATAAACTGATCTTCAATTTTTTCTACATTGTTTTTTGGATCATCTAGTAAATAAGAGCTTCTTGCCATTTGGTATAAGCTATCCTTTCGGCCCGTTAACAGCACCCATTTTTTAGTATCAATTTGTAAAGAGTCAGCATATTTTTTAAGTCGTGCCACCGAATCTGTTTCAGGATTACAAGTATGTGCTACAATTAAAAAATCGGGATTTGATTTATTGGCTTCATAAATGGTACGCATACTTTCGTGCATACGTGGACAGATGCCTTTACAGGTTGTAAAAAAATATTGCACAACTGTTACCTTGCCACTCATGTCTTGATTGGTAAATGCTTTACCATTTTGTGTGGTAAACATAAAAGGCTTCACATAACCAAGGGTGGTTAGTTTGGGTTTCCAATTATCGGTTCCACGAAACAAGAAGTAATAGAATCCTGCTAACAAAAGGGTAAAAAACACTAGGTAAATGGCCAGTTTCTTGCTCATACGATTCGAATTGGCCTCAAAGTTACGGTTATTGGTGCTCCACAAGGGTATTTTAACATTTTGCAACATAGTTGCAATAGTGTACCTTTATATCTGTGAAATTCAAGATTAACTGGGACGCTTTTGGTATTGCCGCATCGGTGGCATGCGCTATACATTGTGCTGTGCTGCCACTTATTTTGAGCAGTTTGCCCCTTTTTGGCATTAATATCATTGAAAATCAAGGCTTTGAGTTTCTCATGATTGCCCTTGCATTTGTAGTTGGCGTTTACTCCTTATACCATGGACGAAAAAAACACCACCACAGTTATTATCCCATGGTCTTGTTTGCAGCGGGTATCAGCCTACTTTTTATAAAATCAATGCTGCATTCGCATAGCCTAATGCTACTGCTCCCGGCAGTGTCACTTGTAGTAATAGCGCATTATTTAAACTATAAATTGTGCCGGGTACATAACCACGCTCACGCCGACGATTGCAACCATTAGTTTGAAACAGAATAACTAACACTCCCGTCTTTCTCGTCTTTTAATTGAATGCCTAGCGCCATGAGCTGGTTTCTGATTTTATCGGAAGTGACAAAATCTTTACTTGCCTTGGCCTGACTTCTAACTTCGATGAGCAGTTGTAATACACCATCTAAAACAGCCGTGTTTGCGGCAGAAGGTGCAACGAGTCCAAAAATATCTTCGAGGTATGTTTTTAATGACTGCTGCAAATGCAAAACAGTACTATTAGATAAAGCAGTGATTGGCGTGTGTTTATCCTTGATACCATTAATAATGGGAACGAGCTCAAACATATTAGCGAGCACTTTAGGGGTGCTAAAATCATCGCTCATAAACACTTCAAAATCATCAACGAGTGCATTTACTTTTTTGTCCAATTCAATATCAGTAGCTGCTGTTGTTGCATCAGAAACCTGTTGTTTAGACAACCACTCATAAGCTTCCCATAAACGCTTCGCCGCTTTTTCTGCAGCAATAAGCGCTTCGTTACTAAAATCGAGAGTACCCCTGTAATGACTTTGTAAAATAAAAAACCGAACCGTATTAGGCGCGTAAGCTTGTTCTAAAATAGGATGTGTTCCGGCAAAAAGTTCGGAGAGTTTAATAACGTTATTATAACTCTTTCCCATCTTTTTACCGTTGATGGTAATCATATTATTATGCAACCAATAATTAGCTGGTGCTACATGATTACAAACAGTGCTTTGTGCAATTTCACATTCGTGGTGTGGAAATTGTAAATCCATTCCACCGCCGTGTATATCAAATTTTTTACCTAAATATTTGGAACTCATCGCAGAACACTCAATATGCCAACCCGGGAAACCCTCTCCCCATGGGCTTTGCCAGCGCATGATATGTTCGGGAGGTGCTTTTTTCCATAAAGCAAAATCAGACTTATTTTGCTTTTCATCTTGGTTATCAAGCTCCCTTGTGGTATCAAGTTGATCTTCTAAATTACGGCCACTTAAAATACCATAGGGTTGACCTTTTTTAGAAAAGTCAGTATTGTATTTTTCTACATCAAAATATACAGAACCATTGGCTTCATATGCATAACCATCTGCAATAATTTGCTTGATCATTTCTATTTGTTCCACAATATGACCGGTAGCAGTAGGCTCGATGCTTGGTGGTAAATTATTAAACTGTTGCATCGCCCAATGAAACATATTGGTGTATTTCTGCACCAGCTCCATGGGTTCTAATTTTTCTAGTACCGCTTTTGTTGCAATTTTATCTTCTGCTTCTCTTCCTTCTTCTTCAAAATGTCCTGCATCTGTAATGTTTCTAACGTAACGCACTTTGTACCCAAGGTGTTGTAGATACCTAAATACCACATCAAATGTGATAAAGGGCCTGGCATGGCCTAAATGGCTTTCTCCAGAAACAGTTGGACCACAAACATACATGCCAACATAAGGCGCGTTTATGGGCGTAAATACTTCTTTCTGACGCGTTAACGAGTTGTATACTTTTAAAGATGCCATGAGGCCACGAAGGTATTTTATTTTTTTAATTGTACGTCAGA
>JBIKIS010000022.1:0-19965 GCA_044361485.1 Sediminibacterium sp.
TGCGTAAAAAGGCCAAAGAAAGCAAGGAAAGCTATTTAATGGCTGGTAAAAAACTGCCTTGGTATTTGTTGGGCTTAAGTGATGCTAGTGATATGTTTGATATTAGTGGTACCATGTGGATGGTAACACTTTGTTTTGTGTATGGTTTAAAAAGTGTTTGGATTCCTTGGTTATGGCCTGTTTTTAACCAGGTATTTATGATGATGTTTTTATCTAAATGGCTTAGAAGGTCTAACGCCAATACAGGTGCAGAATGGCTTGCCACTAGGTTTGGCACAACTGGAAAGGGCGTTAAAGGATCACATACTGTGGTGGTGGTATTTGCGCTTATCGGATGTCTTGGATTTTTAGCCTATGGATTTATAGGACTCGGAAAATTTGTTGAAATATTTATTCCTTGGAACTCGGTTGCAGCTTATGTGCCATTTGATGTTCCTGCTGCATATGTTGCCCATTTTTATGGCATCGTGTTTACTTTATTTGCCATGTTCTATTCTATTTTAGGGGGCATGCATAGTATTGTGCTAGGTGATTTAATTAAGTATTTAATTATGACAGTTGCTTGCATTGCCATTGCTGTTATTGCTATGACGCATTTGCATACTGGAAATAATGCGGTTGCGATTCCGGAGGGATGGTTAACGCCTTCTTTTAATTGGAACTTAAATTTAGATTGGACAAGTATTAATAGCGCGGTGAATGATAAAATTAAATCTGATGGCTATAGTTTGTTTGGCGCCTTTTTTATGATGATGCTTTTTAAAGGAATTTTTGCAAGTTTATCGGGCCCAGCGCCTAATTATGACATGCAAAAGATATTATCTACCAGGTCACCTAAGGAAGCTAGTAAAATGACCGGCTTTGTTTCTATTATTTTACTGCCCATACGTTACTCCATGATTATTGGTATAACTGTGTTAGCGCTTTTGTACTACAAAGATTTAAATATAGCATCTGTAGATGGTCCCGATTTTGAAAAAATTTTACCCGCAACCATTTATGCTTTTTTACCGGTTGGAATTTTAGGTATCACATTAACGGGCTTGCTAGGTGCATTTATGGGTACGTTTTCTGGTACTTTAAATGCAGCACAGGCCTATATTATCAATGATATCTATTTAAAATACATGAATCCAAATGCGAGTAATAAAAAAATAGCTACTACCAATTATTTAGTAGGCATATTAGTGGTTGTGCTAGGAATTATTCTTGGTTTTTTTGCAAAAGATGTAAATAGTATTTTACAATGGATCGTGGGAGGACTGTATGGTGGTTATATTGCTGCTAATTTATTTAAGTGGTATTGGTGGCGTTTTAATGCCAATGGTTTTGTGATGGGTATGGCTACAGGTATTGTTTCGGCACTCGTATTTCTAAAACTATACGACGGGCTCTTTTTAAATGTGTGGCCTATTATTTTCTTATTGTCAATTATTGGTTGTCTTGTGGGAACTTATACGGCGCCTCCAACAGATAACGAAACACTTACCACTTTTTACAAAACGGTTAAGCCTTGGGGCTTTTGGAAGCCCATTCATAACCTAGTTGTTGAAGCCGATCCAACTTTTGAACCTAATAAAAGGTTTACGTTAGATATGTTTAATGTAGTAATAGGAATGATTGCCCAAACCTGTTTAACATTACTACCTATATACATCGTATTGTGGTTAAAAACACCACTTATTATTACGGTGGCTATTTTGGCTGTTACTGTGGTTATTTTAAAAAGAACTTGGTGGAATAAATTAGAAGATTAGAAATTAATATAGCATGAGTAAGCAATTTAATGAGCGGTTACAGCAAATACGAAGCAGTCATGCGGCGTTACTTGCTGCTAAAAATGAGGAAGCATCTTACAATGGATTAGTTACCAGGTATAGGCATCCTGTGTTAACAGCAGCG
Organism: Sediminibacterium sp.; assembly: GCA_044361485.1. GTDB lineage: Bacteria > Bacteroidota > Bacteroidia > Chitinophagales > Chitinophagaceae > Sediminibacterium. Next base: position 1,903 of record JBIKIS010000022.1, read on the forward strand.
CATGTTCCTCTAGAATGGCGATATGATTGCAACCCTAATACCAACCCATTTTTAATGGAACGGTTTGGTATCAATGCGGTATTTAATGCCGGTGCTATGTTTTGGAATGGCAAATACATTTTAGCAGCACGTGTTGAAGGGTATGATAGAAAATCTTTTTTTGCTATTGCAGAGAGTGCAAACGGCATAGATGGGTTTACTTTTTGGGATATACCTATATTGTTGCCTGAAACAAGCGAGCCAGATACCAATGTATATGATATGCGATTGGTGCAACACGAAGATGGATGGATTTATGGTTTGTTTTGTACCGAACGCAGACAAAAAGGCGTGCCCGATTCGGATCAGTCTTCTGCGGTTGCACAGTGTGGTATTGCTAGAACAAAAGATTTAAAAACCTGGGAGCGCTTACCCGATTTAATAACTAGGTCTAATCAGCAGCGTAATGTGGTATTGCATCCAACATTTGTTAATGGTATGTACGCGCTATATACAAGACCTCAAGATGGTTTTATTGAGGCAGGTTCTGGTGGGGGCATTGCCATTGGTTATACAAAGGACATTGAACATGCAGTTATAAACGAGGAAACGCTTATAGACAAACGTGTTTACCATACCATCAATGAATCTAAAAACGGCCTAGGTCCTGCGCCCATTTATACGCCACATGGTTGGTTACATTTAGCACATGGTGTGCGTAATACAGCTGCCGGATTAAGGTATGTGTTGTATTTATTCATGACAGATTTACAAGAAATAGGAAAAATAATTTACAAGCCTGCCGGATATTTTATGGCACCAGAAGGTGAGGAGCGTGTGGGAGATGTTTCTAATGTATTGTTTTCAAATGGTTGGATAAACCGTGAAGATGGCTCTGTTGCTATTTATTATGCATCTTCAGATACGCGTATGCATGTGGCTACCACTAGCATTGAGCAGTTGGTTGATTATGTAAAAAATACCCCAGCGGATGGTTATACTTCTGCAAATGCAGTTAGTAGGGTGATGGATATTATTAGAGGCAATTCATAAATAGTTTTTTGTACGCTTATGGATGCCAAAATAAAACAATCACTGCTTAGTTATAAATCAGAAGTTGAAGTAGAGATGTCTTCTATTTTGGATTGGTGGATGGAGCATATGCTCAATAAAGAAACTGTTTTTTTTTATGGTGAAATAAGTGGTGCTAACATTTCAGACGCAAATGCCCCCATTGGCTTAGTGCTTCAAAGCAGGATATTGTGGACATTTTCTGCGGCATACAACTACACCCAAAATAAAGTATACCTAAATTTTGCGCATACAGCGTATAAGCAACTTATTACTCAGTTTTATGACAAACATTATGGTGGAATGTTTTGGTCTGTGCAACCAAATGGAATACCTGTGTCTACAAAAAAGCAAGCATATGGAATAGCTTTTGCTATTTATGGTTTGTCGGCGTATTATGAAGCTACTAAAGATCAGGCAGCACTAGATAAAGCAGCCGAACTATATAGATGTTTAGAAATGCATTTTTATGATCCGGTATATGGCGGCTACATAGAGTGTTTGGGAAATGATTTTTCTGTTATTGAAGACGTTCGTTTAAGCGATAAAGATCAAAATGCGATCAAATCTATGAATACGCATTTGCATGTGATTGAGGCGTATGCAAAGCTGTATACTGTTTTACCTAGCGAGGCGCTTAAGCAATCGGTTACACAACTCCTTGATATTTTTGAGCAGCATATTATTGATCCAACAACATGTCAGCAAAAATTATTTTTTGAAAAAGACTGGACAAGCAACGCTAGTGAGGTTTCTTTTGGTCATGATATTGAAGCCGCTTGGCTTTTGCAGGAAGCGGCTGTTATCACAAAAGATGCGTTGCGCATAGAAAAATTTACAAATATTGCTCAGGCCATGGCCTCAGTAGTTGCAGCAAATTTGTCTCCAGAGGGCGCTGTTTATAATGACTACCATACCCATACCCAGGTTTTGGATAAAGGCATAGACTGGTGGCCGCAAGCCGAGGCGATGGTAGGCTTTTTAAATGCATTTGAAAATAGTGGTAATACTATTTATCTCCAACATTCATTAACGAGTTGGGCTGTAATTAAAAATCAATTTAAGGATGCTAGATTTGGTGAGTGGTATTGGGGTTATGATGCATCAGGAAATTTGCTTAACAAAGAAAAAGCAGGTTTTTGGAAATGCCCTTACCATAACAGTAGGGCCTGTATCGAAGTAGCTAACCGCATTAGCCATTTGTTACAATAACTAATTTTAATACTGCCTACATGCAAAAAAAGTACCTGTTTATTGTGTTGTATATTTTGCTAGTTGTACAAAATGCTTTTTCACAACAGCAAAGGTACCAGCATTTTTTGCCTACACACAAAGCCATTAATTATATGGGACGGATTGATTTTTCCAATCCATTACGTCCTACATTTTGGCAACCAGGTGTTACCATTGATTGTGTTTTTAAAGGAGATTCTTGTGGTATAATTTTAGAAGATGAAATTAAGTGGGGATCCAATCATAATTATATTGAAGTTGTGTTGGATAATACGCCAGTTCGGTTAAAACTAACCAAAGCGCTAGATACTATTTGGGCGGTAGGAGCTTCAAAAAAAGGTTGGCATACACTACAGGTTTGTAAAAATACAGAAGCAAATATTGGTCGCTTAGTTTTTGTAGGACTGCTTAGTAAAAATTTGAGAGAGGCGGCACCTACTTTTGTTACTTCTATAGAATGTATTGGTAATTCAATTACTTGTGGAACAGGTAGTGACCAGTCTTTGGTGCCTTGTGGCAAAGGAAATTGGTATGATCAGCACAATGCATATATGAGTTATGGTATGCTACTTGGACGAAAATTAAATGCCCAAGTACATTTGTCTTCTGTTTCTGGTATTGGCCTCATGCATAGTTGTTGCAATTTACCTGTAACCATGCCAACTGTTTTTGATAAAGTGAATATGAGTGAAAATAAAATTTCATGGAATTTTGCAAGCTATCAGCCTTCAATCGTAACTATTTGTTTGGGTCAAAATGATGGTGTCCAAGACTCGGCTCTTTTTGTAAGTAATTATGTGCGTTTTTTAAAAGATTTGCGTGCTAAATATCCTGCAGCTAACTTTATTTGTCTTTCTAGTCCTATGGCAGACGCTTCACTTAAGGCTTTTATGGTTAAAACAATCGCATCAGTTGTTAAGATTACTAAAGCGGCTGGCGACAATAAAGTATCATCTTATTTTTTTAAAAAACAGTATCATGCAGGTTGTGACGGACATCCATCTTTGGAAGAGCATGTAGAAATTGCAGGGGAGCTAGCCTACTATTTAAAAGAATCGGCTATGACAAATAAATAAATATAGAATTTCTACTCATAAAATATAATATTTCATTTTTAATATAATTTGTACTTTCGCCAAACGATTAAAAATGAATATTGTTAAATACCTGCTTGTTTTTTGTGCAGTTTCTTTCTCAATAGGGCTCTCCGCACAAAATTTTAGTGCAATAGATTCAATCCTACAATTACAAATAAACAAATTCAATACACCGGGTGCTGTGGGTCTTGTTATTAAGGACGGTAAGGTATTGTATGATAAGGCATTTGGCTATTCCAATTTGGAGCAAAAAACGCCCATGTCTACCAAAAGTATTTTTAGAATTGCCTCTCAAACTAAGGCGGTTGTATCTGTTGCCTTTTTACAACTTGTACAAAAAGGAGCTGTTGGTTTAGACGACCCCATACAAAAATATTTTCCAGCCTTTTCAAGTCAAAAAGTAATAAGCGCCAAAGGTGATAGCTTCCAATTAGTTGATAGGGTAAGGTCAGTAACAATTAGGGATTTACTTACACACCAATCGGGCATTAGTTCTGGAGATGAATATCCCAAATATGCTTACCTCTTTAAAAAGTATAATTTAGACAAGCCTTTAAATGGTTCATATGCTACTTTAGCCGAAGAGGTTGCGCAAATTGCTCAAATGCCACTTATGCACCAGCCTGGTGAGCGGTTTAGTTATGGGTTAAGTACTAATATTATTGGGGCACTTATCGAAAAAATTTCGGGACTTAGACTTGACCAGTACTTACAAAAAAATATTTTTGAGCCACTTGGCATGAAGGATACTTATTTTTATTTGCCAAAAAATAAACAAAATAGGCTCGTAAAGTTATACGCTAAAAATACCGATACCTCTCTAGCATTGATTCCGCTAGCATTGTTTAATGCAGATTATCCACTACAAAAAAATAGTAAATATTTTTCGGCCATTGGCGGACTTGTTTCTACCACCCACGATTACGCTAAGTTTTTAGGTTGCTTGCTACAAGGTGGTAGTATTGGAAACAAAAAAATACTTCGTCAATCGTTTGTTGATTCCTTAACCACCAATCAATTGGGTGCTAAAACCTTTATTTTTGGAGGGTTTCCTTCATTAAATAATTTTGGATTAGGGGTTGGATTAACAAGTACTAAAGGACAGGTAGTTAACAATGCATCGGAAGGCAGTTACTTTTGGGGTGGGGCATTTAATACCGCTTATATGGTAGACCCCAAAAGAAAATTAATTACGTTATTTTTCTTTCAGCGTACACCATTTGCTTTATCCTCTGTTTTGTCAAGTTTAGAAAAAGCAACAATTAAAATTATCGACCAAAGCAAATAGATGGTACAAAGAGACTTTCATAACCCAGCAGCTATTCGTTCTTTTATTGAGCAAGCGCTCCACGAAGATATTGGTGATGGAGATATTACAACAAAGTCAAGTTTTAATAACGAGATAAGTGGTGTAGCTCATTGCTTTGTAAAAGAAAAATGCACCATTGCAGGCGTTGCTTTAGCCATCCAAATTTGCAACTATCTAGATCCGCAATTGGAGGCAAATTTTAGTTGTAAAGATGGCGATATGATTGAGGATGTGCCCGCTTGTGTGGGCGTTATTAGTGGTAAGCTCTCAAGCATTTTACAAATCGAAAGACTACTTTTAAACACCATGCAACGCATGAGTGGCATTGCTACGCTGACCAAGCAGTATGTGCAATTGGCGCAGCCTGCTAGTATCGATATTTATGATACGCGTAAAACAACACCAAATTTTAGATTACCCGAAAAATGGGCTGTCGTAATTGGTGGTGGCGTAAATCATAGGTTTGGGCTCGACGATCAAATTTTAATTAAAGACAATCATATCAAGGCGGCAGGAGATATACAAAGCGCTTTAGACAATTGTTTATCCTACTGCAATCAACAAAATATACAAATCCCTGTTATTGTAGAAGTAAAGGACGAACAAGAATTTTTAATTGCGCTTAAGCATTCGATTGTGAACCGGATTTTAATTGATAACCATAAGCCTGAAGTGATAGAAAAGTATATTCATTACCGCAACACCATAGCGCCAACTAAAAATTTAGAAATATCGGGTGGAATTAATCTTAATAATATTAAGCTTTACTTAATACAAGGTATAAACTGTATTTCTGTAGGCGCTTTAACGCATCATGCTATATCTGTAGATATCTCATTAAAAATTGTATAAATGTTATTTGAGCAAGAAGTAAATAGAGTGGGTTATTTGAGTAGATCAGTTCCTGATCGCGAACATTTAGTAGAAGCCATTTTAGCACTCAAAAAAGAAAAAAATGCTATCATACTTGCGCACTATTATGTTTCTGAAGATATTCAAAAAATAGCCGATCATATTGGAGATAGTTATGCTTTGGCTAAAATTTCAAAAGAATTAAATACAAAAATGATTGTTTTTTGCGGGGTTCATTTTATGGCCGAAACTGCAAAAATTTTAAACCCTACTGCTAAAGTTTTAATTCCCGATTTGCATGCAGGTTGCTCTTTAGCAGATGCTACGCCACTTGATGCATTTTTAGCATTTAAAAAACAACATCCAGATGCTGTTGTAGTAAGTTATATCAATTGTTCTGCAGCAATTAAAGCAGAGAGTGACTTTATATGTACTTCATCTAATGCGGTTGATATTGTCAATGCGATTCCAAAAGACAAAAAAATAATTTTTGCACCCGATAAAAATTTGGGCATGTATGTTCAAAAAGTAACCGGTCGCGAACTCATACTTTGGGATGGTGCTTGTATTGTACACGTTAATATTTCGCAAGACAAGTTAACACAGTTGCAAATAGATCATCCAAATGCGCTACTAATAGCGCATCCTGAGTGTTTGCCTGGTATTTTAGACAAGGCGGCTTTTATTGGTTCTACCAAGGCGCTCATCGAATACGTAACAGTTTCGGAACATACCGAGTTTATTGTAGCTACAGAAGCAGGTATTTTGTATAAAATGAAACAAGCCGTTCCGCATAAAAAAATTATACCTGCGCCTGCACTTGAATCCAATAGTTGTGCTTGTTCAGAGTGTCCGTACATGAAAATGAATACCCTCGAAAAATTATACAACGCTCTGTATTACGAATTACCAGAAATAAATATTGCACCTGAAGTGCATGAGCCTGCGCTGCGTGCATTAAATAATATGCTAACGGTATTGTAATGCAAGCACCACATTTTGATACGGTAGTCATTGGCTCAGGTGTTGCTGGACTTTCATTTTTGCATTACTATGCGGGTGCTCAATTTCAGCGTACAAATAAGAAATCTGTTGCCTTGTTTTGTAAATCTTCTTTTGCAAATACCAATACCAATTGGGCGCAGGGTGGCATTGCCGCTGTAGCGCCACAGCCAAATATCCATCACGACTCTACTGCGTTTCATATACAAGACACTTTAATTGCTGGGGCTCACGTAAATAATAAGGAGGTTGTAAAAAAAGTTATTGAACAGGGTCCTCAGCTTATGCAGGATTTGATTTCAATGGGTATGCCTTTTGATACAAATCAAAACAGCCAACTAGATTTAGCTAAAGAAGGTGGGCATGCAGCGCACAGGGTTTGGCATGTAAAAGATTATACAGGAAAAGCCCTACAAGAAACATTACTACATAGTATCCAAAATTCAGAAGGGCTTTTGATGTTTGAATATTATTTGGTTATTTCTATTGATAAAAATAGCAGTGGACAATTTGTGGTTCGTGTATACGATATAAAAAATAATCAATTTGAAAATTATACGGCAAGCTATGTAGTGCTTGCTACTGGCGGGATAGGGCAGTTATATGCACAAACCACCAATGCACCTGTAGCCACAGCCGACGGTATATATTTAGCCAACTTGCTGGGCGCACAAATTGAAAATTTAAGTTTTATACAATTTCATCCAACTGGGTTATATGCTAATGGCGAAGACACTTTTTTAATTTCAGAGGCTTTGCGAGGTGCCGGTGCAGTGCTTCGGAATAGGGCAGGTGTAGATTTTATGTTTAAGTATCATCCCAGCGGTTCTTTGGCACCAAGAGATATTGTTTCAAGAGCCATTATTACAGAAATGGAAATTGAAAAAGTGCAGCATCAATTTTTAGATGCCACCATGATTGATAGTTCAATTATCGAATCTCATTTCCCCAATATTTATAATACCGTCAAAAAAACACTGGGTATCGATATTACTAAAAACTATATACCCATAGTTCCAACGCAGCATTATAGTTGTGGTGGTATTGCGGTCAATGAGTTTGGTGAAACTACAGTGCAACATGTATATGCAATTGGTGAATGTGCGTCTACTGGGTTACATGGTGCCAATAGGCTAGCTTCTAATTCTTTGTTAGAAGGACTTGCTTTTGCAAAATTTGCGGCCCAGGATATTGTAGATAAAATTCAACAAGAAAGTGGTCAAAACTTAGCGCATGATTTTAGTAATCATATATCAGACCATCAAAAAGACACATTTTTTTCTATAGACACTGCAAAAATTAAAGCGCTGGTAAGTTTATATGCCAATGTTAAAAAATCGACGGATGGATTACAGAAAGGATTGGCTGGTATTACTCAGTTGATACAAGAAGGCACAGATAAGAAATCCTTTACGGTAAAAGATTTTGAATCTACTTGTATGGCTCAGGTTGCTATACTTTTATTTGAGGACGCACTTAATCAACCAAAAAATATAGGCGTTTTTTACAACGAATCTATTTTGTAATGTATGTAAACATCATCTTTAAAAGTTAAGCTGTTAACAACGGTTAATTGCATACTGTTTGAGAGCTTGGTTGGATGAGTTGACGTAAATGCAGGCTTGGCAGCACTGTCTAATAATATTTTAGATCCAATAAAATAGTGCAGTTCATCGGCCCATTGATGTTCAAGTACATAACTACTAAACATAGATCCTGCTTCTATGAGCACATGATATAAACCAGCGTCTAATAGCGCTTTGCCAAGCTGGTTTAAATTGACTTCATTATTTGCATTAAAATCTATTTCGATAATGCGAACGCTATTCGGAAGTAATTGATTTTTTTGAAGGGCATTGGGCGCCGTAACAATAAATACCTGCGTGTTGGTTCGGTTGTAATAAATAGGAAGGTCACTGTTTTGTTCTTGTAGCATCCGTCCAGTTCTATCAATAATAATGGCATTTAATGCTACGTTTTCTTGACCTGGGATTCTACAATTTAAAGTGGCTTTGTCTTCAATCACAGTTTTGGCTGTGCTAATAACCGCGTCCACCTCTGTTCTGATATTTGCGTGTACAAAATTTCTACTTTCCTCGTTTGTGATCCATTTAGAAGTGCCTGTGTAATCGGCAATTTTAGCATCAATGGTTGCCGCTATTTTTAAGGAAACAAAGGGTCTTTGTTTTTTTTGATTGGTAAAAAAAATTTTATTTAATTCGATTGCCTCTTTTAGTTCAACCAACACTATGTCAATTCCTTTTTCTTTTAATAGCTCAAATCCTGCTACTTTAGGATTTGGATCCAGTGAGCCAACAAATACCTTTTTGATGCCTGATTGTACAATTAAATCGGTGCAAGGAGGGGTTTTCCCATGGTGTGAGCATGGTTCCAGTGTTACATAAAGGCTACAATTTGTTAGATCTTGGTTATGGGAAACGGCCTCTTCAATTGCATAAACCTCGGCGTGTTTGTCGCCCCATTTTTGATGGTATCCTGTTCCAATGATGATACCCTTTTCATCTACCACCACAGCCCCCACAAATGGGTTGGGCCCAATGGCCTTTTTATTGGCTTTTTTGGCCAAACTTGATGCGAATAATACGTATTCTTCTGGTGTCATCGCTTATCTTTGCACCTCAAATTTAAAGAAATCAATCCATGTTTACTGGAATTGTTGAATCTGCAAGCATTTCTGCTATTGATATACAGGAAACAGGCTGGAAACTTGATGTTACCAGTGCTTCTGTGGCTGCTCGTGTTAAACTGGGTGATAGTGTGGCCATTGATGGCGCCTGTTTATCGGTAATTGCCATCCATAATGATACGATGTCATTTTTTGTTTCTACAGAGTCGATTTCTAAAACAATTATAAAGCATTACGTTGCAGGTTGCAAGGTAAATATTGAACTTCCTTTACAGCCTGCTAGTTTTTTAGGCGGGCACTATGTACTGGGTCATGTAGATGATACGGCGCTCGTGCAAAACATAGTAGTATCTGATACTGCATGGTTTATTACCATTGAATTTGAGCCTTCTTTTTCTAAATATGCGGTGTATAAAGGATCTGTTACCATTAACGGTGTTAGTTTAACGGTCAACAAAACCGATCAAAATTTGTTAGAACTCTGTATCATACCCATCACACTTGAAAAAACCAATTTAAGTGCCTTACAAATAGGAGATAGGGTAAATATTGAATTTGACATTTTGGCCAAATACACCGAAAAGTTGTTATCAAAATAATTATGAGTTATTCATTTAGTTCAGTTGAGGTTGCTTTAGCGCATTTTAAAAATGGCGGACTTATAGTTGTGGTTGATGATGAAAGTAGAGAAAACGAAGGCGATATTATTTTTAGTGCGGCCCTTTCTACACCTGCTAAAGTAAATTTTTGTGCAAAAGAAGCGAGGGGTCTTATATGTATTGCTATCTCAAAAAACATTGCCCAAAAAATAGATATACATCCGGTGCCAAGTAATGCAAAAGATGCATTCAGTACTGCGTTTCATGATTCTATAGATGCTACTCCGGAATTTGGTATTACCACGGGTATTTCTGCAAAAGAAAGATCTATCACTGCTGCGTTAATTGCTAGTGATGATAGTAAGCCAGACAATTTTATTAAACCCGGTCATTTATTTCCGGTGGTTGCCAAAGAGGGTGGTGTTTTAATAAGACCTGGGCATACCGAGGCTGGTGTTGATTTATGTTTGTTAACGAATCAACCAGGCGCTGCTGTTATTTGTGAAATTATGGATAATGATGGCAATATGATGCGCCGTGATGGACTTTTTGGTTTTGCAAAACAATACGAACTTCCCATCATCACCATTCAGCAAATTATTGATCACCGAAAAACGATGCAATAAATGGAACTCATTTCGGAAGCCTATTTACCAACTGCATTTGGTGATTTTACCATCAAGGTTTTTAAAAACCCAATAAGTTTGGTAGAACATTATGTGTTACAAAATAGTGAAGCAGAAGCGGTAACTCCCATGGTGCGTATCCACTCCGAATGTACAACTGGCGATATTTTTGGTAGTTTGCGTTGCGACTGTCAAAGTCAACTGCACCATGCACTTACAAGCATAGCGCAAAATAAAAACGGCGCTGTTATTTATTTAAAAAATCACGAAGGAAGGGGTATTGGTATCTCTAATAAAATTAAAGCCTACCATTTACAGGAGCAGGGTTTAAATACCTACGAAGCCAACGAAGCTTTAGGGCTTCCGGCCGATGATAGAAATTATGACGACGCCATTGCTATTTTAAAAATGCTTGGTTACACATCAATTACACTAATTACCAATAATCCATTAAAGGAAGCTGCTGTGAAAGCTGCGGGTATTAGTTTTACGACGCAACATGTAGCTGCAAAAGTTAACCAGCACAATCAGGCATATTTAGATGCTAAAATTAATATTGGACACCACCACATAAAATTATAAATCATGATTGCAGTTATTCAGGCAACTTTTAATATTGAAATAACGGAGCTTTTAACAAAGGGTTGTATGCATCAATTACAAGCCACTCAAACACCGTATGTATTAGTTCAATGCCCGGGTGCTGTAGAGCTTGTTGGTTATTCAAAAAAATTAATCGATACCAAAAAGTATGATGCCATAATTGTGATTGGTGCTGTGATTAAAGGCGATACAGATCATTACGAATATGTTTGCCAGTATGTTACAGAAGGTATGGCTATACTATCTACCCAGGCTACTATCCCACTTATTTTTGGCGTTTTAACTACCCAAACAGAAGAACTTGCCTATGAGCGCGCTGCCCTCGATAAAATGAACAAGGGCAAAGATTTTGCTGATACGGCTATTTTTATGATAGATGCTTACGCAAAGGCATAACAATTTCTTTACATTAAGATAATATGAGTTTGTGCATTTAGTAGGACAAAAACTGCAGTTTTACCACTACTAAAATACCTTATATGTATATTGTACATGATCAGCAAAACAATCCAATTGCATTACTAGAAAACATGATGATCCTCGATTACAATGACAAATCTGTTATTGGTATTATTATTGGGGATTGTTTTTTTGGTAAAAAAAATCATGTGATTGGTAAAATATTTAATGATCATGCTTATTTGATAACTGGTGAAATTATAGGGTCTGTTACACGTAACCAAAATTATGTGAGTGCTGCACCAACAAAAGAACAAGTAGCTGCTGCCTGGGATATTTTAGCTGGTATTAGCAAACATACTTCCGACTGGATCACCGAAAAAAATAAATGGGTCAGTATATCCTTTAAAGAATCACTATCTTAGGTATCTCTAAAGTTTTTCTATGTTTCGGATTATTCTAGTGCTTTTGTGTTCACTACAATTAGCTACTGCTCAAAATAAAAAGGTTTTATTTATTATTGCTGATGGCATTCCAGCCACTGAATTAGAAAAAGCAAATAAACCTGCATTTGACGCCATTATTAATAAAGGTGCGTATTTTCCATGTTATGTTGGTGGCGAAAAAGGAGGTGTATCTGAGTCTCCAACAATTTCTGCGGTAGGCTACAACTCTCTACTTACAGGTACATGGACCAATAAGCATGGTGTGGTTGATAATGCCATTAAAAATCCCAATTATAATTACCCCACTATTTTTAAAGTATTTAAAGAAGCCTATCCCAATAAAAAAATTGGTGTGTTTAGTACTTGGCTTGATAATAGAACCAAATTGGTTGGAGATGGCCTCGCGCAAACTAATTATTTGCAGGTAGATTACCACCGTGATGGATATGAACTCGATACCCTTCAATTTCCGCACGATAAAAAAGCCTATTACATTCATTTAATTGATGAAAAAGTGGTTGCCGAAGCAAGCCATGTTATTAAAGATAGTGCGCCAGATATGTCTTGGGTGTATCTAGAATACACCGATGATATGGGGCATAAATATGGAAAAAGTCCGGAGCTTGATACCGCTATTTCTATGCTTGATAAGCAAATTGGATCTATCATGCAAGCAGTAAATTTTAGAGAAATAAATTTTAATGAAGAGTGGCTCGTTATTATTACCACCGATCATGGCAGAGATGCACAAACGGGAAAGGATCATGGAGGTCAATCAGACAGTGAGCGTAATACCTGGTTAGTTATAAATAAAAAGCCTGCTAAAGAAGTTGTAAAAACAGCCATTGTAGATATCTTCCCTACGATTGCTATTTACTTAGATATTAAGCTACCTGCTCAGGTTGCTCAGGCTTTAGAGGGTGTTTCTTTACTCCGAAAATAGACGATCGCCAATACGCCTAAAATTGTAATTAAAACGCCAATTATCCACGCGGTATTTGTAAAAAATGGCAACCAATTAAATCCTTTGGTACCATAGTTTTTATAGAGTAGTACTAACATACTACCAAAGTACCCTAACGAATCGGACATATACATTAAGTAGCCTAAATTTCCTTTGTATCTAAAAAATGCAATCCATCTCTCAAATAAAATGGTATGAAAAATGAGGTAGGGGAGATACATTAAAAGTCCCATGAGTACCATCCAAATTACAGGACTGATGAGCCTTTCATTAAACAAATAGGTGCTTATTAAAAATCCTATTCCTGCAGTTACACAAAGCATCAGAGATAAGTAAAATGCCTTCTTGTTGTTTTTAAGTAAAATCATGGAGCCAATAACCACCAAAACAAATATGGCGGTTGGGATTTCTGCAAATACAAGTACCCATGGCGTTTTCAGGTAACCAAGTTCTGTCCATAATTCTACCGCAAAATTATCTCGTAAATCTCTAAAAATGGTGAGTCCTACATAAACAGCAACTACTAAAAAAATGCCAGGCCAAAAGAGTTTTAAAAACCTTTTTCTGTTGGCGGCATCCATGGGAACCCTTTCTGTTCTTAATGAAATATCTTCTTGGTTTGGCTCTGGAATGCAGCTAAGCATCCATATGCCAATTATTAAAATTGGAATAAAAGCAACTGCTGCAAAAAATGGCATCCAAGTTTCAGTTACATTAAATTGTTGCATAACAAATAGTCCAACAGATTTTACAATGCCTGAAGCAATCATAAATGAACTTGCCATAAATGCGCCTAGTATTTCTGTAAATTTTCGGCCTTCTAAAAAGCTAAACACGACACCCCATATTAGGCCTAACGGTAGTCCATTTATTAGCATAAATACTGCATTGTACGGATATGGAACCAATCCAAAAGCTAGTAAAGACAATAGTGCTATACCCATCAATACAATGAGTGTAATTACTCTTTTTTTTGGTTCTAGTTCTGCAATAAACTTAATACCAATAAACTTAGAAATTACATAGCCAATAAGTTGTAAAATGATAAGTGCCACTTTATAATCTACACCAAGTAATTCAAGTCCTTTATGGGTCCCCGCCGTAAATGGTTTTCTAAATGCATACATACTGCAATACGTTAAAAAGGCAGCACTACTGCAAAAGAATATAAATACTGCGGGCTTTGATTTGCTCAGGTAGGTTTGTACTTTATAAAAGGCATTCATAATAATATTTATTTGAGTGATATACCAACCCTATATGGATGTTCTTCTATTGCATAATCAAATGCTAATTTGCAAGTGTCCAAAGTGAATCCACCTTTTACTAAAGTTGAAATTGGATATTCTTGATGGTATGATTCAACAAAATCAACAGCTTCTATAAGGTCTGATTCATTGTAATTATGGAGCCCTTTGATTGTCCAAATATTTCTGACAATTGTTTCTGCATTAAGCGTAATGTCTTGTTGAGGATACGTAGATCCAATAAATACGGCGGTACCACCAATGCTCAGTTGTTTTAGCAGTATATCTATGGTTGTTGGTTCTCCGCTAAAATCTATAAAACAATCTATTTGCAATTTGTTATAGGTTAGCCAATTTGAAAAATTTTGGAAACTGTTGATGGTATCGAGGTGAACCGTATGGGTAGCGCCAAACGAAGTACTCATTTTAAGTCTTTCATTTTCTATATCTATTGCAATAATATTTTTTGCCCCCTTAGATTTTGCCATGGCACATGCGATAACGCCTAGCATGCCAGCACCTGCAATAACTATGTTTAAGCCCTCTATGTTGCCAGCAATTCTGATGGCACCCGCTGCTGTAGCAACAGCGCAGTTTACAATTGTTAATACTTGAATTGGCAGGTCTACTAAGGGCTTTATGATTGGTGTATGGGGTCTTAAAATAATATATTCACTAAGTCCGCCATGCAAATGGTTTGTTATAGTTATTTCTTCATGTCCGTATTTAAACAATCCTGCTGCTTTTTGTGGTATTCCTTTTAAAGACATGGCTTCGGTAGGATCGCTCGCATAAATTGCCCATGTAATTAAATCACCAATTGCAATGTTATTATGTCTGCAATCAATTTTTGGAGCTTTGTTGCCAAACGCAACAATGGTTCCACAAATTTCATGTCCTAAAATGGTTGGATTTTTTTCTTTTCTTTTGCCTGTATAAGTTAGTATATCCGACTTGCATAAAGTGGTATAATTGACCCTAACTAATATTTCATAGTCTTGTAGTGCAGGAATTTCAATTTCCTTTATTTGTAATGACATTGATGCGTTATCAAAAACGGCATATCTACTATTGGGCATTTTTTTGCATTTAGAATGGTGCAGAAAGTTAATTTAGTTTTTGTAGGGTATTGTTTTGTTGTGTTAATTAATTGTAAACAATTTAAATGAATTAGATCACATTAGGATAACCTTGCCTTAACATTTAGGACATATCATGCTTATACTTTTGTGCTTCTGTTACAAGGATATGATTTTTAAACATTTTCAATATTCTCATTAGTTTTATTTTGGTTAAATAAAATGAATTGTGGCAAGCAATCGTTTATGGCGAAGCCTTTCTAGGCTTCGCTTTTTTTAGTATATTTATTTTTCAAATTTGTTTATGTTACAACAAAAAGCAATTGTAGTGGGCGCAGGAATTGTAGGATTGGCAACAGCTAGGGCGCTCGCCATTAAAGGATATCAAGTTACAGTCATTGATAAAACCCAGGAAGCTATTGGTGCTTCCATCAGAAACTTTGGGATGCTATGGCCGGTTGGTCAACCAGATGGTGCCTTGTATGAAAGGGCTAAACGAACCAAACAAATTTGGATGGAGTGTTTAGATGGCATGAAACAGTCTTATAATCCTTGTGGAAGTATTCATTTGGCTTATTTTGATGACGAATGGGCAGTGCTAGAAGAAATGCATGAAAAATTTATTGCAAACCAGCGTCCAGTTCATTTGTTAACGCCTGAGCAAATAGCAGATAGGTTTTCAGGTATCAATCAGCGTAAATTGATAGGTGGATTATATAGTGATGACGAAGTAATTATTGATCCACGATCTGCCATTAAAGGATTACCTGCTTATTTGACTGCAACTTATGGCGTCGAATTTGTATGGGGTACTGCTATAACGGGCGTTGCAAAACATAAAGCGAGTTCATTTGATAAAACCTTTGAAGCAGATATTATTTGTGTTTGCTCTGGTGCCGATTTTGAAACACTTTTTCCATCTGTATTTACTGCACAGCCCATTACTAAAAGTAGGTTGCAAATGATGCGTTTCAAGCACGAAAAATCAGACTATAAAATTGGCACTTCGGTATGTGGCGGCTTAAGTTTACTACATTACAAGAGTTTTGCAGTGGCGTCGTCATTGGAGGCACTGCACACCAGAATCAATCAAGACATGTCTGAATATGTAAAGCATGGCATTCATGTAATGGTATCACAAAATGCGCAAGGTGAATTAACGGTGGGCGATACCCACGAATATGGGTTGGATTTTGATCCATTTGACAATCATTACCAAAATCAATTGGTACTTGATTATTTAAAGCAACTCATGCATATTGATGATTGGCAAATTACCCAAACCTGGAATGGTATTTATCCTGTTATGAAAAATGGAGCTACCGATTTATTTATAACCATCGAGCCAGGTGTATATATTTTAAATGGCATTGGTGGACATGGTATGACCATGTCTTTTGGATTTGCCGAAGAAATGATTAATACAATTTAAGTATATGACTCAAAAAATTATTGATTTATTCAATCAAAAAGGACATTCATTGTATGGGGGAGAAGCTGTAACGCAATTAGAGCATGCATTACAAGCGGCTACGTTTGCAAAAAACAACCATGCATCTGCTGCTTTAATTACAGCTAGTTTATTACATGACATTGGTCATTTGTTACATGAACTTCCAGATGATGCACCAGATTATGGTGTAGATGATTTACATGAAGAGTTGGCTGCCCTTTTTTTGGATAAGTATTTTATAAAAGAAGTAGTTGAACCGGCTAAGCTGCATGTGCAAGCAAAAAGATATTTATGTTATGTTAACCCTGCCTACTATGATACCTTAAGTGAGCCATCGCGTCAGAGTTTGGCTTTGCAAGGTGGTGTTATGGACGCAATCGAAGCGCAACAATTTGAAACCTATTCAAACTATAAAGAAGCGGTTTTGTTAAGAACTTGGGATGATTTAGCCAAAGATCCAACCATGCAAACAGAGCCAATAGAGTCTTTTGCATCTTATATTACAGCCTCACTAAAATCTTAAGTTTATGCAAACAAGTATGGTTGTTTTTGATATGGCAGGTACAACGGTAGATGAAAATAATGTTGTATATAAAACATTGCAAGCAGCTATCTTTAACGCAGGTATACAGGTTACTTTAGATGACGTTTTGTTACATGGTGCTGGTAAAGAAAAATTACAAGCCATTAAGGATGTATTGGTATCGCTAGGTCATGAAACTACACTTGCGCAAGAGATCTATCATTATTTTATTGTTGCATTAGAAAATGCCTATCTGAATTTGGAAGTAACGCCATGCTCTAATGCAGAAACAGTTTTTGCATTACTTAAAAAGCAGGAAATTAAAGTTGTTTTAAATACAGGATATAATAGAGCTACTGCTACCGGTTTGTTAAGTAAATTAAACTGGATCGAAGGTAAAGACATTGATTTATTGGTAACTGCATCTGATGTAGCTAATAATAGACCAGCACCTGATATGATTGACTATGCCATCAAGCACTTTGCCATTAAAGATCCATCAACAGTGGTAAAAGTGGGAGATTCTGCGATTGATATAGAGGAAGGAAAAAATGCGGGTTGTGGTAAAACTTTTGGCGTCACAACCGGTGCGCAAACTAGGGAGCAGATACAAGTTGCGGATCCTACTGCTGTTGTAGATGACTTACTTGAAATTTTAGACAAAATTTAAACCACTTGCATAAACCATCTTTTTCGATACAAGATTTTGGACCTGATTTTAAATGGGGTGTTGGCATGGCCGCACCACAAAATGAAGGCGCAGCATTTGAGGACGGAAAAGGTTTATCTGTGTGGGATGTTTTCGCACGCAAAAGAAACGTCATTAAGGGTGGTGCGCGGCCCACTCATGCCGCCGATTTTTACTACCGTTACAAAGACGATATTTTACTTGCTAAAGCATTAGGCTTTAAAGTGTTTAGGTTTTCTATTGCTT
>JBIKIS010000135.1:0-5655 GCA_044361485.1 Sediminibacterium sp.
GTTGCTGGAACTGTTAATGGATTGTAAGTACCAATTTTTTGGATAAACTTACCGTCTCTTGGTGCACGACCATCGGCTACTACGATGAAGTAGAACGGTCTTTTTTTACTACCGTGTCTTTGTAGTCTCATTTTTACTGCCATGTTAAATAGAAATTTATAGGCGTTAAGAAATATTGTTAAGGGTTGCAAATATAGGCATTTTGCGTGATTTTGGCGCCAAAAAACCTAAAAATGACCTAAAATTCGGTTAAAACTACCTTTTCATGCCCGGAAAACGACCGCCCATTGGCATGTTATTCATCATTTTCATCATTTGTTTCATCTGATCAAACTGCTTCATAAAGGCGTTCACTTCGGCGAGTTCTTTACCAGAACCTTTGGCGATACGCTGCTTTCTGCTCGGTGTTAGGGAATCTGGGTTGGCGCGTTCAAAAGGAGTCATGGAATTAATCATGGCCTCGATGCCCACAAATGCACTGTCATTAATATCAACATCTTTAACGGCTTTACCAACGCCAGGTATCATGCCCATCAAATCTTTGATGTTACCCATTTTCTTAATTTGCTGCAACTGCGTCAGAAAATCCTGAAAATCAAATTGATTTTTTTTGATTTTCTTTTCTAATTTTTTCGCTTCTACTTCATCAAATTGTGCCTGCGCTTTTTCAACAAGTGATGTGATATCACCCATGCCTAAAATACGCTGCGCCATACGGTCGGGATAAAAAATATCGAGCGTATCTAATTTTTCACCACTACTTACAAACTTAATTGGTTTGTTAACCGTGTATTTAATGGTGAGTGCCGCACCACCTCTTGTATCGCCATCAAATTTAGTAAGTACAACACCGGTAAAGTCAAGTCGGTCATTAAATGCTTTTGCAGTGTTTACAGCATCTTGTCCGGTCATGGAATCTACCACAAATAAAATCTCGGTAGGATTCACGGCGGCATTGATGGCAGCCACTTCTAGCATCATGGCTTCATCTACTGCAAGGCGACCCGCGGTGTCAATTACCACTACATTTTTATTGTTTGCTTTTGCGTGTGCAATGGCTGCTTTTGCAATCGCAACAGGGTCTGTATTACCTACTTCAGAATATACTTCTACACCTACTTGTGCTGCAAGCACACCAAGTTGATCAATGGCCGCAGGACGGTAAACGTCTGCTGCAACAAGTAGCGGTGATTTACCTAATTTATTTTTTAAATGATTCGCAAGCTTTCCAGTAAAAGTTGTTTTACCACTACCTTGTAAACCGGCAATTAAAATCACAGCAGGATTTCCAACGGCATTAAATTGAACGGCTTCTCCACCCATCAATTCCGTTAATTCATCTTGCACAATTTTTACCATCAATTGTCCAGGACTTACCGCGTTGATTACTTTTTGACCAACGGCTTTGTCCCTTACTTTTTCGGTAAACTCTTTGGCTATTTTAAAGTTAACGTCGGCATCAATAAGTGCTCGCCTAATATCCTTGATGGTATTGGCAATATTGAGGTCATTGATACGCGCTTCGCCCTTTAAATTCTTAAACGCACTTTCTAATTTTTCCGATAAACCTTGAAACATAAAAGTTTGATTTTCGCTGATAAATCCAGCCAATAATGGCTCGGGCTGCAAATATAGGTTGAACTGAAACTAATTTTAACCATTTTTTGACAAGTATTTGTAAAAATTAGAGCGCCCCTATATTCTTACAAATTATTGATAATCAATTATATACATAAGTACACGAGAATGTACCAAGGTATTTCACGCAGATTTACACGAGTGGTATAAAAAAACATTTGGCGGGGTTAGATTATTTAATATTATTGCGTGACTACAAGGGTAGTAAAATAGACAAAGTAATGAGTAAGAAGCAATTATTTACAATAGAATTTCCAGTGAGATGCTCTCCAGGTATTTTATTCGAGTTTTTATCAACGCCGGCCGGTTTACAAGAGTGGTTTGCCGACAAAGTGGACGAATGGGATGGTGAATTTAGTTTTTCATGGGGTGGCGGTGTTCCGGACAAAGCACAAGTTATTGAAAAGGAGCAGGATAAGTTTATCAAGTACCAATGGCTGCATTCCGAAAAAAATGAATACTTCGAATTCAGAATTGAAAAAACAGAAATTTCAAACCAAACAGTTTTGATCATCAAAGATTTCGCTGAAAAAAATGAAATCAAAGATCAAAGTCAACTTTGGGAATACCAAGTGAAAGAACTGTTTCATAGACTAGGTGCCTAGACTTTCGTTTTTCCTGCGCCTGCTACGTACATATCGTTATCTTCTTCAAAAGAATCCTGCAGCGCTTTGATTAAAAAATTAGACATACTCATTATTCGTTCTTTTATTGGACCGTTTATTGGTGCATTTCTAATTTCGTTGTTTGTACTTACCATGCAATTTTTTTGGTTGTACATCGATGATTTAGTGGGCAAAGGATTAGACCTACCTACCCTACTTTATTTAATTGGCCTCGTTACCTTATCATGGGTACCCGTGGCACTTCCACTCGCACTTCTTTTTTCTTCCATCATGACATTTGGAAATTTAGGAGAGTCGTTTGAGCTTGTAGCCATTAAAGCAGCTGGTATTCCACTCGTGCGCTTTATGCGCCCACTCGTTGTTATTACCATTTTTTTAAGTGGCCTCGCCTTTTTATTTGCCAATAATATTATTCCCGTAACACAGCTCAAACTAGCGACCCTTAAGTTTGATATCATTGTTGCAAAACCTGCTATTGATATTAAAGAAGGCGTCTTTTATGATAAGCTGGATGGCTATGTCATAAAGCTTGGTAAAAAAGAAAAAAACGATAGCGTTATTCATGACATCGTTTTATTTGAAAAAAATTACAGCTTACAAGACAACGTACTTTTTGCCGAAAGCGGTATCATGCGCGTAACAAAAGATAAAAAATATTTAGAATTTATTTTAAAAAATGGATGGCGTTACGAAGAAAGAGGTGTAAGAGGCACTCCAAAAACAGAATTTATTCGAATGGGTTTTAAGCAGTATAAAAAAATATTTGACTTAAAAAGTTTCCAGCTTAAAAAAAGTGGCGATAGTAGTTTTTATGATCCTAAAATGTTAAGCGTACGTCAACTTAATACCGCCATCGACTCTATCAACAATGTAGATAGTATGTACACGGCTAGAACCCGCAAAGAAGTAAACCCTTATATCCGGTTTGCGCGCTATACCACCGATACTGGATGGACATTAACAGCAGCAGCAAAAGCAGGTATCAAAAAAAATTATAAAAATTTTGATGAAGCCATCCCCGACTCTATTCAAAACGAAATCATCGAAAACGCTTCTAACCAAGTAACGGGCATTAAAAACAATGTAAACTACCTAGCCGTAGACTACCAAGAACGTCAAAACTCACTTCAATTACACCAAATTGAATGGCACCGTAAGTTTACTTTATCGGCGGCATGCCTTGTACTTTTTTTAATTGGTGCGCCACTGGGATCCATTATTAGAAAAGGAGGCCTTGGTACACCCCTGGTTTTTGCCATTATCTTTTTTGTGGTATTTCACCTCTTTAATACGTTTGGAGAAAAGTTTGTGAAATCGGCTCAACTAAGTCCACTCATGGGTATGTGGCTCTCTACTTTTATTTTGCTACCCATAAGTATTTTTTTAGTGATAAAAGCCATGGCAGACGCACAACTGTTTAACCAAGAGTATTACTACAGGCTGTTTACCAAAATTCGTACCTATACCCGCAAGTTTTAAAGTAACTTTAGGTAACTAAATTTTTAAGTCATGTTAGCGCAAGAATCAAGCAAAAATTCTAGAAGAAGTTTTATTGGCACTACGGTTAAAGCAGCTGTTGTAACGGCACTTACGGGTAGTCAATTACATGCCCTTGCGTCTAATGATAAAGCAGCATCCGTGTTAGCTGGGGCAGTATCACCTACCCTCGTTGGCACATCGTTTACGCAACTTCCCTTACCTTATGCGTATACTGCACTAGAGCCATTTATCGATGCGCTCACCATGGAAATCCATTATAGCAAACACGCTGCCACTTATGCAAAAAATGTGCAAGACGCTGCTGCCGCAGAAAATGTAAACACCAATAGCAATCTAAAAACTATTTTACAAAAAATAAGTAGCTACTCTGCAAAAATGCGTAACAATGCAGGTGGCCATTACAACCACGAACTTTTTTGGAACTGCATGAAAGCTGCACCAGCAGGGGTTCCTACCGGTATGCTTGCCACAGCTATCAATAATAGCTTTGGATCCTTAGAAACATTTAAATCGCAGTTTGCAGACGCAGCAAAAAATCGATTTGGAAGTGGTTGGGCATGGCTTGTTGTTGGTGCTGATAAAAAACTAGCCATTGGTTCTACCGCCAATCAAGACAACCCACTCATGGATGTAAGTACTTTTAAAGGATTTCCTTTACTGGGTTTAGATGTTTGGGAACACGCTTACTATTTAAAATATCAAAACAAAAGAGCCGATTATATTACCGCTTGGTTTAACCTGGTAAACTGGGATTTTGTAGCAGCTAGGTACGAAAAAGCCATGCAATAAATAAAATACAATGAAAGTAACAACAAATTGGGTGAGTCATTTGGCATTTGATGCCAGTTCAGAAACGGGTCAGACCATAAGACTAGACACCACCATCGAAAATGGAAGTTTAGATTCAGGTATGAACCCTAAAAAATTAATGTTGGCCTCACTTTGTGGCTGTAGCGGCATCGATGTTGTTGAAATACTCAACAAAATGAAAGTATCTTTTACAAAACTATCCATCGAAGCCACAGCAGAACAAACGGATACTATACCAAAAGTGTTTTCGGTGATTCACATGACATACAAAGCAGATGTAGATGAATCACAATTAGATCAATTTAAAAGAGCCATAAGTTTAAGTCACGAAAAATATTGTGGTGTATCTGCGATGCTTGCAAAAACCTGTCCTATACATTACACCCTAGAGCGGATTTAAAAAGGTTTCAAAAAACGCATCTGTGAAATTAGCCAAAGAAAATTTTAAAGTACAAATAGTAATAACCAGCCTTGGCGTATTACTGCTAACTGTAAAAACAGTGGCCTACTTTTATACGCATTCACTTTCGGTATTAACAGACGCACTAGAAAGTATTGTAAATGTAGTGGCCGGATTTATTGGACTTTACAGCTTATATGTTGCTGCTAAACCCAAAGATGTAGATCATCCATACGGGCATGGCAAAGCCGAACTTATTTCGGCAGCTGCCGAAGGTACTTTAATTGTGGCTGCAGGTGTTTTAATCATTTATGAAACACTCACCAATTTTTTTAGCACCGAGCCATTACACGCACTTGATATGGGCTTGTGGCTAGTGAGCGCTACAGCGATTATCAATTATTTTGCAGGTGCTGTTTGTATTAAAATTGGTAAAAAAAATAAATCCTTAGCACTTCAGGCAAGTGGTAAACATTTGCAAATAGACACCTACTCTACCCTTGCCATTGTTGCGGGCATTGGAGCTATGCTTATTTGGAAAGTATACTGGATAGATAAAATTATTGCACTGGGCATGAGCCTACTTATTATTTACAACGGCTACAAAATACTAAGGTCTTCATTTGCAGGTATTATGGATGAGGCCGACCTAGATTTATTAAATAATTTTATTGCGGTACT
>JBIKIS010000136.1:0-5635 GCA_044361485.1 Sediminibacterium sp.
GGCCACTCATACCAAAAGAAACAAGTGCTGTTTTTATCATAGCTTAAAGTTAAGAAAATCCATGCGGGGTATAAAAACAAAAATCCCTCTGAATTTTCAGAGGGATTTTGTAAATCTTTAGAGGTGATTTTTTATAGGCTTTATATTTTATAAAAGCCTATAAAAAGCACTATCCAGCAACCTGCTTTCTAATAATATTTAACGCTCCACCTGCTTTAAACCACTCAATTTGTTGTTGGTTGTACGTGTGGTTTGCTTCGATAGAATCTGTTGATCCGTCTTTGTGTGTTAACACTAAAGTTAACGGCGTACCAGGTGCAAAGCTTGTTAAGCCAATAACGTCGATACTATCATCTTCCTGAATTTTATCGTAGTCTGTTTTGTTTGCAAAAGTTAAGGCCAACATACCTTGTTTTTTAAGGTTTGTTTCGTGGATACGTGCAAATGATTTTGTTAATACCACACGCACACCTAAATGACGAGGCTCCATCGCAGCATGCTCACGAGAACTTCCTTCTCCATAGTTTTCGTCACCTACAACAATGGTACCAATACCTGCCGCTTTATATGCTCTTTGTGTATTAGGAACCGTATCAAATGCACCTGTCAATTGATTTTTAACGCTGTCTGTTTTTTCATTGAAAAAGTTAACTGCGCCAATTAACATGTTGTTAGAGATATTATCTAAGTGACCACGGAATTTTAACCATGGACCTGCCATAGATATATGGTCTGTGGTACATTTTCCTTTCGCCTTAATTAATAATTTTAAAGACTTAAGATCAGTTCCTTCCCATGCAGCAAAAGGATCTAATAATTGTAAACGTTTTGAAGCTGGATCTACCGCAACAACAACGCCTGAACCATCTACCGCAGGAGCTTGGTAGCCTGCATCTTCTACTGCAAAACCTTTAACTGGTAATTCGTCTCCAGTAGGGGCGTCTAATTTTACTTGTTCGCCTTTATCGTTGGTTAAAGTATCTGTTAATGGATTAAAAGTTAGGTCACCCGCAATGGCAAGCGCTGTAACAATTTCTGGAGATGCAACAAATGCAAATGTGTTAGGGTTACCATCGGCACGCTTAGCAAAGTTTCTATTGAAAGAGTGTACGATGGTATTTTTTTCTTTTTTCTCTGCACCAACACGCTCCCACATACCAATACAAGGTCCGCAAGCATTGGCAAATACTTTTGCACCAATTTGACTGAACACATCTAAGAAACCATCTCTTTCGATGGTATATCTTACCTGCTCAGAACCTGGGGTAATCATGTATTCGGCCTTTGTAGTAAGCCCTTTTTGTGCTACTTGTTTAGCAAGGCTTACTGCACGGCTAATGTCTTCGTAAGAAGAGTTGGTACAGCTACCAATTAAACCAACTTCTACAGTGGTAGGCCAACCGTTTGCAGCAGCTACTTCTTTCATTTTAGAAATAGGCGTAGCTAAATCTGGTGTGAAAGGTCCGTTTAAGTGTGGTTCTAAAGTATTTAAATCGATTTCAATCACTTGATCAAAATATTTTTCTGGATTTGCATATACTTCTGCATCTGCAGTTAAATGTTCTGCAATACCATCAGCAAGTGCAGCAACATCGGCACGGCCAGTTGAAGATAAATAACGGCTCATGCTAGCATCGTAGCCAAATGTAGAAGTGGTAGCACCAATTTCGGCACCCATATTACAAATGGTCCCTTTACCTGTACAACTCATGCTAGTTGCACCTTCACCAAAATATTCTACAATTGCACCAGTACCGCCTTTAACGGTTAAGATACCAGCTACTTTTAAGATCACATCTTTTGGTGCTGTCCAGCCGTTTAACTTACCCGTTAATTTAATGCCAATAAGTTTAGGCCATTTTAATTCCCAAGCAAGTCCTGCCATTACATCACAAGCATCTGCACCACCAACACCAATCGCTAGCATACCTAAACCACCCGCGTTAACGGTGTGAGAATCGGTACCAATCATCATTCCACCAGGGAATGCATAGTTTTCTAACACTACTTGGTGAATAATACCTGCACCTGGTTTCCAAAAACCAATGCCATATTTATTAGAAACAGAAGCTAAAAAGTCATACACTTCTTTACTTTCTGTTGTTGCTACTTGTAAATCTTGTTTGGCTTCTACTTTTGCAGAAATTAAGTGATCGCAATGCACGGTGCTAGGTACAGCAACTTTTGGACGACCTGCTTGCATAAATTGTAACAATGCCATTTGTGCTGTTGCATCTTGCATCGCAACGCGGTCTGGTGCAAAATCTACATAAGAACCGCCTCTTTCAAAATTACTTGGAGATTGATCGCCATGTAAATGTGAAAAAAGAATTTTTTCTGAAAGGGTTAAGGGTCTGCCAAGTGCTTCTCTAGCTGCATTAATTTTTGCAGGCATTTCGGTGTACACTTTTTTGATCATTTCAATGTCAAAAGCCATAACATTAGGTATTTAAAGTGGTTGAATTGATTTTTAAAAATCTGCTGCAAAATTACAACAAAAAGAGGGGTGCTCAAAAGAGTTTCTTTACTATAAATACGTTAAATTGCCCTATACTTCTTAAAAAAGCACCGTTATGATTCAAAAATTGAGGGAATTTCTAGAATTAAGGGCTTTTGGCGTATGTAATGCCATGGGGGAAAGGCTGGGTATTGCCACATCCCGTATAAGAATGTGGTTTATTTATATCAGTTTTTTAACCCTCGGATCACCAGTTATTATTTATATGGTGCTCGCTTTTTGGATGAACATCAAGCGTTACATTTTGGCGGGCAAAAGAAACCCATTAAATAATTGGTAAACGTTTTTCGCGTTAAATAACGGCCTCTCTTAATCTCACTAATTTTTCAAGTAACGGTTCTAGTAAATGTAATGGTAACATGTTGGCGCCATCACTTTTTGCAACCGCTGGATTTGGGTGTGTTTCAATAAATAACCCGTCGGCACCAGTAGCAATGGCTGCTTTTGCAATCGTTTCAATTAAATGCGGATTACCACCTGTTACGCCACTCGTTTGATTGGGTTGTTGTAGTGAGTGTGTGCAATCCATAATAACAGGCACGTTGTTTTCTTTCATGGCCGGAATATTTCTATAATCTACCACTAAGTCTTGATAACCAAATGTGTTACCACGCTCTGTTAACATGATATTGTTGTTGCCTGCTAGTTTAATTTTATCAACTGCAAATTTCATAGAAGCGCCACTTAAAAACTGACCCTTTTTTACGTTTACAATTTTACCTGTTTCGGCAGCAGCCACCAACAAATCTGTTTGACGACAAAGGAATGCAGGAATTTGTAAAATGTCTATATACTTTGCAGCCACAGCAGCTTCGTCGTGGGCATGAATATCTGATGTAGTTGGTAGGTTATAGGTAGTGCCTACTTTTTTTATCAGTTCAAGCCCATTGTCATCGCCAATGCCGGTAAATGAATTGGCACTGGTGCGGTTGGCTTTGCGGTAGCTGGCTTTAAACACATAGGCAATGCCAAGGTTTTTACAAATGCCACTTACTTTATCTGCAATTTCCATCACTAGCTCTTCACTTTCTACCACACATGGGCCTGCAATTAAAAAAAACTGATTTTTATTGTACGATTGATCTTTAAATAATGTTGTTAAGAAGGGCTGATTCATGTTTATGTATTTATAGTCCTAAAACTTCTTTCATTGAAAAAATTCCTTTGTGCGTAGCTGCAAATTCGGCAGCAAGTACCGCGCCACCTGCAAATCCTTTTCGGTTGTGCGCGGTATGTGTAATTTCTATGGTATCAATAGGGGATGCATAGGTAGTAGTGTGCGTTCCAGGTGCTGGATCTATACGCTCGGAAGTAATTAATAAATCAGACGCTACACCAGACGCTTCATTCACCCACTTTGTTTTATGTGGTATCGCTTCAAGCACCTGCTCTGCAAGTGTTATAGCTGTTCCGCTAGGCGCATCTTTTTTTTTTGTGTGGTGAATTTCATGCAAGCTCACCTCGTAATTCGGATGCTTTGCCATAAGCGCAGCGAGTGTTTTATTGACCTCAAAAAATAAGTTAACACCAATACTAAAATTACTTGCATAAATAAGGGTGCCATGTTGGGCCTCGCAAAATGTTTTTGCCTCCTCGTATTTTTCTAGCCAACCAGTAGAGCCGCATACCACAGGTACGTCTAATGATAAACATTTCATGACATTATCAAATGCACTGTGTGGTCCGGTAAATTCGATGGCCACATCAATACCAGCTACTTTGTCGGCGCATAAATCGGCGGCATTATCGAGGTCTATTTTTAATCCAATGGTATGACCATTTGCTACTGCAATTTCTTCTATGGCCTTACCCATTTTTCCGTATCCAACGAGTGCAATATTCATGCTTGCTTTATTTTGTAATAAATATTTTTTTTGACGGTTCTTTAAAATTAAAAACGAGTCCAAGGCCAGGTGTTCTAGTGTTAGGGTTGAACTGTGGTTTTACTTGTAAAGATAGATCATCAGAAACATCAAATTGTTTGAGGTGTGCAAAAACAGTAGCATCGGCTACTTGAAGCCCCCAAGCCAATATGAAATATAAAATCGAATAGTCTCTGTCTCTTCTAAATGTGTTGCGGTAAGATTGTAATGAAGCGAGGCCTAAATTTTTTAATTGTGGATCAATGCCTGCAAGGCCCGAACTATCTAGGGTAGGGGCTTGTGCCTTAAATTTTGCTTCGTAGGCATATTTTGTTTTGTTGTACCAACTGTCGTTGTAAAAATACAAGGCACCAGGGATTGCTAAAACGCCATACACTAGTGGGATTTTCCAATATTCTTTATTGGTAGCCTGTCCCCAGCCTGGTAAAATGGCAGCTCTACGGGTAGCTACTTGCGGACGGAATTTTAACTTGACAACCGTATCACTTTTTACAAGTGTGCTATCTTTTTTTGTAACGGCGCTATTTTTTGGTGCACTGGTATCTTTTTTTTGAGCACTCAACTCCGCGCTGCAAAAAACAATGCAGCCAATAAATAAAAAGATCAACTTTTTTGCACCTGTCATTTTAATTTACCGTTACGTTCATGGCATCCAGTATTTTATTGAGTTCGTCCAATGAAAAATACTCGATGGTAATGCTGCCTGTTCCTTTTTTGGAATGGGTCATTTTAACTTTTGTAGAAAAATGCGAAGATAAATTGTCTTCAATTTTTTTATAAGCAGCAGGGAGGTTAGATTTATTGTCTTTGGCACCTGCAGGTTTTTGTGCGAGGTACATTTTACGCACCAGTTCTTCGGTTTGTCTAACGCTTAAACTTTTTTGAATGATTTCTTTGAAAACAAAAAGTTGTCTATCAATGGTATCGATATTTACGAGCGCTCTTGCATGACCCATTGATATTTTACCACTTCTAATAGCAAGTTGTAAATCGGGTGGTAATTTTAAAAGACGGATATAATTGGATACGGTACTTCTTTCTTTACCCATACGCTCTGCTACCTGCTCTTGGGTATAAGAAAGTTCATCCATCATGCGCTTATAGCTAATGCCAATTTCAATGGCATTTAAATTTTCTCTTTGTAAGTTTTCAAGTAAAGCCCACTCTAATAATTGTTGGTCGTTGGCTTGTCTCACATATACCGGCACTTCTTTAAGCCCAGCCATTTTAGACG
>JBIKIS010000023.1:0-19514 GCA_044361485.1 Sediminibacterium sp.
CGCTCCAGTGGATGTCGTCAAAAACGAGGATAGAGTTTTCATGTACCACTTCTAAAAGGGCCTCAAAATAAGCCACGGTAGGCTTAAAAGCATGATTACCATCTATAAAGGCAAAATCAATGCTTTTGTTTTGTGCAAGCCATTTAGGTAGCTCTGTATCAAAATTCCCCTGGTGCAATATGATGTTTTTGAGCCCCAATAACCGATGATTTTTTTCCGCAATTTGCGCCACAGCAGTTGAGCCCTCAAATGTGGTTACCCTAGCTGCCGGATTGGCTGATGCTAAATAAGCGGTGGTAATACCCAGTGAAGTGCCCAGTTCAATAATTTGCCCAGGCGCATAAAAGTCAATCATTCTAAATAATAGCTGACTGTATTTAGCAGGCTTTAAAGAACCTTTGGCAACTGCACTTATTTTTCTGGTGTTGGTTTTTGCAACGCGAGAACCTGCCCCAAAATCTTCAATTTCAATGGTATCATGATTAGACAACAAATCCTGTCTGATTTTTTCGATCGACTCAAATGCATAAAAATTTCGACGGTCATTTAATACCCGCGTAATAAATTCAAAAACAAATGGAGAATGAACGCCATGTCCTTTTCCGTTAGCCGCTGTACATAAATAGCGAAAATATTTTAATGCTAACGTAAAGTGTCCATACATAAATAAAGGAGTGGTATTTTATTTGCGAAGCCAAGTTTGAAAAGAAAAACCATATGCATGTTTTTCGTGCGGCGCGTGTGATACTTCATTTGATAAAGCAAAATCCGAACTATCTATTTCAGGAAAAAAAGTATCGCCATCAATAACCGCATCAACCCTTGTCATGTATATTTTATTGGCCTGAGACATCGCCTGCGCATATATTTCGCCACCGCCTGCAATAAACACTTCTTTATAATCAGATTCTTTTGCAAAAAACAATGCGTCTGCTAAAGAATGTACCACAACAACACCCTCATGTGACCAATCTTTTTGTCTGGTAATAATAATATTGACTCTGCCGTTAAGGGGCTTTCCACCAAGGGATTCAAAGGTTTTACGCCCCATCACCACGGGCATGGCCCAGGTGGTTTGCTTAAAAAATTGAAGGTCTTTGGGTAGGTGCCACAACAACTGATTGTCTTTTCCAATGGCATTGTTAGTACCGGCCGCAACAATTAAAGAAACAATCATAGGTGTTATTAAAAGTAAATATAATTAAATAGCAACCGGTGCCTTGATAGCCGGATGGCACTGGTAATTTTCGATGGTAAAATCTGAAAAATCAAAACTAAAAATATCTTTAACCGCAGGATTGATTTTTAAAGTAGGAAGTTCAAATGGCGTTCTTGTCAATTGAAGCTTTGCCTGCTCGATGTGATTGTTGTACAAATGCACGTCACCAAAACTATGTACAAAATCGCCGGGTTCTAAATCACATACCTGCGCTATCATCATGGTTAATAAAGCGTAAGATGCAATGTTAAAAGGAACGCCCAAAAACACATCGGCACTACGCTGATACAGCTGACAACTTAATTTACCATCTGCCACATAAAATTGAAACAGGGTATGACAAGGCATCAGAGCCATTTTTGGAAGCTCTGCCACGTTCCATGCACTTACAATAAGTCGTCTACTATCTGACGTTGTTTTGATTTGTTTAATGAGCTCTGTAATTTGATCTACTACTACCCCATCCGCTCCTTTCCAACTGCGCCACTGCTCACCATAAACAGGACCAAGCTCACCAGCTTCGTTGGCCCATTCGTCCCAAATAGAAACACCATTATCTTTTAAATATTTGATATTGGTATCCCCTTTTAAAAACCACAACAGCTCATAAAAAATACTTTTTACGTGCAGCTTTTTTGTGGTCACCATTGGAAAACCTTTTTGCAAATCAAAGCGCATTTGATAACCAAAACAGCTCTTGGTTCCAGTACCTGTTCTATCCGTTTTTTCGGAACCGTTATCTAAAATATGTTGGAGTAAATCTAAGTACTGTTGCATGGCTGCAAATTACGCCATCAAGGGCGATGTTTAGAGCCAAAATAGAATTTGGGGAGAATCTGTGAATTAGATACAAAAGCGGCTACACCGCAGTGTTTACAGGGATTTACGCCTTGCCAACTCGCGCTTTAATTGTAACAATTCACGACCGGTTTGGCCACTTACACTCGTATTTTCTTGCGCCCTGCGCATGAGGTAAGGAATCACATCTTGTATAGGACCAAAAGGAAGATACTTACTTACATTAAAGCCTTCTTTGGCAAGGTTAAAAGTAATGGTATCACTCATGCCATATAGCTGCGAAAAATGTACGTGCGGATGATTGTGCGGCAGCATCATTTCATCTAATAATTTAGCGCCTAATAAATTGCTTTGCTCATTATGTGATGCAATAATAACAGCGGTAGAATGAATATGATCCATGCAAAAACGAACCGCTTCATCATAGTCTGTGTCGGTGGCTTCTTTAGATATTTGAATAGGCGATTGTCTGTTTTTTTCGAGGGCTACTGCACGCTCTTTTTCCATGTAAGCGCCACGCACTAATTTTAATCCTAAAATAAAACCCTGTGCCTCTGCAATTTGATGAGAGATGCGTAAAAAATGTAAACGGTCGTGACGGTATAGTTGAATGGTATTAAATACAACGGCTTTTTGTTTGTTAAACTCCGCCATCATTTCCATGGTTAACCTATCTATGGGATCTTGGATCCAACTTTCTTCGGCATCCACTAGTACACCAATATTTTTTTCTGCGGCCGCTTCACAAATCGCGAACATACGGTCTCTAACGCGGCCCCAGGCAGCTTGTTCCATTTCATTGTCATGAATACCACTTCGTAAACGCGGCGCTTCATGAAGTGTTTGCAACAGCTCATGACTTGCAAGACCTGTTACTTTGATACTAATAAATGGAATGTTTTTTTGTGATGCTGCATGATTGATCACGTCAATAAAAACCTGCGTTGCATGATCAAAACTTTCTTCACCTTCTTTTCCTTCTACACCATAATCTAAAATAACATCTACATTATGTTCGGCAAGCATTTGGGCTACAGGAATGGTCTCTGCCAGTGTTTCTCCACCCACAAATTGTTTGAATATGGTGTTTCGTATAATTCCTTTAATGGGAAGTCCTACTTTTAAAAGCACAGGTACTAATCTTGTACCTAATTGAACAAGTTTTGGGTAACCCATAAAACCAAATAAAAGCTTTGCACTTTTTAAAGCCTTTGTAGACTTGTAGGCAAATGCATTTTGGGTATTCTCAAATGAAATATTCATCGCTAACAATTGTTCGTGACCGCGAATATCGGAACAGGTTGCAATATAAAAAAGAAATTATAGTAGGTAGGCTAAAATGCAGCCTTCTCGACCTATATAGCCTGATGATTAAATGGCTGTAACACCATTTCACTCACCACGCCTGATCTAGGCTGCTGGCATAAAAACCAGATAGCCCTAGCAGCTTCATCTGTTACAATCATTTTATCTTTTTGTACACGAAGGTCGATGGTATCCCAAAAAGGGCTGTCCACCCCACCCAAAAAGAGGTTGGTGATTCTGATTTCGGTGCGTTTTACTTCTTCTCGAATACTTTGCATCATTCCAACAATACCATATTTACTGGCACTATACGCAGCCGCTCCTGCCATAGGCACTTTACCCAAAACACCCGGAATATTGATAATGAGGCCTTTTTTAGCTTCTTTCATAGCAGGCATTACGGCTTTAACGGCATTAAAACTACCCACTAAATTAATTTGAAGGGAATCCATGAAGTCTTGATGGGTAAGCGTTTCTAGGGGCTTAATGATGCCAACGCCCACAGCATTGATAAGGATATCCACCCCGCCACCTGCAACCACTTGAGCTACGGCAGCATCAACAGCTGCAGCATCTGTAATGTCTACTGTAAAATACTGACCCACTGGAACCGATAAGCGCGACGCAACTTCCTCTAACTTTTGCGCATTTCGAGCCAACAAAAACACGGTAGCACCTCCGCCAATTAATAGTTCAGCTACTTTAGCGCCAATGCCGCCAGTTGCACCAAATAAGAGTACGCGTTTGCCTTTTATCGTTTCCATAACTTTGTTTTTGAGTATAACAAGACATGGCCTATTTTGTTTGCAATCAATAAAATAAGGACCGTATTCAATAATTAAAGAAATTTGGGCATGGAAATTTTAAAAATAGAGATCTATAAATATTCGATTCCGATGGTGCCGTTTACCATTGCAACGGGCACGATGCATTTTGCGCAAAACATACTCATTCGCATCCATACCAACACAGGGCATATTGGAGTTGGCGAGTGCTCTGCCTTTCCCATGATTGTTGGTGAAACGCAGGCGACTTGTTATGAAATGGCAAAAGATTTTGCAGCCATTTGGAAACATAAAAATGCACTTGATATAGATGCGAGACTTGCAGAACTTGATTTATTTACAGCACGCAACTATACTGCCAAAAGTGCTTTTGATATGGCATTGTATGATTTAGCCGCTAAACATGCAGGGCTTCCTTTGTACAAGTATTTAGGCGGAAAGATAAAAGACATTGAAAGCGATTTAACCATTGGAATAGACACGCCAGAAAACATGGCGGAGACCGCTACAAAATTTATTGCAGATGGCGTGCGCATGATCAAAGTAAAACTTGGTAAAGATCCTGCAACCGATATTGCGCGTATTCAAAAAATTAGAGAAGCTGTTGGACCAAATATTATACTACGTATAGACGCTAATCAGGGCTGGTCATATGATGATGCAGTTACTGCAATTACCGGACTTGGTGTATATGATATTCAGTTTTGCGAACAACCCATGCGCACGTTTAATGATCATTTATTACCTTCACTACGTGCCATTTCTCCTATTGCAATTATGGCAGATGAAAGTGTCTACACACATCATGACGCAGAAAGAATGATTGAAAATAAAGCGTGTACTTATATCAATATTAAACTCGCAAAAAGTGGAGGTATTAAAGAAGCACTTGCCATTAATAAAGTGGCAGAAGCCGCAGGTATCCCTTGTATGCTCGGTGGCATGTTAGAAAGTAGACTAGCCCTGAGTGCAAAAGTGCACCTTGCCATGAGCCTTGATAATATTCAATTTTACGATTTAGATACTTGTTTACTAGGGCATAAAATAGATCCTGTTGTTGGCGGCGCCATCTACAAAGGCATGCATTTGGAACTAAATGATGCACCTGGTATTGGCGCCGATGTAGACCCTGCTTTTTTACAAACATTGGAACAGGTTGTTATCTAGTTTACGCATCTTGAACAAATACGAATTGGCTTTGTTACCTTTGACATAAATACAAACAACTATGGAAGCAAAAAAAGCGAGTGAGAGTTTTATTGTAATGAATGAACTGGTTCTTCCAAACGATACCAATACTTTTGGCAATTTAATGGGCGGACGACTTATGTACTGGATGGATATTGCATCCGGTATGGCAGCGGGTAAACATTGCAACCTGCCTAGCATGACCGCTTCTGTAGATAATTTAAGTTTTAAAAATCCTATTAAGCTGGGCAATATTGTGCATATAGAAGCACATGTGTGTAGGGCCTTTACAACCTCCATGGAAATTTATGTAAAAGTGTGGGGCGAAGATTTACAAAAGCAAGAGAAATACGAAAGCAACGAAGCCTATTTTACCTTTGTTGCACTAGATCCTAATAACAGACCTACTGCGGTTCCGCAATTAATTCCTGAAACCGATTTTGAAAAAAGATTGTTTGATGGAGCCCTCAGACGCAGACAGCTTCGTTTGATACTTGGCGGCAAAATGAAGCCAGATGACGCCAATGAATTAAGGGCGCTTTTTATAAAAGAGTAATTAGTTGATGATGCTGCTTTCAGTTGTTGCGCTTACTATTGTTGCGCATACTATTGTTGCGCTTACTTTTCTAATTGCGCGAGTAAATGATGTCTTCCCTTTAACATGTATTCTTTGCTTTGCTCAATAGCGTCCATCACTTGAGAAAGTATTTCTTCTACGGGCGCTGTATAGTCAATAACCATAGGTTCTTTAAAACGAACCGATAATACGGTTCCACGCTTTTTAAAGTTGAGGCCCTTTTTATCAAATGCTCTCCAAAAACCATTGATCACCACAGGGATTACAACGGGCTGGTTGTTTTTAATAATATGCGCAGTACCCTTTCTACCAGGGGCAAAAGGTTTTGTTGTTCCTTGTGGAAATGTGATTACCCAGCTATGGTGTAAAGCCTGGTCTATTTTTTGGGTATCGGCGCTATCTCTTTCTCTTTCTACATCTTTGCCTTCGGCACGCCATGTTCTTTTAACGGTAAGGGTACCACAAAGCTTAAATAATTTAGTAAGCCAATTGGCATTCATGGTTTCTGCGGCAGCCACCATGTAAACATTGGTAAATGGATTGAGTAAATAAAAAGGAAGACCTAGCCTATTGTGCTTTCTCCATTTAACTGCACAAAAAATATGAACGAAAGCAATTACATCAGCAAAATAAGTTTGGTGATTGCTTACAAATAAAACATTCTTTTTAGGGAGGTTAAATAAATTTTCGGTGCCTTCTATTTTAATTTTATTTAGTAATGCTAAACCAGGATATGTAACAAAACCAACCAACGCATACAGCACCGTACGAATTACCCGAATATGTCTAAATCGATCTATTAATTTCATAACAACACATTAAACATGTGATGCAAATTAAGGAATGTAAACAAATTGTTATGCTTTTGTTTAAAATTACATTGGTTTAGGGTAAATTACAAGGCAGTAAACCTATTTTTGTGCACAAATAAAAAGCAGCATGCAACTAGACACCGTAATATTTGACATTGATGGACTACTTGTAGATAGTGAGCCGCTGTGGAATCATGCAGCTGCCGAAGTGTTTAAACAGTATGGCGTTAACTTAACCGAAGAACAGTATAATTCAACAACCGGGCTGCGCACCAAAGAATTTGTACAATGGTGGTTTAACTATTTTAATATTGGTGACACCGAATTAAAAGTGGTGGAAAAAAAGATTGTAGAATTAGTTCTACAAAAAATAGAATCTACAGGCAATGTGATGCCGGGCGTTCCTTATATTTTTGATTTTTTTCACAAGCGAAATTTTAAAATAGGACTTGCCACATCTTCACCGCCAGAGCTGATTGAGCTGGTTGTAAAAATGACAGGCATTGCGCCATATGTAAAAGCAGCAGCGTCTGCCGAAGACTTACCATATGGCAAGCCCCACCCACAAGTTTATTTAAATTGCGCGAGCATGCTCGGCTCCCACCCAACGCACTGTCTTTGTTTCGAAGATTCCTTTAATGGACTAGTGGCCGCAAAAGCAGCACGCATGAAATGTGTAATTGTACCGCATGTGACCCAGCAAAAAGATGAGCGTTTTGGCGCCGCGGATTTAAAAATATCTTCACTTCAAAATTTTGGTGAGCTACATTTAAATTTAGTGAGCTAGATTTTACTGCTGCTTTTTTGCGCAACGCTTCGATATTTCGCGCACTGATTAATATTTTGCGCACAAAAAATTTTACCCAACAAAAATGCCCCGCTACGCGGGGCATTTTGCATTTTATAAAAAATTTCTCGAACCTTATTTTTTTAAGTTAGGATGCGGTGCAGATGTTGCTCCGGTTCCTGCTTCGGTGGTTCCAAATAGGGTAACAATAAGTTCGTTACCTACGGCGCCAGCGTTATAAATAAAACGGCTTTCAGAAACACCTTGCTTTTCAGTTAAGTATTTAACCACGGCGTTAACGCGGTCCCAACTCAATTGCTGCGCAGATTTTGACGTATAGCCATAACCAGATACGCGAATATTACAGTTTGGATTGGCGTTTATTTTAGCAGCAACAGCAGCTAAAGTTTCTGTAGCTTCTTTAGAAAGCTTGGCTTTATTTTTATCAAAAACGATGGTAGACAATTCACCTATTTCGCAAAGTGATCCACCATTTGTTTTTAAGTTAGTTACCATTTCTTTTACTTCTTTGCAACATGCTGGCTCTGGGCAAGTACCTACGCCATCATTGTTTACCGGGAAGCAAGATTGAAGTGTAATAAGCTCTTTGTCTTTGTAATCTGGAACACCATCACCATCTGTATCTTTTGCACGTCCGTGTGCATCAACAGCAACACCTGCTGGTGTATTTGGTTCTAGGTCAAACTGATCTGTTACGCCATCATTGTCTACGTCAGGTAATTTAACCTTTGGTAGTTTCATATGCTTAGGCGCATTGATTTCTTGGTATAAATAGTTGTTAGGGTTAAGCCACCAAAGCGGTGCTACTTTTCTAGAACGGTCGCCTAGGTTAATGTTAATTCTAGCACTTGTTTGTCCTAAATAATCATTGCTATTGCCTGCTTTTACCGCATCTAAATAATCATATCCAGAAGCAGAAAAAGTAAAGCGTTGTTCTAGACCTACACTGATAACATCACTTAATTTAAATGATATACCTCCACCAGCACTAAAGCTATTGTAGATGGCATATGATTGTCTATTATTAACGGTGGCACCTAATGCAGTAGTTAACAAGCCTTCTTCAATGTCAGAAAGTCCAGTACCATAAAAGGTACGGAAGCTACCTGCCTGAGTTGCTTTGTTCATGACCTTAGAACCTGAAAGGCTGTAACCTGCCAAAACGTATACATTTGTTTTAGGGTTAGCTCTGTAATAGCTCAGCGAATTAAGCGATGCAATCACATCAAAGCCTATCTGACGCGTTCTGGTTTTAAACGGTACCCTGTTTTGAGTAAGTTGGTAGGTGTTTGGCTCACCAGAACAATTTAAATCGGCAATGCTTGCGCGTAGTGAAAAAGTATGGTTAAGGGCTTTTCTTACAGATACAGATCCACCAAATCCTGCTTTAGAGGC
Organism: Sediminibacterium sp.; assembly: GCA_044361485.1. GTDB lineage: Bacteria > Bacteroidota > Bacteroidia > Chitinophagales > Chitinophagaceae > Sediminibacterium. The sequence goes on from JBIKIS010000023.1 coordinate 8,888, forward strand.
AACGTCTGCAGAGATGGTTGCAATGCCTAAACCAAAACCAAGCTCCCACTGACTACGTGGCTTTGCTGGGTAAGGAAACACGTTATTGATAAACTCATTACGCTGGGGCTGTTTTTTAACGGCCACTTTTGAAGAATCTCTCCAATCCCATCCAAAATCTGTTTGTGCGAACCCGACGGTGCTAACTAGGAGTGCTAGTGCGCCCATTAAAACATTTTTCATGCTTGCCATAACTTATAGATTAATTATAATACAAAATTACTCTAAATAACATAGAACCAAGAACTAACTATCCTTTAGACAATGTTAAAAGTGAAAATACACCGAGAAATACGCTAATAAGAGCCTTTAGATGCGTATTTCGCTGCTTTTAGTTCGTTTATTTCTGCCCAATCCTGTCTATATTGCAGCCCTATAAGCAATGGAATTAGCCAAAAAAGTAATATCAAAAGAATTAGCGCTGTTTGAGGTTCACTTCAGGGAAGCCATGAAAAGCAGGGTTGCGCTCCTAGACCGCATCATGCAATACATTGTGCGCCGAAAAGGAAAGCAACTTCGCCCGATGTTTGTGTTACTCAGCGCTAAATTAGGGGGTGATATTAATGATTCATCTTACCGCGCTGCATCACTTGTTGAATTATTACATACGGCTACCCTTGTTCATGACGATGTAGTGGATGAAGCAAACGAACGTAGGGGCTTTTTTTCAATCAATGCTTTATGGAAAAATAAGATTGCCGTTTTAGTAGGTGATTATTTACTATCGAAGGGCCTTTTACTTTCTCTCGATAACAAAGACCACCGCGTACTTCAATTACTTTCTAATGCGGTAAGACTCATGAGTGAAGGCGAATTGTTACAATTGGAAAAATCGCGCAAACTCAATTTAGACGAAAAAATATATTACGAAATCATTGGAGGCAAAACAGCGTCACTACTTGCATCTTCGTGTGCAGCGGGCGCTTCAACCACTTTTGAAAATGATGAAGCCATTGAAAAAATGCGCCTGTTTGGTGAAAAAGTAGGCATGGCTTTTCAAATTAAAGATGACTTATTTGATTATAGCAGTGAAGCCATTGGAAAACCAACGGGTAATGATATCAAAGAAAAGAAACTAACGCTGCCGCTTATATACACGCTTAACAATTGCGACGCAGCGCTGCGTAAAAAAATAATCTACATTATCAAAAATCAAAATACCCAAAAAGATAAAGTTGATTTTGTACTTGATGCTGTTACAAATTTTGGTGGCATTACCTATGCAACAAATAAAATGTTTGCATACAGAGACGAAGCCCTAGAAATACTCCACAGCTTTCCAGCATCCGAAGTGCGTGAAGCCCTAGAAGAACTTGTAAGGTATACAACCGATAGAAAATACTAATGGAAAAAAGGTGGACGATAGTAGCATCCGATGCAACCAAAACGGAGGCCTTACAAGCCGCCCTGAATATTAATAAAACCATTTGTAGTATTTTGGTAGCAAGGGGCTTAGAAACTTTTGAAGCCTCTAAAAATTTTTACAGACCACAACTTTCTGACCTTCACGATCCTTGGCTCATGAAGGATATGGACAAGGCCGTTGCGCGCATTTTAACGGCGCGTGAAACAAATGAAAGAATACTTGTGTTTGGTGATTACGATGTGGATGGAACCACTGCTGTTGCAAGTATGTATCAGTTTATTGGTGGCATTCATAACAACACCGATTACTATATTCCGCACCGCTACAAAGAAGGATACGGCGTTTCAAAAATGGGCATCGATTATGCAAAAGAAACGGGCTGCTCTTTAATTGTATCTCTGGACTGCGGTATCAAATCTACAGACCTTATTGCGTATGCAAAAACACTAGGGATTGATTTTATTGTTTGTGACCACCACTTACCTGATGCTATATTACCGCCAGCCGTTGCGATATTAAATCCCAAACAATTAGATTGCCCCTACCCCTACAAAGAATTATGTGGTTGTGGCGTGGGCATTAAATTAATGATGGCACTTGCACAAAAGCTTGAACTACCTGCGTCTAGTTACCTCGAATACCTAGATCTAGCGGCTACAGCGATTGCTGCAGATATTGTACCCATTACTGGTGAAAATAGAATTTTAGCCTACTACGGACTTGAAAAAGTAAATCAACATCCATGCCCAGGTATTAAAGCATTACTCCAACTTTCTAAGGTGGAGAAAAAAATGTTTTTAAATAATTTGGTATTTGTAATAGCACCGCGCATCAATGCGGCGGGGCGTATGGATGATGCAAAAAAAGCAGTGCAACTTTTTATTGAAAAAGATGCTACCAAAGCGCTTGAATTTGCACAAATGCTACAGTCCGATAATTTGGACAGACGCGAAGCCGATAGCACCATAACAGAAGATGCACTAGCACAAATTATTAATGATCCATCGCATGCGGGCAAAAAAACAACGTTTGTATACCAAGAAACCTGGCATAAAGGAGTTGTTGGTATTGTAGCGAGTAGACTGATAGAAACTTATTATAGACCTACCATTGTTTTAACAAGAAGTGGAGACATCGCAGCGGGCAGTGCACGCAGTGTGGTAGGGTTTAATTTATATGAAGCCATACATGCATGCCGTGAACATCTAATTGGCTATGGCGGGCATTTTGCGGCCGCAGGCATGACCCTCTTACCAGATAATGTGACCGCTTTTGCGGCCGCATTTGAAGCAGCCGTAGCATCTCAAATTACAGACGACTTACTCATTCCTGAAATTATCATTGACGCCCCTATTTCCTTTAAAGAAATCAACCAAGGGTTTTATAATATTTTATCGCAGATGGAGCCCTTTGGACCTGAAAATATGAAGCCCGTGTTTATTGCAAGGGGCGTAAATAATACGGGGTATTCTAAAATTGTAAAAGAGCAACACATTAGGTTTGTGCTACAACAAGACGGTGTTACGCTAACAGGTATTGGATTTAAAATGGCTGATAAATTTGCATTACTACAAATGAATCAGCCATTAGATATTGTTTTTACACTCGACGAAAACGAATGGAATAATGAAAAAACCATTCAGCTCAAAATGATTGACCTTCGTTTAAGTGCTTAATCGCGCTTTTTAAATTACGCTTATTTATTTTGCAAAAGATCTACGCTTCTGTTGATGAAGTTGGTTAGATCATTCCCTTTTAACAATCCCTGAGATAATAACGCAAGGTCTGCTAAATTGCGTACCTGACTTTTTTGTAGGTCTGCGTTACCTTCTTTTAATAAAGTTTGATAAATAGGGTGATTACCATTTACCGTTAAGGTTACTTCGTCAGGCATTTGCGCATAAAATGCAGTCATGCCGCCGCCTACGCCAGCCATATCTTTCATACGGCGCATAAACTCTGGTCTAGTGGCAACCACAGGAGCGCTATTGGCACTTAACCCTTTAACCTCTGTGGTAACGTGTAAATCTGCAATTTGTAAATTAAATAGCTCCTTTAATTTTTCGGCGTCGTCTTTGCTAAGTACCGATTCGTTAGACTCCTGCTTATCAATTAAATTATCAACGATATCAGCGTCCACTCTTACAAAAGTGACGTTCTCCCACTTCATTTCCATGTTATTTATGAAAGCAGAATCTACCAGGGTTTCCATTTTAACAACGGTATATCCTTTTTTAGTAGCTGCTTGTATGTAAGCGTCTTGCTGAACCGGATTGGTGGTATATAAAATAACTTGTTTGCCGTCTTTGTTTTTTTGTGTAGCCTCGGTTAAAGTTTTGTACTCCTCTAACGTATGGAATTTACCAGTGGTGTCTTCCATTACAATAAACTTACCCGCTTTGTCTAAAAACTTATCGTCGGTCATCATGCCGTACTTCACAAATAAGCCTAAGCTCTCCCATTTTTCTTCAAATGCTGGACGGTCTGCCTTAAATATTTCTTCTAATTTATCGGCTACTTTTTTAGTGATGTGCGCGTTAATTTTTTTAACGTTTGGATCGCCTTGTAAATAGCTTCTACTCACGTTTAGCGGAATATCTGGGCTATCAATAACGCCATGTAATAACATCAAAAATTCTGGTACAATATCTTTTACCTCATCGGTAACAAATACTTGGTTGCAGTATAATTGAATTTTATCTTTTTGAATTTCGTAGCTCTGCTTAATTTTAGGGAAGTATAAAACACCCGTTAAATTAAATGGATAATCTACATTGAGGTGAATCCAAAAAAGTGGTGTTTCACCAAATGGATAGAGTTCTTTGTAAAACTTCTCGTAATCTTCTTTGGTTAATTCGCTTGGCTTTTTAACCCAAATAGGATCTGGATTGTTAATTGATTTTTCTTCAACTACTTCGTCTTTTTTCTCGCCTTCTTCTTTAACCCCTACTTCAGAAAAATAAATAGGAATTGGTAAGAATTTACAAAAACGATCAAGTATTGCTTTTACGCGAGAGGCTTCTAAAAACTCTTTGCTTTCTTCACTAATATGCAACACAATTTTAGTACCACGCTGTGCGTAGTCTACTTCGTATAATTCAAATTCTGGATTGCCATCACATCCCCAAAAAACACCAGAAGCGTCTTTAAAAGATTTAGAATAGAGTTCTACTTTATCACTCACCATAAAGGCGCTGTAAAACCCTAAACCAAAGTGACCAATAATATTGGCGTCTTTGTATTTATCCATGAACTCTTCGGCACCAGAAAAAGCCACTTGGTTGATGTACTTATCCACTTCTTCGGCAGTCATACCCACCCCTCTATCAATGATAGATAATGTTTTTTCTTTGGCATCTAACACCACGTCTATACGAAGTTCACCAAGGTCTCCTTTGGCTTCACCAATAGAAGACAATGTTTTAATTTTTTGAGAGGCGTCTACCGCATTACTCACTAACTCACGTAAAAAGATTTCGTGGTCACTGTACAAGAATTTTTTAATGATTGGAAAGATGTTTTCCGTTTGTACGCGTATTTGTCCTTTTTGCATAGTTCACTAATTTGTATAGCATTTATACAAATTAAGTACCAAGGCCCTTTTTTGGGGTAGTTTCTGACAGGATGACACAAAAAATGGGTCAATTTCCTTGAAGCATAATGTTATCGAGCCTAAAACTAGTGGTAAGCTTGCCAATAACTGCCGTGGGGTCGTTGCCCTCGTACCTAAAAGCTATGTATACGCTCCCTTTAAATTTACTCATGTCCAGGTTATTGGAAAACATCCATTGTGGCGCAAAGCCACTCGTACTTCCCTTGGCCATAATAGCTGGCAGCAGGGTCCATTTTGCCTTAGCCGGATTGTTACCGCCGTCGTAATTGGTAGACACCATCACCTGCAAAATAGCGCCGTTGTCAAAGCCATCTTTGGTGTCAAAATGTAAGACTTCGTTGGCCGAATGATCGAGGTTAATAGGTGGTAAAATAAGCCAACTTATCACTGCGTTTTGCCTAGCTGCAAAGGCCGATATTTCTAGATAATTATTACCCGATGTTTTTTTAGTGGTAAAATATTTACCGCCAATTTCGGCGATGTTTTTATAGCCAGCAGCTTTGTAAGTACTATCGGTAAGCGCATTTGAAAAGTCTTCGGAAAATAAAGTTTTAGGACCCGTTACACTACACCGGAGTCCGGTTAATTGCAAATCGGAAGTGTCTCTGATAACGAGTTGTTTTTGGGTTCTAAAAACGGTATAAATACCGGTGGCTCTTCCATTGCCCCTGGGCGTTAACGCATTTCCAAAAGAAGCAAAACCACTGGTACGCAAATATAAATTTCCTATGCTACAAGTACGCAGCGTATGACTAGCGGGGAGCTGATTAACAAGGTCGGAATAGGGTTTGCCCGTATCCGATACCACAAATTCTAATTGATCAATGGCAACTAAACATCCTTTTAAACTATCAACGAGACCGGTGGCTAATACGGATAATGGTGTCATTAATTTGCCGCCTGCTAGTAGGCCAATATAACGGTTCATGAGGGGCTCTGGGATGCCCAGTAAAATGGGTGATGCTGGGTCGGACCGGTCTACACCAATACCAATTTGTGTCATACCGGCATAATCAGAAAGCCACAATCCATTCAGTGCAACACCCACTTTTTGGCCTACAGCATATTTTGTAAATAAGTTATAGCCGTCTAGTTTAATGGTAACGGCTGCTGTTGAATCTTGAATAATAATAGACTTATAAAAATTATCCGTTTTATCGTTGGCCGTAACCGTTCCCTCAATAACATAATCGGCACTAATTTTTTCATAGTTATTGGGGATATGCAGGCGCAGCAAATCTTTGATAGACATATTAGCTTTTAAAGCAGGGCCTGTATAAAGTGGCGGCACATCCCAAACCTTATCGCAATTGCAACATGTAATCCATAAAAAAAAGATACAAATCCAGCGGATAAAAATATTATTAAATCCAATGTAAGATGTGTGCATAGACATATACATACTTTAAAAAGTAAATGAAATGGTGGCAGAAAAATTAAACCCATAGCCTAAAAAATATTTAGGCGGAAATTTATTGACATTGAGCCTGGTCACATCAAAACGAAGTTGCTCATACCCACCTGCTAATACAGGGCCGCTTTGTAAAATATTACTGATACTTAAAATGCATAAAATATTTTTGGGTGTTTTATTTTTTACGTTGTACCACCTAATGGATTGACCAAGCAACGCGCCAAGCGTAAACATAGCGGGCAGTTGTGTTTGCTTCGTTATCTGCGTACGCATAACACTCATTGTGTCAAGTAAAGCTAATGCGCCATAGGTGCGCCGAATGGGATTGAACGACATCCAGCGTTTATCCATATAATGCGCACTAATGGTTGCAAAAAAAGAACCCGGACGGTATGATACATGAACAGCAGCAGCCCTTTGCGGCGTGCGTGCTACCTTAAAATTTTTGACATACACTTCACTTTTTTCAAGTACCGATGCGTCATTATCAGAACTCACTACAAGCTGCTGTCTGGAATTAAAACGGTAATCACCCAGAGCGCCAATGATTTGAAGTGACAAGTTTTCTTGCAGTGAAAAATCGATGCTGGTTTCTAATCCCTGCATGATTTTATCAATACCAGTGAGCGCATAATTAACAAAACTGTGGTAGCCATCGTGGTAAAATGTAAGCACATCCCTTGCGTCCTGTTGCGTGATTAAAAAAGCGCGAAAACCTATTTTACAAAAAATGGATTGGTACTGATAACCCAGTAGTGCCGACCTGATTTGTTCGGAACTAATATTATCTGTGACAGTTGATCGCATTTTGGGGGCTATAAATACATTGTCAAATAGAGGCGCTCTTGACGCAGATAAAAATTCTACTTTAAAATAATGTCGTCCTTTTAATTTATAGGTAACACCCAGCTTTGCTTCTGGGCTTGTAAAATGATAGGTATAAGAAGTTCCTTTAGATTGTAATGGAAAGAGTCCGTTTTTTACGAGCCCTACCCTTTTAAAACTATTGCCTGTAAACTGGACTCCTGCAAAAATGTCAAAACGTGAAAACACCCAACTAGACTGTATATAAGCAGCCGTTTGCATGAGTAGGGCCTTGTAATTGTAACCAAAGTTTTGGTTTTGTAAAATAATTTGATTGGGGTTTTCGATATCAAACTGATTCACGTCTGTTCTAATTTGAAGTGCATCTTCGGCAAACTGATTGATGTTTACATAATAATGAGCGCCTAATAAATCATGTACTTTTTTATAAAAATGATGCTGCTCCAATTGTGCATTAATACCCGCATTCAATAAGCCTGCTTTACCAATAGGCGAATGATAGACCATGGAGGCTGCTATTGTTTGCTGTTTATCTATTCTGTTTTCTACAATAACGGCCGCTCTTTTTTGAAGTATTAAATTAGGGTTGCTACCCATAATAACCGGTTCATTGGAAAGTGCATTTAGGCTATACAAACCCATCCAGTCTATTTGTCCCTTACCAGGGTTTTGAAGTATGTTGTCATGCATAAGTTCCTTAAGCGCAGAATCTTGATAATAACTTGGGAGGTATTTATAATAATCTGCGCGCGGGTCTGCGGCACTATTCCAATCGAGACCTGTAATGCTTTTGATACCCATGGTTATGCCTACAACAATGTTTAATTTTTGTGCCTTTGGGAGCGATATGTCTGATGAAAAAATGACAGTAGGTAAATGTGTTGTGCTTTTTACAGCGTTTCGTTTTACGCCATTTTGCATGCCCCAATTTGGATTGTAATGGGCACCAAAATATTGCAAGGATTCTTGGAGTACAGGCGCCTGCCGTTCTGCAGCAATTGGCGCGCCAAGTAATGTCATGGACAAAATGAAGTGGTCGTTTACTTTTTTATCGATGCTTAACATATAACCATAGCCTGCATAACCACAACCATTGTAGTAACCTTCTTTTGCGAGCCGTGCATTTACATGTGCAGCAAATGCCCATCCATTTTTTAATTGTCCGGTAGACATTTGCAAAACGTATTTATGTGAATATGCGCGGTTCGCAAACGTTGCTGCTACTCTATATTGCTTTGGCATTACAACGGCGCGGATATCGGCACCCGTAGTGTTGCCAAGATTTCCAAAAGAAAGCTCATTGCCAGCAACGCCATCAAATACCACCGTTTTACGCATCATTTGCTGCAGGCCCGAGTAAACAGCAAAATGTGGGCTTCCGGATAATAAACTTTTAATAGGTAACCCATTAAATAGTGTTTGGGAAAAACTAGCATCAAGCCCCTTTACCATAAAACCTGCTGTAGAAAAACCAAAACTCGCCGTGTTGTAAAAAGGGTCCTTATTAGCCTGTAAACTCGATGCCACAAAAGAAGGTTCCGAGCCACTTTTTGTATCCGGGTCTAATACCACAATTGGAATTTCGTCGGGTTCAGATACGACCACTTTTTGTACGAGCACATTAGGAAGCGCTTTTTGTTTACTCCGCTTTTGCGCACGCAAAATCCCTGCCATAAAAACACAAATAAAACATAGACATAGGGTGCGCATAACATAGATTTCCCACACAATCTAATGCAGTTCAAATACGAAAATTAGTAGGACAAAATATTGGCGTGAAATACCAGTTTAAATAATTGTAATTAGCGAATAAAAGATATGCGCCATATAAAAAACACAGTTCATTGTTTATTTTTGGTTACCTGTTTTGCTGTCCTATTATTTGGCTGTAAGTCTACCATAAAAAAAGATACACCACCCATAAAACCTATGCCTCAAAGGCATCACAGCTGTATAGCCGCTTTTTATAATTTCGAAAATTTTTATGACACCATCAACAACCCGGTTATAGATGATGAAGAATTTTTACCAAGCGGCGCCAAACATTATAGCAGTTCTATTTACCATAAAAAAGTAAGTAACCTGGCAACGGTTGTTCAAAAAATAGGCGCCGAAATAAATAACGATGGTCCAGCTATTTTAGGTGCTGTAGAAATAGAAAACGATACGGTGCTACAAGATTTAATCAAGCATCCACTTTTAAAAAATAGAGGCTATTTATTTGTGCACGAAAATTCAAAAGACCTCAGGGGTATTGATGTGGCCTTGCTTTATCAACCAAAATATTTTAAACCCGTTTCGCATGCTTCTTTGGAAGTTCAACTTCCTTCCAGAAACAAGCTACCTTATTTCACCAGAGATATTTTATATGTGAAAGGGATATTACTAAAAGACACCGTGCATATTTACGTGAATCACTGGCCAAGCAGGCGGGGTGGCCAAAAAAGGAGTACCGAAGCAAGGAGTAAAGCAGCAAGGGTTTGCAGAAACCATATCAACACTATTTTGGCGGAGGATCCTAACGCTAAGGTTTTAGTGATGGGCGATTTAAACGACAACCCCTCAGATTATAGTGTAACCCATGCCCTTCAATCGAGCGGGGGGCTAAAAATGATCAAAAAATCAGATTTATACAACCCTTGGGTAGAAGTGCTGGCAAAAGGCAATGGAACCCTTGCCAATAGAGATGCCTGGGGTATTTTTGACCAAATACTGGTGTCTCAAAGCTGGATTCCTCCAAGGCATGCTGGAAAGCTGTTTTTAGGCAGCTCCCACATATTTAAGGCCTTTTTTATGATGGAGCACCAGGGCCGTTTTAAGGGTTATCCCCTTAGAACCTGGGATGGGAACCAGTTTAGGGATGGATTTAGCGACCATTTCCCAACTTTTGTGGTTTTACTCGAAAAAATAGAGGAAAAAATGCAGTAAAATCAACCCTTTTACGTACTTTTGCAACCCCAAATCTGTATTTGGCAGATTCTCCATTTCGGTGGAGTCCACTGGGTAAACCCAATTTTAAACCTAAAAATTCAAGTAATGAGTAATTACGAATTAATGGTGATTTTCACTCCGGTTCTTTCTGAAGAAGATTTTAAAGCTTCTCAGAAAAAATACCAAGATATGATTGCTAGCTTCGGTGGAGCTACTGTGCATTCTAATCCTTGGGGTCTTAAATCACTGGCCTACCCTATTCAAAAAAAGACAACTGGTATTTACTGGGTGTTAGAATACAGCGGCCCAACAGATCTTAACGAAAAACTTAAGATTCAAATTTTACGTGACGAGCAAATTATGCGTCACATGATTACGAAACTCGACAAATACGCCGTTGAGTATAACCACGTAAAAAGAAATGGCGGATTTGCGGTAA
>JBIKIS010000137.1:0-5550 GCA_044361485.1 Sediminibacterium sp.
ATCTGTTATTCCTTCAATAATGATCGACGCTTGTCTAAAACTAGACCTGCCTTCTTTGTCAAGGTCTCTGTAGTTTTTTTCGGTGTTAGCAGTATGTAACTTCATGGCTTGGGTAGGAGCAGCATAGGCTACTGCTTTTTCAAAATCGCCTTGCAAACAAGCTTCTAAATAGTTACGGCCAGCTTCAATGGAACTGCCTGCTGGCGGAAAGTTTTTAGTAGGGGTAGAACAACCCATAAGAAGGGCAAATAACCCAATGAATATGCTTTTCATGGGATAAAAGTACAATTTAAGCAACTGATTTTAACAATCATTTTGCGAATAATTACTAGGATGCCGATTTAAAATGGTACCTTTGCACCAGAATTGAACGACAACCCTATTAACACCTATCTGCTCTCGTAGCACTTGATTTTTTAAGGTTTACTTTACGATTACAGCCCGCCAGGCAACCATTTGAATTTACTTGTTCAATTTAACGATTCAAAATTTTAAATACATATACAATGAACAGTAATGCTATGCCTGCTATCGTACAAATCGATACAGACAACCTAAAAAAGTTAACAACAGAAGTAAAAGAAACAGTGGCAGATGCCGTAATTGGTGTAAACAATGCACAAACACGTAAATCTTTTGGAATCACAGATTTGTGGGCGATCAGAAAAAATGTAAAGCCTACAAGGGCAGGATCGAATAGAAACTTCTAAAAAATAAAAATGACCTCATGCAAATGAGGTCATTTTTATTGATGCATTTATTTGATGGAATTATTTGATGATGACTGTTCCAATTTTTTTGGTGATCTCTCTTTCAATGTCTTTGAGGTGTTTGTGTAATTCTATGAGCCTCATTTGTTCTTCAAAACCCGCATGTTCCATGTCTATTTGATTTTGGTCAAACATTTTTTTAATTTTTCGAAGTTTAAAATAGTTAACACTCATGGTAACGTCTTCCATGGACGTGTCTCTATTTACAATATTCATACCTTCTAAAATAGTATCCCACTTTAAACTTAACTCATGCGGTGAAACAGTTAAGTTTACTATAAGGTTTCTAATATTTTCATCATCATGGTAGAGTAGCGTTTTGGCTGTAGGCTCTAATCCATTGTCATACCAGCTTTTGTATATTTGATAAAGTTGTAAATACTGCTCATTGTCAAAATCAAACTGCTCTAATTCTTCAAAAATAAAATCGGCCATTGTTTTATGATCGTCAAATTTTAAAAGACCGTAATCAATTAATACCCGAATTAAATTCTTTTCGTAAATATCATCCTGGTTAACTAGCGCAGCGCCTTCATCAAAACCAGTTTCAATATTACCTTCTAGTATTTGTTGCGCCTCATCAAAAGGCATTTTCTTTTCTTGCTTAACAAGAATATCGCGTTTAAATTTATTAACGAGGTTTGTTAGACCAGCTTCATCAATGCGTAAAAGGCTAGCACACTTTCTGATATAATCTTGCTGTTTGGTAAAATCTTCGGCCTTGTTAATTTTGCTGAGTGTTTCTGCTACTTGATTTACAACGCTACTTTTCTTACTTACATCAGAGCCCGCTTCTTGCAGCATCACTTCTAGCTGAAAAATGATAAAGTCTTTTTTAGCGGTGGCTACAAACTCATTGAAGGCAGTGGTGCCCACTTTATTGACATAACTATCCGGATCCTCATTATCTGGGATTAATACAAGTCTTACGTTAAGTCCTTCTTCGAGTGCCATATCCAGCCCACGAAGCGCCGCTTTAACACCAGCACTATCCCCATCATAAATAATGGTCAGGTTTTGTGTATACTTTTTTATGAGCCTTAATTGCTCGGTGGTTAGTGAAGTACCGCCACTAGCTACCACATTTTCAATACCGGCTTGGTGTAGGCTAACCACGTCGGTGTAGCCTTCTACTAGTAAGCACTCATCTGCTTTGTCGATGGCCATACGTGCAAAGTAGGAGCCATATAAAATTTTACTTTTGCTGTAAACTTCGTTTTCTGGGGTATTGATGTATTTGGGACCTCTATCAGATTTGCCAATCACACGCGCACCAAAGCCAATGACTTTTCCAGTGTTGCCATGTATGGGAAATATAATTCTGCCTCTGTAGTTGTCTACTAATTCATCTCCGTTTCTATTGGATACTAAGCCCGTTTTTGGAAGGAGTGTTGGATTAAATTGATTGGCGATGAGCGCCTCTGTTAAAGCGGTTCTACTATCTGGATTGTATCCAATCTGAAATTTTTCGATGATCTCTTTTCTGAAACCTCTTTCTTGTAAATAGGAGAGTGCAATATTTTTCCCTTCATCGGTTTCTAGTAATTGCGCACTAAAAAACTTTTGTGCAAAATGATTGATGGCATATAAACTATCAGAAGTTTGAACGAGTATTTTTTGTTCGGGTGAGGTTTCTGTTTCTTCAATTTCAATATTATATCTTGCTGCTAACCATCTTAATGCTTCTACATAACTATATTTTTCATGCTCCATTAAAAATGTAATGGAGTTGCCGCTTTTACCGCAACCAAAACATTTGTAAATTTCTTTTACAGGAGAGACTGTAAAAGAGGGAGATTTTTCGTTGTGAAAAGGACAGTTACCCAAATAATTGGTTCCCCTCTTTTTTAGTTTTACAAACTCTCCAACAATATCAATGATATCGATGCGGCTAGTAATTTGTTGTATGGTATTTGGGGAAATCATTAAGGTCACGAAGTTAATAGAAAGGAATAAAAAGGAGACAAATAACAATTTCGAATTATAAATATATATTATATGAATTAAGCGTAAGACCCTTAAAAACTTCCATTTACCGAATAATAACCCAAATTGATGCTATTTTATCCCGAAAGCCTGTGGATAACCCAATTTTTCGCCTAAATAGTTCTTGAAATATGCGTAAGAAATTTTAACATTGTGTTGATTATTACGGCCAATACGTATGAAACTTCTGGCTCATTATAATCAATCATTCTTCATAGAAACCAAAAACTAGTATGAGAAAAATTGCTTCCATGATGAAAGTAGTTACGTTACTACTTCTCATTTTCTCGTTACCATCTATGGCACAGAGTCAAAATGTCTCTGGTAAAGTTTTAGATGCCGACAAAAAAACACCACTACAAGGTGTTACCGTAAAAGTGTTAGGTACTACATCTACCACACAGTCAAATGAAAAAGGTGAGTTTACCATTAAAGCAAATAAGGGTCAAACCTTACTTGTGAGTTACATTGGTTATGATGGCCAGCGTGTAACCGTTAATGGCGCAACAGTATCTATTTCTATGCGATCTTCTGTTTCAGAACTTGAAGAAGTTACTGTAGCGATGGATATTAAGAAAAAACCAAGAGACCTTGGTTATTCTGCACAAACTGTAAAAGGGGATGATGTAAAAGAAACACAACGTGAAAACTTTTTAAATGGATTGCAAGGTAGAATTGCGGGTGCAACAATCACAGCAACATCTGGTGTTCCAGGTGCATCTTCTACGATTGTATTAAGAGGTTTTAACTCAATGTCCCTTAACAACCAACCTTTATTTGTGGTAGATGGTATCATAATTGAAAATGATGCAATCAACGCTGCAGAAACAGTTCCGGGTGCTGCTGGTCAAAACAACACATCTAACGACTTTACAAACCGTATTGCGGATTTAAACCCGAACGATATTGAAAGTGTTACTGTACTTAAAGGACCTGAAGCAACGGTACTTTATGGTAGCTCTGCTAGTAATGGTGCCATTATCATTACCACTAAAAAAGCAAAGATTACTGCAGGTAAAAAGTTTAATGTTAACTACGATAATAGTTTCCGTTTCCAATCACTTGGAAATGTTCCTGCTGTTTATACTGGGTTCCAACAAGGATCTAATGGAATTGCAAATCCAGGCACATTTTCTTCCTTTGGTCCTGCTATGAGAGCAGATATTCCAGTTTACGACAATATTGGAAACTTCTTTAATAATTCGGCAGGTTCTACGCATAACTTAAGTGCCGATTTTGGTACCGTTAAATCTAGCTACCGTGCAAGTGGATCATTTTATGATCAAACTGGGGTAGTGCCAAACACAAGATTAACACGTACCAACTTTAGACTTACAAATACCACTAAAATCACTAAGAATTTAGAAATTTCACCTTCTATTGCATACAGTAATAGTATCAACGATAAAGCAATGAAAGGTGCTGGTGGATATTTGCTTAATTTATTTATGTGGCCTGTTACAGATAACGCCATGAATTATTTATTACCGAATGGTAACAAGCGTTATTTGATTGCGACCAACAATACAGCTGAAGATGCATATTTAGGTACGATTGCTGAAACAGACAATCCGTTTTTTGCTGTTCATAGAAATGAATCACAAGATAAAACCAATAACTACACTGCAAACTTATCCATTAACTACAATCCTTTAAAGTGGTTGTCAATTGCGGGTAGATTTGGTTATAACACCTATGAAACTTCAGGTTTCCAATACCGTGACCCAGAATCTGCTTCACAATCTTCAATGGCCAATAAAGGTCAACTAGATAACTACTGGGTTAAAGCAGGCAACTACAACCACACGATTACTGCAACTGCTAAAAAAACATTTGGCAAGTTTAATACGCGTGTTACTGTAGGTACACGTTGGGCAGAAAATAAACTAGAAAGATTTGGTATTTCTGGTACACAAGATAGTATTAGAAGCTTTGATAGTTCTGCTACTGGCGTTGCTACTAGAACTCGTTTAAGTAGAACTACATTATATGGTAATAATCAGTGGAACGAAGTAAGATCTATGCAAATTGCAGGATTTGCTGAAGCGACCATTAGTTATAACAACCTTATTTTCTTAACAGGTTCTATGGCTTTCGAATCTTCATCTGTACTTCCAAAAGCAAACAGAAATTACTCTTATCCTGGTGGAAACATCAGTATTATCATGAGTGATATCTTTCCTAAATTAAAAGGTGGGGTATTGAGCTATTGGAAAATCAGAAGCTCTTTAGCACAAACTGCAAGGCTTCCAAATGCCTATGCGAACCAGTCTAACTTTGTACCAACGGTAACAAGTGCATTAACACCACCTACAAGTGCTAGTGGCGTTATTAATGTGCCGTTACAATATTCTTTCTACAATGCCAACCCTTATTTGCGTCCAGAGCGTCAGCAAACGTACGAGGTAGGTACTGAGTTTAGAATGTTTGGTGATGTACTAACAGTTGATGCTGCTTATTATAATACATTAGCCCTTGATCAAATTGCACAAGGTTTTAGAGCTTCTTATGGTACAGGATTTGTACTTAACACGGCTAACAACTCTAGCGTTCGTAACCAAGGGGTGGAACTTTCTATCGGACTCAAGTTAGTTCGTCAGAAAGACTTTGATTGGAATATCCAATTCAACGTAAACCACATGTGGAACAAAGTATTAGCCATTCCATTGCCAATTGATATTGCTGGTGCCGACTATTATGACGCTTCTACCTGGTTGTATTCAAATGCAAGAGGTGGTTTAAGACCTGGTTATTCTACAGGTACTATTACAAGTTTTGGTTACAGAAGACAAGA
>JBIKIS010000024.1:0-19184 GCA_044361485.1 Sediminibacterium sp.
CAGTTTTGACTTCAATACATCAAAATGATGCGATGTATGAAAGGAAGTGAAGCTAGCGAGCTCCACTAATGATATTTTTCCTAAGATAGGATGAGGTAACCTATAACTATTTAGGTCATGCGGAGTATGGTCGTTTAATTTACCGATAAACGATTTATTCAATGACGCATACTTTTGAATTAAACTATCTTTTTTAGTATGTGAAACTGGTTTTGGGATATAAATTGTTGGAGCTTTTGCGCCGCCTTCTAATGCATTTTTATATAACTGCCTGAGATCTTCAAAAGAACGACTCTTCGTTTTATTGACACCAAACACTAAACGTAAAATTGGTTTTGGTAATGTAAAGCCAATATTCACTATTTGTAGTACTTTAATTAAGTGCACCAAGTCTTGACCTACCGACCATTTATTATTTACGTTAACTTCAAATTCATCTTTAGTTAAATCCTTCACTAGTTCAATAAATTGAGCTGCACTATCATCAAGCGATTGTATTAAAGTTGTTTTGTCCATCGTTCATTTTCTTTTTTAATGAATTGATATGTTTATTTAGGCTTACCGAAATTAAAGATATACTATCAATTTAACAGCTTTATCATGTATTTATTCGCTAGTGTTAATTTGTCGAATTTTTGTTTGTAAATTTGGATATGAAAGTTCAAGAAGTTAAATATCTATCTGATTACAAGATTAGCGTCAAATTTGAAGATGGCGTGTCTGGAACTGTTCAATTAAATGATTTGGTTGAAAAGGGAATTTTCAAAGTTCTTCAAGATAAAAACCAATTTGCAAAGGTTTACACAAATGGCCATTCAATAGCTTGGTCTAACGAACTTGAAATTGATGCTATTACTATTTATTCAGAATTAACGGGGAAACATTTTGGAGCGATTATAAGTCCAAAATTGTCCCATGCCTCAAATTAGTTATTTTCTAGGCGTTATTATTCGCATGTTTTATAGGGATCACAATCCTCCTCACTTCCATGCAGTGTATGCTAATTTCGAAGGCATCATTGATATTGAAAAAAATGAAATTATTGGCGGAGAACTTTCTATTAGAGTTTTAGGAATAGTAACAGAATGGTCAGCAATTCATAAAACCGAATTAATGATTAATTGGGAGAGGGCCCGACAACAAGAAAGTCTTATTGATATTGCCCCACTTGTATAATCATGGTTTTTTCAGATATTTTGTATTTTTAGAAATACAATTATTTGATATGGCAATCAAGAAAAGCTGGCTTGATAAATTGAATGAAAATAAAGAGCCAAAAATTAAAAAAATTGATATTGACTTTGCTGATATTCCAGCAGGTAGCAACATGTTTATCGCTACGCCAAAACTGATAGATCAGTATATTAATGAAATAGGTGTTGGCAAGCGCATAGATTTAAAAACAATGCGAAAAGACCTTGCGATAGAACATAATGCTGATTATACTTGTCCTGTAACTACTGGTATTTTTTTGCGAATTGTGGCAGAAGCTAATTATGAAAAGCTGCAACAAGGAAAACATTTGGAGGAAATCACACCTTTTTGGAGAGTGATTGAACCAAATAGTGCATTAGCCAAGAAACTCACATTCGGACAAGATTTTTTACTAGAACAAATTGAAAAAGAAAGTAGAAACTGAAATTTTTTGATATAACGTCGTGTAACTTTTTTGTATATTTTTGGCAAAATAAAGTCCCATGAAAACGCCATTTAACAAATTTCTTTACATTGGATTTTTGCTTTTAGGTCTCTTTCAAGCATTTTTTTCAAAAGACTATATGCAAGCAGCAGCGTCTTTAGGGATTGGAATGGCCTTTGATCCAGAGCAAAAATGGAATGAAAGACCTACTTGGCAAAAAGCCGTTTTAATAATTCATCTTGCGCTTGTTGCTGCTATGTTTGGACTTGGCATCGGATTAAATGACAAATAAATTTTTATATAATGAATAAACTATCTCAATTTGTTAAAAAGTACCGCAACGAAATTATTGTTGGTGTAATTGTATTTCTATTTTTGATTTTCAGAGATGTAATAAAGTCTTTCCTGTAAATCAAAATGAAAATTTCAGCCTTTTTCATTCTATCTCTTTTTTTTATAAGCGCTTATGGGCAAGTGGGTCCAATAAGAAATTGGATTGACACAGAAGTTAAGTACTCCTTTGCTAACCAAAAGGATGTGATTTTTACGCATAGCTTACCCAAAGGAGGAGGTCAATACAATTTGAAAGGCATTAAATATAGTCATGTCGTATTTTGGACGCGTATACAAAATCAAACATCCACACCCATTAAATTACAGGTTACATTTCCTGACATTACTTATTTACAATCTCCAGATGCTCATATCAAAATATTACTTCCTAAAGACACAATGAGTCGTGAAAAAGAACAGTTATTCAACTATGGACTAACTGGTTTAGAATTTCTTTTAAATGATAACACGAAGCAGGTAAAAACTTTGAAAAAAACGATTGATCCTAAAAAGGACTATTATTTTTATATCCCTGTATTTATGCACGAAATTAATGGGTCTGCACGCGCATCAATAGTATTAAAAGGCGAAAAATTATTTTATAAAATTTCAATAGGAAAAGATACTGCATTTATACCTTGCGGAAGTTTAGTTGCAGAAAGCAAAAAATTGAAATGATTCTTATATGAAAAAAATAGATTTTATTTGTTCTATTAATATTTACAAGCGTATTTTAATCCCACCATTTATTACAAATCCATCAACAGGCGCATAAATATCTCTGAAAATAGGATCCTGTATAGTGCCTGTAAACACTTTATCAAACTTTGACTGTCTTGTGTCTGTAAAGTTTTCAAAATTGATAAACACGGACCATTTTTCCCAAAGTTTTTCTGCCATAAAACCTGTTATCCAATAAGACTTTCCAAAACTACCATCACTTAAACGTTGCTTGCTAAAATAATAAGCTTCTAGTCCCAATTTTAGTTTGTCTTCAATCTCATACATCAATACATTGTTTAAACGGTGTCGTGCAGTGAGTTGCAACCACTGCTTTACATTATCAAAATTCGTATTTGCGTTGGTATATGTATATCCTATAAACAATTTAAAGTCGGCGTAGGTAAGTCTTATATTGGTTTCCATGCCTTTGGTGTCGATACTTCCGTTTGCATTTTCAAACGCCAAATTAAATCCAGCTGTATTATTTAATACGAGTGGACGAGCTAGATGAGTATAAAAAAATAGTTGGTTAAAGCTAAAGCCTAGATCTCCAAATTTTGTTTTATAATTAATGTCCCAATTCAAGCCTTTTGACCTTTCGTTTCTAGCATTAATTATATCAATGGGTAAGATGCTACTAAATTGTCTTCTTTCTGCATCTTCTGTAAAAATAGTAGGTGGTTTATAGCCATAGCCACCGCCAAAGCGTGTTGTTAACTTTTGCGAAATTTTAAACATTGTTGAAATACGCGGAAGTAATTCAAAACCAAATTCGTTTACATAATCTCCCCTAAGTCCAGTTTCGATTGTTATATTTTCATGAACACTCCATGCATTTTGTATAAAAACACCAAATGTGTTTAAATGATAATCACGTTTACGATCTATGCCGTTTGGCACTTCAGTTAATTTTTCTGTCACCAAATTTGTACCAATCACCCAATCCGAATTGGATCCATTTTTATTCCAGGTTAACTCAGAAAAAGAAGATTGTTGTAATGCATCAAAAAAATAATTTGGAATGAGTAGTGCTCTATTAAATCTGCTAAAACTATTTTTAAATTGAATGTTGCTACTTTCTGTTAAACGGTGCGTTACTCCAAATTGAGTGGTAAATCTCTTTGTATCATTTTTTTCATAAAAGCCAGTACCATTATTATTAATGTAGTTCATGCTACCACCCGTTCTATTTTCTGAAATATACGTGACACCCACATCGGCGGTTGTTTTATTGGCATATATAAAAAGTCGGGGGTTGATGGTATAACGTTCAAACTTTGGTATCGCTGTAAGTCCAATTGCTGCTGGATCAAAAGCGCGGTTACTATTTCTAGAAGTAAAAACCGTGAGTCCAACCTTTCCATATTTCTCACTATAAAAGCCACTAAGGTCGATACCACCTGCAGTGGTTGCATTGGATAAAAAGTTAAGTTCCCTATTATCTGTGGGCGTTTTAGATACAAGATTTACGAGACCTGCAATAGCTCCGCCACCAAATAAAGTGGATGCAGCACCTTTAATAACTTCCACTTGTTTTAAATCCAGCGGTGCAATTTGTAATAGAGAAAGGCTGGATGCAAATCCACCATACATGGGATATCCATCTCTAAGTAATTGTGTGTATCGTCCATCAAGCCCCTGAATGCGGATACCTGCATTGTAAGAAGTTGCAGATGTTTGTTGGGTTTGAATACCTGTACTTTCGTTTAATAGCATTCTAATATCACCGGGTTTCATGTTGCCCTTTTCGGTTAGTTCTTCACCAGATATTACTTCTATTCTTGTTGGAGTATTGGCAATGGTTCTACTAATACGCGTAGCAGTTACTATAACATCTTCTTCCTCCTCTTCTTCTTCAATTTCTTCCATTGAAACATGTAAAGTTGTGTCTGAGATCAGTGGCGTTGTAATATTTATTGTTTGATCTATACATCCAACGTAGGAAAATGAAAGAGAGTGTGCTCCATTCGGTACTTTTTCAAAAACGATAACCCCTAAACTATCAGCGATAACAGTTTTATTAAAGGGCATTAATTTAGCAGTAGCAGCAGATAGAGGTTCTTTTGTTTTTGAATTTTGAACTAATATTTTAATAGTTGATTGTGCATTTGCAGCACAAGATCCAACTAACAGAAAAAGCGCCGCAAAAATGATATGCTTCATAACTATGAAATATTGATGAGCTTATATTGTAAGTATAACTTAAACGCAAAGATATTTGAATACTAAACTACTTACCTGTATCTTTTTTACTAATTTCATTCAAAATTATTTATGTCTAGACCAAGCACATCTGAATATGGTAGTTTTTACCAAACGTACATCAACTATACAAGTGGTAAAGACTACGCTATTTTAGTTCAACAATACAATCAGCGTATCACTGAGTTTTGGGATGCTATTTCGTTAGAGAAAATAAATTATGCGTATGCGCCAGGCAAATGGACTATTAAGCAAATGTTCCAGCACGTCATTGATGCAGAACGCATATTTGCCTACCGAGCACTAGCCATTTCTAGAAAAGAAAAAACACCCATTCCCGGATTTGATGAAAATGCGTATGCCAACAATGCAACAGCTGCCAATAGAAATTGGAAAGACATGTTAGTTGAATGGCGTGTTGTAAGACAATCTACCAACTTATTATTTGCTTCCTTTACAGATGATCAAATGAAAAGCTTGGGTACTGCAAGCGATAAACCAATTTCTGTAAATGCACTAGGCTTCATCATTTTTGGCCATGCTTTACACCATTTGCATATACTAAAAGAGCGGTATAGTATTTAAATAAAGTATGAAAAAATATTTCTTCTTCATATTACTATTGTTGAATTGTGATAGTCTTTATGCTCAATCAACAAAGTATGTTCCTCAAATTTTAGTTTTAGGAACGGTGCATTCTGGTAATAAAAAAATTACACACAACTCTTTGTATAATGCCCTAGCTAAGTTTCAGCCAGATGTTATTTTATGGGAAGACGAGGAAGACTTTAAATATGTATTTGGATTGTTTACTGCCTACCGGTTAAAAATTGCTAAGCCACCTATGGAACAGTTGGCCTTACAAAAATACAAGCGACATCATAAAATGGTTCCCATGCTTGGGTTTGATACCATCATTAAACCGCGTAAAACTTTTATTAAAAATCTTATTTCAACCTATGATGATTTTCATGAAGCAATGGGCCAACTAAAAATGAATTTGAGTGATAGTTTACAATATGACACTTTTATTAAACTACAAGATGCTTATTATAATCAATTCATGTTTTCTCCACTTTCATTTATTAATCAAGATTCTGTTTTTCGAAAAAGTATGACAATAAAAAAAATGGAAAATCAAATTGCTAGCATTGCTGGTAATTATAATATGGATTCAACCATTTTGGCTGCCTATACATTTCAAAATAGGTTCTGGGATACACGTAATCAGTATATGGTTAATAAAATTATTGAGATTGCCAAACAGCGAAGTCCCAAAAAAATCGCAATCATTACCGGTTTGTCCCATAAATACTACTTAGTTGATATGCTATCATTGACTACTGAATTTCCGGTACAACTAGTTCCAGTTTCTAATTAGTCATACCTAAACCATCTACAATTTTTGCTGACTTTTTATTTGTGACTTTAGTTACAGAATTTGATTATTTATAATATCAGTTTTGTACTATGAATCAACAATTGAAGTCCCATTGGGAAAACATTTATAGCACAAAGCAACCTCATGAGGTTAGTTGGACACAAGAAGAGCCTACTATCTCATTAACATTTATCAAAAGCATGCATATACCAAAAGATGTTTCAATTATAGATGTTGGTGGAGGTGATAGTAAACTAGTTGATTATTTATTATCCGAGGGTTATTCTAATATTTCTGTTTTGGATATTTCAGAAGCAGCAATCATTCGTGCAAAAAATAGATTGGGGGAACAGGCTAATAAAATAAATTGGATTGTAGGCGATATCTTAGATTTTAAATCAAATCGCAAATATGACTTGTGGCATGATAGAGCTGCATTTCACTTTCAAACCAATGCAACTGATATTGCAAAGTATGTTGAAGTTGTCAAAAATTTAGCAAATGATAAGGTTATCATTGGTACATTTTCGGTTGATGGACCAACTAAGTGTAGCGGATTAAATATTAAACAATACGATGAAACTTCGCTAAAAGAACAATTTAAAGAAGCTCAATTTAGAAATATTGAATGTAAGCGAGAAGATCATATAACACCTTCGGGAGCTATTCAAAATTTTGTCTTTTGTGCTTTTGATAAATTTGCTAAGTAGAAAAGATTTTACGTGCCTTGTTCTACATAGTTTTTAAAATTATCTAAAATCATTTGCCAGCCTGCTTGTTGTAAATCAATGGGATTTTGATTTTCTGGCTCAAATTGTTCAGTTACAATGATGCCTTCTTGTGTTTCATCAAATAGTACTTTCATTATTCTTCCATCACCAAGCACTATTTCAATTCTTTTATTAATTTCTATTACTTGATAGGTTCCCCAAAAATCAAATTGTGCACTATTGTCTTTGGCAGCCATGGTATAATGAAATTCACCACCCACTATCAGATTATTAGAAGTCGCAGGGCAGTGCCAATCTGAACTGGCAAAATTCCAGTGTTGCACCTGTGCTGCTTCTGTCCAGCAGTTCCAAACCTTATTTAGGGGAGCCTTAATGGTGGCTCGAACAGTTAATAAGTTCATTTCAATTATCTAGTTTTTGTTGAGTAGCTTATGCGAGCCATCACAGTTAGGCATTCTTTTTGAAAGACCACAGGTGCAATCTGTAATGCCAATACCAGCTAAAATTCTATCTCTATATTTTTCAATACGCGTCACCCTTGTTTCTGCTTGTTTGGCACCTGAAAAATAAATGAGATAGCCTCTTTGTTTACCAGGGGTTAATGCTAAAAATGCTTTTTTAAATGCCACATCTGATTTAAAAATTGTATTTAATTCTTGTACTTCAACTAGTGGTACTGCAGGTTTTGTGGTCTCGACGATATTTGTGGATTGGATAGATATGGCCTCTTTTATGTACTTTTTAATGATGGCTTTTTGATTCAAAATTTCTTTACTGTCTTTAAATCTTAATTGTCTACCAGATTGTGTATTGGCCCCTGCCTTTATTAATAATTTGCCACTATCACTTATAGCAGCGCCATTAAAAAAAGCTAGTGCAAAATATTCTTTAAACGGGGCAATAATCACAATGTTTTTATTGTTGTGTGTATAGCAATGCGTCCGCCATTTAAAATCTTCGATGAGTTCTGTTTCTAGTAATATTTCACGAATAGCTTGTAGCTCTTCTTTCCAGTGTTTAGCACTTGCTATATATTGAGTGACGGTTGGGTTCATATGAACTAGATTAAATTAAAATTAATTACATTAGTTGTATAAAAAGAGATTATGAAACGAATTTATTTTATTGTTTGTCTTTTGACTATAATGGCTCCAATCATTGTTGGTGCTCAAGCAACAAAAATTTATAAAAAAACCTCGCTTCCTATCGGTGTTTTTGATTCTGGCACGGGCGGATTAACAGTGCTCGAAGCCTTGTTAACACTCGATGCATTTAATAATGAAACCGGCAAACTCGGGTCTGACGGAAAACTCGATTTTTCTAAAGAATACTTTCAGTACTTAGCAGACCAAGCAAATATGCCCTATGGTAATTACGCGGCTGCTAATAAAACCGATTTATTAAAGGAGCACATTCAAAAAAACATGCAATTTTTTTTAAAGGAGGCCCCAACAAAACCTCCTGTAAAAATGATTGTTTTGGCTTGTAATACGGCTACCGCATATGCCTTAACTGACATTAAAAATCAATTTGAACAGCAATCTATTTGCGTGCCTGTAATTGGTGTTATCGATGCGGGTTCAAAAGCAGCACTAGCCTATCAGCAAAAAAATGGAGATGGTACCATTGGTGTTTTTGCTACTGCAGGCACGGTTGCTTCAAATGGTTATCCAAGAACCTTACAAACTATGGTTAAAGAAAAAGGGATGCAAGCGTTATCGGTAATTAGTCAGGGCGGATTTGGACTTGCCGAAAGTATTGACCGCGATTGGAGTTATTATGTAGATACATTAACTAAAGCAAGAAATGAATACAAGGGTCCTTCATTAAAAAATAGCACCTATACCATTGACACTTCTTTATTGAGTGCTTATCGGTTTGATGCTTCTGGTAATAAGTTGTTATGCGAATACGACGATAAAGGAAGTTGCTTAGACATGCAATTAAACGATCCATCAAATTATGTAAGGTACCATCTGGTAAGTTTATTGGAAAAAATGATTGCAGATAAAATTACAAAGCCAATGAACACCCTTATTTTAGGTTGTACACATTATCCGTATTTAAAAGATACAATTGCCTCTGTGTTAAATGAATTATATCATTATAAAAACAACAATGAATACAGATACAAAAAGTTTCTTGTTGAAAAAGTAGAATTGATAGACCCGTCTATTGAAACCGCTAAAGAAGCTTATCTAGCGCTTCAAAAGCAAATGCTTACGAATGGTGAAAGCGTAAAACAAAATCAATTTTATATTACGATTCCCAATAACAACACACCTAAAAATGCATTGCAGCCAGACGGTTGGTTTACCTATGACTATAAATACGGAAGAGTGGCTGGCGCTAATACAACATATGTAAATTACGTTCCGTTTGACACCAAAAATATTTCGGAAGCATCTTATAGCCGGTTTAAAATGGTACTTCCAAAGTCTTATGCCGAAATTGTGAAGTCTAAGCTTAAATAGCCTACAATAAACGACTTACTTTTTTAAAATAAAAACAGCAATTTCTTTTTCTATTTTTCCTTCAATGATAGGATAATATTTTGTTTTGTGTATAAATGCACTTAGCTTTTCTATAAAAGGATTTGCAGTGATTCTATTGGGTGTTGCAAGAATAACGAAGCAACCTTTATTTAAAAATGAACTAATTGAAATTACCAAAGCATCAAAATCGCTAGGATTATAATTGATGTCGCTTAGTAAAATAGTATCTGCAAATAGCTCAGAAGGTATATGATTCCAGTCCAATACTGTTGCAGTAGCGTTATTAATATTGAGATGATTTATGTTTTTTTGAGCAAGCGAAACAGCATCACTGTTGTAATCAGATATGATAACGCTACTCGCTTTCTGCGCTATAGAAAACGATGGGAATCCAATACCAGCGCCAATTTCCAATACTTGCTTATTTTCTATCCAATTAGGTTCTTCTTGTAAAAAAGTAACCATTGCTTTTGAGGAAGCCCATACTTTTGCCCAAAACGGAAAATCTACATGTAGTTCCTGCGTCTTTAAATTTTCGTATTGGGTTTTAACGGATTCAGTATCTGGAATCCACAATGAAATTTCTGGACTTAATTGTTCAAGTATTATTGGATACACGTTCTTTAATTAGCTATTAAATTTTCATACAAAGTATTCACAGCTTTTCTAATAACATTATTGTATCCACTTGTTTCACCAGGATGACATCCGTTGCTAATCACAACAATTCCATATTTTTCTTGCGGATTAAAAAACATAGCACTAAAAAGACCGTACGCAGAACCTGTATGACCTATCATTTTTTGGCCATCAATTATGGATCCTGGAGTTTCTAATGCAAAACCATAAGGCTCTATATCTGAAACAGCTGTTTGCATCAGTTTCGAACTCTTTTTTGAAATAATTCGAACCCCATTGTATTTTCCATAATTGGCATGCATCATCATGTAAGTAGCTAAATCTTTGGCAGATATTTTCATCCCACCAGTCGGTGAAAAAATAGGCGTACTATACCCCATTTGATAAGCAGCTACTTCTTTAGTTCTTGGTGCATATGCATTTGGTGATACTACAAATTTGGCAGCATCTGGTTGGTATTCATATATTGTTGCAAATTTAGACTTGTCTAATTCGTTCACATAGTAGCCCCCATATAATTGTAATGGTTTTAAAATATGATTTTGAATGTAGTTGTCAAATCTTTCGCCACTTACTTTTTCAATTATCGTTCCAATCATATTAAAATTGAGGTTACAATACATATATTTTTTACCAGGCTCGTAATTATTGTAGCATTTATACCAGTTCTCTGATTTCGTAGGGTTAATTGAATCGAGTGAAAAATAACCTTGACTATCATTAATTGATGAAAGGTGCGATAGCATGAGTCTTAGCGTAATAACTGTTTCAGGAAATTTAGGATTACGCATTTTAAATCCTATAAGTTCACTAACATCTTGATCCAATGATATTTTTTTATCTTCTACTAATTGCATAATAGCTGTTGCAGAAAAAGATTTTGAGATTGAAGCGATTCTAAAAATGTTTTCATTACTCAGTGGTGTTTTTGTTTCAGCGTCTTTTAAACCAAATGATTGAGCGTAAATCATTTTATTGTTTTTTATAACAGCTACCGACATCCCCATCACAGGATTTTCTTTCATTATTTGTTCAATGGCTGCAGCTGCTTTATTTTCTTGCGCCATACTTGTAATTGGTATAAATACCACAGCTATAACAATACCCTTTAAAACCCACTGAATTAAATTTCTCATGGTTGTAATTTTGAATAAATATATTTAATAGTTGAGAATTACTAGATAATAAATTTAACTTAGTACATAAATAAATCGCAGTTGTATGTTCAAAAAAATATTTAAGTTATTCGCTGTAGTGTTAGTGGTTTTATTTGGTGTATTACTTTATAATACGATAACATTAAATTCGGCTATTATTCCGCATAAAACATTTGAGATACCTGCAAACAAAGACTCTTCTGCGATTCATTTGAGTCAGGCCATTCAAATTAAAACTGTATCTTTTGGTGATACACTCCCCATTGATACCACTGAGTTTTTAAAATTCCGCAAATTTTTAGAAACGAGCTATCCCCTCGTGCATTCAAAGCTTACCAGACAAGTATTTAATGAATTTAGTTATGTATATAAATGGGTAGGCAAAGACACAAGCTTAGCACCATATGTGTTAATGGGTCATACCGATGTGGTACCGGTAGAAGCTGCCTCAGAAAGTAAGTGGTCTGTGCCGTCATTTAGTGGCGCTATCAAAAATGATACGATTTGGGGACGTGGGGCTGTAGATGATAAAGTTGCTGTCATTGCTATTATGGAATCTGTGGAGCAGTTACTTGCACAAAATTTTACTCCTAACAGAAATATCTACTTATGCTTTGGCCACGACGAAGAAGTGTCTGGTAAACGAGGCGCTAAAATATATTCTGCTTGGTTTGCAAACAACAATATTAAGCCAGCACTTGTACTTGATGAAGGTGGTCAAATTGATCAGCAACATTTTAAACGTTTAAATAAATCCGTTGCTGTTATTGGTACCAAC
Organism: Sediminibacterium sp.; assembly: GCA_044361485.1. GTDB lineage: Bacteria > Bacteroidota > Bacteroidia > Chitinophagales > Chitinophagaceae > Sediminibacterium. The sequence goes on from JBIKIS010000024.1 coordinate 12,079, forward strand.
GAAAAGGGCTATCTAAACCTTGATTTGATGGTAGAAATACCTGGCGGACATTCTTCTATGCCAAGTCCAGAAACAGCAATAGATGTTTTAAACAAAGCACTTGTAAACATTCGCACGAAGCAAATGCCAGGCGATATTACGCCTACGGTTCATGAATTAATAAAGCGGACAAGGCCGGCCGAAAGCTTTATGTCTAAACTGGTATTAAGTAACTTATGGTTGTTTAAACCGTTGGTAATGGGGCAGTTTGAAAAAGTAAAAGAGTCCAGTGCTATGGTTCACACAACACTTGTACCTACCATTGTTAAAGCGGGTATTAAGGATAACGTTATTCCTTCAGTTGCAAAAGCCACTATAAACAGTCGGATTTTGCCAGGTCAAACAAGCGATGAGGTTTTAGCATATGTTACTAAAGTAGTTAATGATGATCGTGTTGTGATTAAAAAGCAAACGATTTCTATTATGGAACCTTCGGCAGTAAGTTCTTTTGAAAGTGAACCATTTAAAAAAATTGAAAATATTATTTACGCATCAGTGCCTAATGTTATTGTTTCACCATTTTTAATGATAGGCGCTACAGACTCCCGATATTTTAGAAACAATAGTGAAGCGGTTTTAAATTTTTCGGCAGTACAAGACGTGAAAGGTTTTCATGGTATTGATGAACGTATTGGTATCAAAGACTTACAGCGTATGATTTATTTTTACAAAGAATTTTTAAAATAAGTTACGTGTTTTCGAAAAAAAATAAATGGCATCTAGCTGCAACGATTTTAGGTGTTTTATATGCAGTTGCGCTTCTTGTTTTTGCTGCAGATGTTTTTAATGATGAGCAAAATATTACCCAAACATTTTATGATTTACTCCTGCATTTACTTCCCACTGCAGTTATATTATTAATTGTTTTTGTTGCATATAACAGGCCCCTCATTGGCGCTATTATTTATTTAGTGTTAGGACTCATGTATATTATTACAGGTTGGGCTAGGATGCACTGGTCCGCACATGTTTTGATAGCGGGACCACTCCTTCTGTTAAGTGCGATATACATAACTGCTTGGAAATCAACAAAATAAATTAACAATTTTAACTTTTGAATTGTTAATCGTAATATTGCGATTAATATGGGAGCCAGTAAAATCATCAATTATTCAGAAGAAGAGCTGCTTATTGCAAAATTTGCAAAAGCTTTATCACATCCTGCTCGAGTTGCCATCTTGCAATTATTAATTCAAAAGCAGTCTTGTATTTGTGGTGATATTGTGGATGAACTCCCCATTGCGCAATCTACTGTATCACAACATTTGAAAGAATTAAAACAAGCCGGCCTCATTAAAGGCAATATAGAGGGTGCTTCTATATGTTATTGTGTTGATACAGAAGTATTACAAACAGCAAACCAAATTTTAAATAAAGTATTAGCCGTATCTATTGAGTCTCCAACAACTTGTTGTTAAACAAAAAAATATACAAATGCAAACAGACGAACAACTTAAAGAAATTGTAAAAAATAAATACAGTGAAATAGCATTACAAGACAAAGAAACAAATATGTCTTCTTGTTGCGGTGCTGGCGGCTGCTCAACCGAAGTGTATAATATTATGTCTGAAGATTATACCACACTAGGAGGGTATACTGCAGATGCTGATTTGGGTTTAGGTTGTGGCCTTCCTACACAATTTGCGCGAATTAAAAAAGGTGACCTTGTTATTGATTTAGGTAGTGGCGCAGGTAACGATTGTTTTATTGCTAGGCATGAAACGGGTGAAACAGGTAAAGTAATTGGAATTGATTTTACACCAGCCATGATTAATAAGGCGCGTGCCAATGCAGAAGCTCGAGGATTTAACAATGTAGAATTCAGACAAGGGGATATTGAAAATATGCCCATTACTTCTAATGTAGCAGATGTTATTGTAAGCAATTGCGTTTTAAATTTAGTGCCTAATAAACATGGCGTATTTACAGAAATGTATCGGGTATTAAAACCGGGTGGCCATTTTAGTATTAGTGATGTAGTGCTTGTAGGTGCATTACCTGAAGGCTTGCGAAAAGACGCTGAAATGTATGCTGGCTGTGTATCAGGAGCGATTCAAAAAAATGTATACATGGAATTAATCCATGCTACTGGTTTTGAAAATGTTACCATTCAAAAAGAAAAAGCCATTGTCATTCCTGATGATATTTTAGTAAACTATTTATCAGCAACAGAAATTGCTGCATTTAAATCGGGAAGTACGGGCATTATGAGTATTACTGTATTTGCGCAAAAACCATTAGAAAATAAAACAGCTTGTGTGCCAGGTGGCGGCTGTTGTTAATCATTACATCGATGAAAAATATTTTAGTACTCTGTACCGGCAATAGTTGCCGCAGTCAAATAGCACATGGGTATTTGAAAACCTTTGCAGCAGATAAAGCAAATGTTTATAGTGCTGGCGTAGAAACGCATGGTGTAAACCCAAGAGCCATTGCAACAATGCTAGAAGATGGCATTGACATTTCAAATCATACCTCTAATAATGTTTTAGAATATACAGGTATTGATTTTGATTTTGTAATTACAGTTTGCGATCACGCCAAAGAAGTGTGTCCGTATTATCCAAGCAATGCTCAAAAATTTCATTATAATTTTCCGGACCCTGCAAAAGCGGTTGGCACCGAAGAAGAAATTAATAGATCTTTTGCAGAAGTGCGCGAGATGATTAAAAAGTACTGTTTACAATTTGTAAAAGAAAACATATGAGTGGTTTTACAGCATTAGTTATTGGAGCTACAGGTGCTACAGGTACCGAACTTGTAAAGCAATTAATAGATGATAACCGGTATACTAGTGTTGTTGTGTTTTCTAGAAGACCCTTATTGATTACTGGTGCTAAGCTAACAACGCATATTGTTGATTTTGACAACCCGCAAGCTTGGGCGCATTTAGTAAAAGGCGATGTGCTATTTTCGGCGCTGGCTACTACCCTTAAACAAGCGGGAAGCCAACAAGAACAGTACAAAATTGATTATACCTATCAATACCAAACCGCTGCTACAGCTGCGGCTAATGGAGTAGCAAAGTATGTGTTGGTATCAGCTATGGGTGCCAATGCAAAATCTTGGCTATTTTACCCACGCATTAAAGGCGAGCTTGATAATGCCGCCTCTGCACTCCCCTTTAAGCAAATTCATATTTTTAGACCCGGTTTTTTGCTAAGGCAGCCAGATAAAATAAGGCCTATGGAAAAACTAGGTATTGCTATTATTCAGTTCTTTAATAAGTTTGGTTTATTTAAAAGCCAAAGGCCACTTCCGGTTGAGGTACTCGCGCAAAAAATGCGTTCCGTATTATTAAATCTAGACGCCCAACAATTTCAAATCTATTCTTTGGATTCAATATTTGATTTGTAGTATCTTACTATTTCAAATACCTTCTAACATGAAAAAATTTGTTGCAGTTATTGCCATCCTTGTATTATTTATTAGTACCAGCATTGCGCAAGTATTATCACCCCTTGTTACAAGATCAAAAAATTTAGATCCTGTTAAACTTGCACAAATTGATACCTTACTCAATGAGTATGTTAAAAATAATTGGTTGGTAGGCGCTTCAACAATTATTGTAAAAGAAAATCAAGTGGTATATTATAAAGGCCATGGTTTTGCAGATAGGGCTTCAAAAAAACCAATGGATCCAAATTCTATTTTTAGAATCATGAGTCAAACCAAGGCTATCACTAGTTTGGCGGCATTACAATTATTTGAAAATGGTAAACTCAATTTAGATCAAGCCGTAGGCGACTTTATTCCAACATTTAATAAGCAATCGGTTTTAAAAGATTTTAATGCTGCAGATTCAAGCTACACAACGGTTCCAGCAAAAAGAAATATTACCATTAGAGATTTATTAACGCACTCTTCTGGTATTGATTATGCTGGAATTGGTTCCGAAAAAATGCAAGCTATTTATGCAAAAGCAGGGATACCATCTGGACTAGGAAAAATTAATGGCACTTTATTAGAGCATATGAAAGTGCTAGGAACTTTACCACTTGTACATCAACCCGGTGAAAAATTTACTTATGGATTAAATACTGATTTGCTCGGTTGTATTATTGAAGTTGTTTCTGGAATGACACTCGAAGCGTATTTTAATAAGTATATTTTTGAGCCAATGGGCATGAAGGATACTTATTTTAATGTTCCTGCTTCAAAAGCAAATAGGCTTCCAACTGTTTACACCGAAGACAGTAATAATAAAATTATCGAATGGGCTCCTACATTTAGAAACATTGATCCTAAATATCCACTACTAGGGACAACATTTTTTTCTGGTGGTGCTGGTTTGTCTTCTACTGCATATGACTATGCTATTTTTTTACAAATGATTTTAAATGGCGGAAAATATAACGGTAAACAAATTATTTCGCCCCGCACAGCCGAGTTAATGCTGAGTCCACAACTAGATTTTAAATTTGTAGGCCTTAACGATTTTGGTTTAGGTTTTGCTATTACTTCTGACAAAGCAGCAAATTTATATGCTCGAAACAAAGGATCTTTTTCGTGGGGCGGTTATTATGGAACCACCTATTGGGCCGATCCTAAAGAAAAATTGATTTGTTTAATTATGACGCAGCATACACCCAATTCGCATACTGGATTTTCAGCTAAAATTGAAAATATCATTTACGGGAGTTTAATTAAATAGTGACGACACAACCAACTGCTTAGACAAACACTATCATGAGATTGTCATTTTATTAGTAAAGTTTATCAAATAAACTATTTACAAGTATGGTTGTTTTACTTTTGCGCGCAGTTTAAAAGCCGCAATCATTATGAATTCCCACGTAGAACAACTAAAAGCTAGCATTGAGCCAGTAAGAAATACATTACTCGCGCACCCTGTATATAGTCAAATCCAAGATTTACAAGGATTACAACGATTTTCTGAAACCCATGTTTTTGCGGTATGGGATTTTATGAGCTTGTTAAAATCACTTCAAATTGGATTGACATCTGTGGCCCTTCCTTGGGTACCTGTGGGTAGTGCAGATACGCGTTATTTGATCAATGAAATTGTTCTAGGGGAAGAATCTGATGTAGATCAGGATGGCGTTCGAATTAGCCATTTTGAATTGTACATTAAAGCCATGCAACAAATGGGTGCTTCTACGACTGTTATTGAGGCGTTGATTGCAAAATTAAATGCTGGCCTGCCTGTTCAGGAAGCGATTGAAGCTGCAGCGTTACCAAAAAAAGTCAAAGATTTTTTACAATTCACTTTTGATATTTCTTTTAACGCGCCACTACATGTGAAAGCAGCCGTATTTACTTTTGGCCGAGAAGATTTAATCCCTAGCATGTTTATGAAAATTTTAGATAAAATTTATGCGGATGCCCCAGATAAAGTAAGTATTTTTAAATACTATATCGAAAGACATATAGAAGTTGATGGTGATCATCACAGTCACTTGGCACTTGATATGGTAAGTAGGCTATGTGGTGATGACGCTTCTAAATGGGAGGAAGCCACAACGGCGTCTGTTAAAGCACTTGAACTTCGCATAGGACTTTGGGATGCTATTTTTGAAAAATAAGTGTATGAAAAAAATGGGTGGTGTTACAGTAAGGGTTTTGCAAACGTTGCTATGGGTTGTTTTATTGGCTCAATTGCAAACAGCTTGTAGTAAACAATCATCTGGCTCAGCAGTAGATACTTATACCTTAAAAATTGGTCAGCATATCGATGTCACGCTTAATGCAAATACATCAACTGGATATAGTTGGTCTTGGATTAACAAAGCGACAGTAACAACCGTAGATTCTGTAGCAGCAATTTCTGTGAGCACAAATAATGTTCCTGGAAGCCCTAGTCAAGAAATTTGGCGGTTTAAAGCTGTTAAAGCGGGTTCTGATTCCATTAAGTTTAGATATGCGCAACCATGGGTTGGCGGCGCAGTTGGTGAAACCAGAACCCTCTTTATAAAAGTTAATTAGCTTTTTGGAAAGTCTGCACCTTCTGTAACAGACGCCCAAGTATCAAAATCATTTTTTAATTCTTCTAGCTTTTCTCTTGCGCCTCTTAATGCAGCAACGCCTAATAATAAACGCATAGGGGGTGTTTCAGATTCTACTACTTGAATCATTGCTTTTACGGCCCTTACTGGATCGCCAGCTTGATTGCCACTGATACCTCTTATGGTATCTTTATTTTTGTCGGCTGTTTCCGCGTAGTCTGCAATGGTTGCAGGACTTTCGTTGGCAGAACGGCCAGCCCAATCTGTTCTAAAACCACTCGGTGCAATAATGGTTACTTTAATACCAAGTGGTCCAACTTCTTTAGCGAGCGCTTCACTAAAACCATCTACTGCATATTTTGTAGCGTTGTAAAAACCTACACCAGGGAATGATCTTAAACCTGCAATGGAAGCAATGTTTAAAATGTGTCCACTTCTTTGCTTACGCATATGTGGTAATACTTCTTGCGTCATTTTTGCTAAACCAAACACATTGATTTCAAACATCTTTCTTACTTCTGCTTCTTCGCTTTCTTCGATTGAGCCAAAGTATCCAATGCCGGCATTATTTACGAGTACATCAATTTGACCAAAATGCGCCATTGTTTGTGCAACGCTTGATTTAATTTCTGCATCAATAGTAACATCTAATTTAACAGCAATAGATGTGTTTGGATAAGCTGCCACAATATCATCTACGTCACTTGTTTTGCGGGATGCAACAGCAACTTTATAACCTTTTGATAAAACTTCTTTTGCTAATTCTCTTCCAAATCCTGTTGAACATCCTGTAATAAGCCAAACTTTTTCCATGATTATTTTATTTTGAGTAATTTGCGTTATATGCTTCGATTCCTTTGATAATTAATTTTTGTCTTCTAATTTCTCTTGGCACCACAATGATACCAATTAATAAACCAAATACACCATAGGATGAATTTCGTCCAGGACTAAGCGTATTAGAACTCAGTGCAGACAATCCTAAATAGCCTCCCCAAAAGTAGTTCCAATCTCTGATTCTTTTTGCACGATTAAAATATAAATAGGCTTCCGGTAAGGTTACCGATAAATCTCTTGCATCAGAAATGCTTAAAGCCCTG
>JBIKIS010000138.1:0-5508 GCA_044361485.1 Sediminibacterium sp.
TTGATCAGGTGCCAGAAGGCAAGTATGAAGTGGATGGAAAAAATATAATTGCCATTATTGCAGATGGTCCTGGTGTTCCAATTTTAGAATCTTGCGCCAGTTTTGAGTGTCATAACACCTACATTGATATTCAAGTTTGTTTGAGTGGCATCGAAACAGTAGGTTGGAAATCACGCAGCACTTGTTTAGAACCAAGAGGCGAATACGATGCAAAAAGTGATGTTTTATTTTTTGAAGACGCGCCCGATCATTTCTTTAAACTACACGCTGGTCAGTTTGGAATATACTTTCCAGACGACGTACATGCACCTATGATAGGTGATGGAAAAATCAGAAAACTAATTTTAAAAGTTAAAGTAGCCTAACTGCTTTTCTTAAACGTAAGTTTAAAATAAAGTAGTACAAGCGATAGCGCAAGCACAATGGTATTGGCAGCTATCACTGGCCCGCTGCCCGTACTAATACCATAATAGAGCCATATAATGGTGCTTAGTACTACAATGAGTATCATATAAATACTTAAATCACCTACACTCTTTGTTTTATAAGCCTGCCATACTTGTGGCATAAAAGTAATAGCACTTAAAAAGGCGCCGATATATCCAATTATTTCGTTCATAAATTTTGTTTATGCTATGTCGTTAGAATTGTGTGTTGCGAATTGTCTATTCTGGCGAATCTTGAATGCCTAATTTTTGCATTACTTCATTGCTTACACCTGTCATTGAAAAACCTCCATCGTGGAATAGGTTTTGCATGGTAACCATACGTGTAAGATCAGAAAATAAAGTAACACAGTAGTTCGCACAATCTTCAGCGGTGGCGTTACCAAGTGGTGCAATGGCATTTGAGTAATCGTAAAAATCACCAAAGCCTTTGATACCTGTACCTGCAGTTGTTTTTGTTGCAGATTGAGAAACGGTATTGATACGCACCTTTTTTTCTAGGCCATAATGGTAACCAAAACTACGCGCGATAGATTCAAGCATTGCTTTGATATCGGCCATATCGGTATAAAAAGGGAAGGTTCTTTGTGCGGCCATATAAGAAAGTGCAACAACGCTGCCCCACTCATTAATGGCGTCTAATTTTTTTGCTACCGATAACATTTTGTGAAATGACATCGCAGAAACGTCGATGCCTTTCATAAAATAATCGTAGTTAGACTCGGTGTATGGAACATTTTTTCTGATGTTCACGCTCATACCAATCGAGTGTAGTACAAAATCTATTTTACCACCAAGTACTTCTTGAGACTCGGTAAATAATTTGGTAAGGTCTTCGATACTGGTAGCATCGGCAGGGATAATTTTTGAATTAGTTGCTTCTGCTAATTTATTGATCTCACCCATACGCATAGCGATAGGGGCGTTGGTTAATACAAATGTGGCGCCTTCTGCGTGTGCTTTTTCGGCGACTTTCCAAGCTATAGAATTAGCGTCTAATGCGCCAGTGATAATACCTCTTTTTCCTTTTAATAAGTTGTAAGCCATAGTTTGTTGTTTACGTATGGTAAAAGTAAATAAAATAGATTAAATGACCCTTATTCTTCTACCATTTCTGTGGCAGTCGCAATAGCAGCTGGGGTTGGTTGTTCACCACTGAGCATTTGAGCAATGGCGTTAATGCGCTCGGCTTTAGTGAGGCGCTTGATATGTGTAGCAATACCGCTCTCTTTGCTTTGCTTGTATACAAAGAAGTGCGCGTTTGCTTTTCCAGCAATTTGAGGTTGGTGTGTGATACAAATAATTTGACGATTAGCGGCAAGTCCCTGCATAATAATGCCCACTTGCTTGGCTGCTTCGCCAGAAATACCCGTATCTATTTCATCAAAAATAAGTGTTGGTAAATTAACCGATGTTGCCACTAGTGATTTAATACAAAGCATCAGTCTACTTAATTCACCACCGCTCGCTACTTTTTTAATAGACTCGTATTTACCACTTTTATTGGCATCAAATAAAAATTCGATTTGATCGGTACCAAAAGCGTTTAGGTTTGTGTTTGTAATACTAACCTGAATACTTGCATTGGGCATGCCTACTTGTGCAAGTAATGTGTTTACTGATTTTTGTAATGGAGCTGCCTGCGATTTGCGCGCCGCAGAAATTTTAGTTGCAATATCGGTGGCTGCAGCAAGTGTTTCTTTTTCCTGTTTAGCATGCGCAGCAATTGCGTCATCAATATTTTGAACGGCTAATAATTTTTCGGATAATGAAGCCCAAATATCTAAGAGTTCCTGCGTGGTAGTAACGCCATGTTTTTTTAAGAGCTTAAAACCGGCAGCCATACGCTCATTGATGGTATGTAAACGTTCTTCGTTGGTAGAAATGGTATTTTCTAAACGCGAAAGTTCTGTGGCAATATCTTGAAGTTCTATATGGGTAACTTGTAAACGGTTAATCAGTTCCGAAACGCCCTCATGTACATTGGTAAAGGGTTGTAGCTGTTGTAACATTTGCTTTACTACGCTTACCACCGGTATTTCGGAGTAGGCAAGGGCATGACTGGTGCCAGCAAGCGCCGTTTTTATGCCTTCGGCGTTGTTTAAAAGCACAAGCTCCTGCTCCATCAGTTCTAGTTCGTTGGTTTGAAGTTGTAATTCTTCAAATTCATCTAATAAAAACTGATTGTAATCGGCTTCTTTGGTAAACGCTTCTTTTTGTGCAAGCAGCGCTGCTAATTTTTTTTGTGCCGATAAATAAGCTTGGTAACTATTTGTAAAAGATTGTAATAAATTTTCGTTGCCTGCAAGTGCATCAATAACCGTGCGCTGAAAATCAGTGTTGCCTAATTCTAGGGTATCAAATTGTTGATGCAAATCTACCAGTAACGACGCCACGCCACGTAGTGTTTGTAAACTAGCCGGTGTATCATTAATAAATGCACGCGATTTACCAGTTGGTGCAATTTCTCTACGCAGCACTAGTTCCGACTGATCGGTGTCCATATCTTCTTCTAGTGATTGTAAATAGGCAGTAACGGCTTTGTTGTTAGCAATAGAAAAACTGCCTTCTATAAAACATTTTTTGTCTTTGCTTACAAGACTACTACTATCGGCGCGCTCTCCAAGTATTAAACTTAAGGCACCCATCAAAATACTTTTACCAGCACCTGTTTCGCCGGTAATAATATTAAGCTTATCAGAGAAATCAATTTCGATTTCATCAATGATGGCATAGTTTTTTATGTGGAGCTTTGTAAGCATAGTTCTAATCTGCTGCAATTTAGGTAAAACAAACTATTTGCAGCGCGCAATACCCGCTTTGGCACGCTGGTCCAAAGAGTTTTTGTAACTATGTTCTTCCATGGCCAAACACTGCTCGTAAAAAGCGATGGCTTCTAGTTTTTGTCCGCGCTTTTCTAGTATTTGACCTGCTTGTAGCGCAGCCCTTGCGGCAAAATAAGCCGTTTGGTTGGCGCCTAGTTTAATGGTTTCTTTATAAAAAGAAATAGCTTCTGTTTCTTTACCGAGGTCTTCATAAATGCGGCCAATACGGTATACATATTCCAGTTTATCTGAGGCGATTGTAAATACTTGTTGTTTGCCTTGTAAGAGTGCTAGCGCTTCTTTGGTGTAACCACCATCGGTTAGCAGCCTTGCTTTTAGCAGCAGGGGATTAGGCCAAACACCCGTTTTCGCCTCTTTTAATGCTTGTTTGTCTGCGTCCGTGTCTGTGCCGCCGCGCAAAAAAATTTGCTTGCGCGCCGCCGAGGCGGCGCGCATATCGCCCTTCAAAAAATTTGCCCAGCTCAGTTTTTGAAGCGCGTCTTTAATGTAAAAATTGCCTTTAAATTGTTCGGTGTATTTGGTCAATAGCGGCGTAGCACCCTCTACATCTAACGCATACAGTTTGGCGCAGCCTAGTTCAAAATCCCAAAAGGGAAGGGTAAGGTAATCGGCACTTTTATTTCTATTTTCAATAATACTTTTTGTTTGGCTACTGGCTTTATGGTTGAGCGATAAGTTAGCGGCGGTCCAGGCGTGTAAATGATTATTAACGAGGTCTAGTTTTTTATCTTGTATAAATGCAAGAGCGTCGTCTTTTTCATTTTGTAAATGAAAAAGCAGGTATGGATAAATAAAATGAGATTCGGGGCTAAATAATTTAGCCCACACATCGGTACCATTGGCAAAATTAGCTACCATTTTCATGCCCTCTTTTTGCGATCCGCGCATGCCTAGTAAATTGGTTAGCCACTGATAGCCTTTTGGCACCGTGCCCACAATGCCTTGGAGTGCGCCATAGAGTAAATCATCACCGGTAAAAGCAGGAAATTTTTTGTTGTTTTCCTCTGATAGCAGGTAGGATCTTCTAATATCCCATCCAGCGTCCCAGAAATGCCCAAATTTTAACGATACTATGGCGCGGTGGATGTATACATTGCTGAGGCAGTAATTGTAGAGCGGGTTGTTTTTAGGCCCATTTTCAAGTGCATCAATGCTGCGTTCAAAATTTTTAAACCTTGCTTTATAATCGGCTGGATTTTCTAGTAAAAACAGCACATAAAAATCGGTGTAAGCATCTAGTAAAGCAGGTACTAAATTTTGAGGGTTTTGCTCCTTTGCTTTTGCAATAAGCGAAGTAGCTGGCGCAATTTTTAATTTATTAACTTCTTGGTAGGCCTGAATACAAGTGGCATTAAAATCATACACTTTTTGCGCGTAAATATGGTTCGCAAAAATGCTACCTATAAAAAACACCAACCACAAAAGCGCGCGCCCAAAAACGGTATCTCCAAAAAGGATCCTCGTAAATAATATTTCTGCGCTGCGCTGTTTCATGTCTTGTATGAATATACCAAAAATAAGAAAGGGTAGCTGTTATAGCTACCCTTTCTTAAAATATTAATCCTATTTGAATCTTATTATCCTTCGTTAAGGTTAGCGTCTACTAAAATACGACCGCAGTTTTCACATACGATGATTTTTTTGTGTAAACGAATTTCTGATTGACGTTGAGGCGGAATTGAGTTAAAGCAACCACCACAAGCGTCTCTATCAACAGCAACAACGGCTAAACCATTGCGGTAACTATTACGGATACGGTCGTAGCTGTACATTAAACGCTCGTCGATATGACCACGCGCATCTGCACTGTTTTTATTTAATGCTGTTTCTTCTTTTTCGGTATCAGCGATGATTTTTTCTAACTCACTTTTCTTGTGGTTTAAAACACCTTCTTTAGAAGCAACTGCTTTTTTAGCAAGATCTAATGCCTTGATTTTTTCAGTTAATTCTTCGTTCGCATCTCTAATGTGTTTTTCACACAATTTGATTTCAAGTTGTTGGTCTTCAATTTCTTTATTGATGGCTTCAAACTCACGGTTGTTTTTTACGTTCTCGCTTTGCTTTTCGTATTTAGCAATAAGCGCTTCGCTATCTTTCACCATCGATTTTTTTCCTTCGATGAATTCAGAAATACCGTTGATTTCTTCTTCGATACGCGTTTGACGTGCATTTAAACCAGTGATCTCGTCTTCAAGGTCACTTACTTCCATAGGAAG
>JBIKIS010000139.1:0-5500 GCA_044361485.1 Sediminibacterium sp.
CATTGGTACTTCTATTTGTGAAGACGACCGTATGCCTTTAGCGCTCGAAATTTTAGCTAAGGCAAAAGCAAAGGGCGTAAACATTCACCTCCCTGTCGATAACATTATTACCACCGAATTTTCAAATACCACCGAGCGCAAAAACTGCGAGAGCATGTCTATCCCCGACGGATGGATGGGCCTCGACATTGGCGAAGCTACACGTGCCAAATTTGCAGCCGTAATTGAAAGCAGTAAAACCATTTTATGGAACGGTCCCATGGGTGTTTTTGAAATGGAAAATTACCAAGCGGGAACCAAAGCTATTGCAGAGGCTGTTGCAGCTGCTACCGCTAAAGGCGCATTTTCATTAGTTGGTGGGGGTGACAGTGTTGCAGCCGTTAACATCTTTGGCTTTACAGACAAGGTAAGCTACGTATCTACCGGTGGTGGTGCCATGCTTGAGTACTTTGAAGGCAAGGTTTTACCCGGAATTGCTGCCATAACCGCATAGCATCCTTAATTTCTGTTAAATTGTGATAAACGGCAAGCCCAAATATTTTGGGTGGCATACTATTTGCTTACTTTGCTATATAAAATAAAAAATCAAACAAAATGAGTACAAAAAATTTAACCCTTATTGTCATTGCTGCCCTTGTATTATTATTAGGTGGATGCGGTTGTAGCGGTTATAACGGATTGGTAGAATTAGACGAAACAGTAAAAAACAAATGGGCGAATGTAGAGAGTGATTATCAGCGTCGTTCCGATCTTATTCCAAACTTAGTAAACACCGTAAAAGGCGAAGCTAATTTTGAGCAAACAACTTTACAAAATGTAATTAGCGCAAGAGCAAGTGCTACACAAGTAAAATTAGATGCCAACGATTTATCTCCAGAAAAAATTCAACAATACCAAGCAGCGCAAGGTCAATTATCACAAGCGTTGGGTAAGTTGTTAATGGTAACTGAAAACTATCCAAACCTTCGTGCCAACGATGCTTTTAGAGGTTTACAAACGCAATTAGAAGGTACCGAAAACCGTATCAAAGTTGCGCGTAACGATTTCAATGATGCAGTAGCTGCTTACAACGTTAAAGCACGTACATTCCCTAACAATATTTTTGCGGGCATGTTTGGCTTTAAAACCAAGGAAGGATTTAAGGCAGAAGCTGGTTCAGAAAAAGCACCAGAAGTTAAATTCTAATTATAAGAACAATAAGCTTCATGTTTAACCTATTTTCTAAAAAGCCACAGTCCTATTTTACGGAGCCAGAACAGGCCCGTATTGTAGAAGCCATTAAAAACGCAGAAATGCGCACTAGTGGCGAGGTTCGTATTTACATCGAAAACAAATGTAGATTCATGAACCCCGTTCACCGTGCACAAGAAATGTTTTACAAATTGGGCATGCAAAATACTGCTGCTAAAAATGCAGTGCTTGTATATGTGGCCATCAAAGACAGGCAGTTAGCTGTTTTTGGAGATGCAGGTATTCATGAAAAAGTAGGCTCCGCTTTTTGGGAGGCCGAAGTACAAAAAATGTTAGCAGCCTATAAGCAGTCTCATTACGCCGAAGGTTTAGCAAATATGATTACAGCAATAGGGGAAGCGCTCAAGCAGCATTTCCCCTATGACGCTGCAACCGATAAAAACGAACTATCCGATAACATTGTTTTTGGATAATTGCCAGGCTATCTGCACATGAAAAAATTAATCACGCTTTTATTGTTCGCTTGTTTTGCGCAAATATCATTTGCACAAAATATTTTGCCGCGCCCTAATCCACCAAAATTAGTAAATGATGTGGCGGGTGTTTTGTCACCTGAGCAGCGCGAAATACTCGAGCAAAAATTAGTGGCGCTCGATGATAGCAGTTCCAATCAAATTGCCGTTGTATTAATTCCAACACTGGATGGTTACCCCATTGAGGAGTACGCCAATAAATTATTTAGAGAGTGGGGTATTGGGCATAAAGGCACTAATAATGGCGTTCTAATTATTGCGGCTATCAATGACCGCAAAGTACGCATAGAAGTAGGTTACGGCCTCGAAGGTGCGATACCAGACATAACCGCATCCTCTATCTATAACAACGAAATTGTTCCTGCTTTTAGAGAGCAAAATTATTACAGAGGATTAGACGATGCAATTAATGCACTCAGCAAAGCAGCCGTTGGCGAATACAAAGTTAAAAAAGAGAAAAAAGCAAAATCAAAAGGCAAACCACTCGTTACATTTTTAGGCATGCTACTTTTCATTTTAATTATCGTTGCAGGCGGTAGAGGTAGAGGTGGTGGAGGTTCTATGTCACGTGGCGGATATTCAGATATTGCTACGGGTATGTTACTTGGGTCTCTACTTGGTGGTGGAAGAAGCCATGGAGGTGGATTTGGTGATAGTGGCGGTGGCGGCTTTGGTGGATTTGGTGGCGGAAGTAGTGGCGGCGGTGGCGCAGGCGGCGATTGGTAATCAAATGCGATCAAAAACTCATTCAAATAAACTCAGTTAAAAATAATTCCATGAAAAAAACAATCTTAGTTGCCGCTTTATTTGCAGCAGCTTTTTCAAGCTCTGCGCAAGCACCCAAACTGCCTGCTGGAACAAAATTTAAAGTAGTAACAGAATCAAACAATATCACCAGCATGTCTATGATGGGTCAAGATATTGAACTCTCTAATGGTTCTAAATCTTACGCCGATTTTCACTTGAAGTCAGTGTCAGAATCGAGCTATCAATTGTCTACATCCATTACGCGCATTAGCGGTTCTGTAAGCGCGATGGGTAATGAGCAAACCTTTGATTCAGAAGATGCAAGTTTAAAATCAAACCCTATGGTGGCCGAGCAGTTAAAAATGCTCAACAAGCCTATCGATTTTACCATCGAAAATGGCAAAGTTGTAAACACAGCAAGTGCTGCTGGCTCCGATGTTTTAACAGCACTTCTTGGACAAACCAATGGCACTTCCGAACAAGCAAAATATTTTTTAACCCTTCCTGCTGCTTCTATCAAGCCGTCGCATCAGTGGAGTGTAGTTGATAATAAACCAGATGCTTCTTCAGAATCTTTATATGTAATCTCAGAAGTTACTGCAACAGATATTAGCGTAAATGTTTTAACCAATGTTAAACTTGCTACTACGCTTAATCAAAATGGAATGGAAATTAAGCAAAATACACAAGGTACCATTAAGGCCAAGCGTATTTATGATGCTAGAACAGGATTGTTAAAATCTGAAACGGCTACGGGCGCACTAAAAGGCACCATGAATGTGATGGGGCAGGATGCACCTATCGATTTAAAAGTAACAACAAAATCAAGTGTAGTGCCTATGTAATTAGGTACCACACTTGACACTATATTTTATTTTTTGGGAGCGGGTAGTTTTGTAGATACAAAATTAGCCGCTTCTTTATTTCCAGCACTCTCTAAGCTCGTTACAAGCCCAGTAAGGCCTTTGTTGATCATTGGAGAGATCTGCGGCTTATATGCTTCTGGAATAGATTCTCGGAAGTTTACAATGGCAGTAACACCCTCTTTGATTTTTGCCTCATCATTTGTTTTACCTAAGAAAAAAGCAATTTGATTTGTCATCTGAATTTTTTCCATGGTTAAACCCATTTTGTTAAAGCTGCTCATGATAAAATCATAAGAACTCGCATCGCCAAAACGGATACTGTTTTCTATCAGTGTAGCGTTTAATCGTCCCTTAGACGGCTGTTTATTAAGTTCAATGGTCATTTTTTTACCAGCAGCACTATCAATATCTGTAAGGGCTCTGAGGGCAGCCCCTGCTACCGTGTAGCTTGAATCATAACAGGCATTTGTAAATAAATCGGCTAAGATTTCGCTACGTTGCATGCCTAAATAATCAATGGCAGCGGCTCTCGCTATGCGTGACGGATCTTTTTTAGCCATTTCCACCGCTTTATTAATCGCTACCGCATCAGAAGCTAATCTTGTAAATGCATTGATTGCAAAAGATCTAATTCTATAAGACGTATCTGATAAGGCAGCCAATAAAACTTTTCGACCTAATTCACTTTTTGCATTGTCAATATCATACATGAAAGCAACGGCTTCTCTTCTGTCTAAAAAGTTACCCGCGTGAAAGTACTGGTGTGCATAGGCTTCAAGCGTTTTGGTATCCTTTTTTTCTGCTAATAAAATTTTATCGGCGTCTACATTAATATTGTCTGGCTTGCTTGGTACGGTAAAATTAAAAGTGTCTACTTTATTTTCGGCCCAAACCATGTGGCGTGTTTTTGTATCGCCGTTCCAAACGTCTATGTTTATAGGAAGCTTAAATACTTTATCGCCCTTTTGTGTTTGTGCAACAATGGCAGAAGCAGTGCGTGTAGCTTCGTTGTATGCGTAACTAATTTCTAATTTAGGATGTCCGCTACCAAAATACCACTGGTTAAAATACCAGTTCAGGTCTTTACCCGTTACTTCTTCAAAAGCCATTCTTAATTTATGTGCACTACCCGTACCAAATTTGTTAGCACTTAAATATTTATTGAGTGCTGTAAAAAAGGCGTCGTCGCCAATATAATTACGCAGCATATGTAAGATGCGTCCGCCTTTATTATAACTCACAGCGTCAAACATGTCTTCTTTATCGTTGTAATTAAAACGAACCAGGTCTTTGTTTTGAGAACCGCTAAATAAGTAACCCTGCATTTCATTGTAGTGTTCAAATAAAGCTTCGTCTTTACCTAGTTTGTGTTCCCACCATAATAGTTGGCTATAATTGGCAAAGCTTTCGTTAACGGTTAAGTTGCTCCAGCTTTCGGCAGTTACATAATCGCCAAACCACTGATGAAATAATTCGTGCGCAATGGTAGACTCCCAACTGTTGCCATCCATTAATTCACGTGCATCTTGTTGTGCACTTTCTTGGTGTAGCGTAGCAGTGGTATTTTCCATCGCACCGCTCACGTAATCACGCGCTGTCATTTGCGCATATTTAGCCCAAGGATAGTCTATGCCTAATTTTTTAGAGAAAAAGGCCATCATAGCAGGGGTTTCACCAAAAATTTTGCGCGCTACTTTTTCGTATTCTTTTTCTAGGTAATAGCTTACTTCTTTTCCTTTGTAACTGTCTTTTACCACAGCGTAATCACCCATACCTATAAAAAATAAATAAGGTGCATGCGGTTGTTTCATTTCCCAGGTATCTGTTCTTGTGCCATCGTTATTTTTAACTTGACTGGTTAAAAGTCCATTGGATAAACTCACAAATTTAGCAGGCACTTTTAATCTAAATGTTTGTGTCGATTTTTGATTGGGCTTATCAACGGTAGGTACCCATACCGAGGTTCCTTCTGTTTCACCTTGGGTCCAAACCTGCGTAGGTTTATTTTTTTCGGTACCCATTGGGTTAATAAAATATAAACCCTTAGCATCCGTGATAGCTGCGCTACCAGTGCCTTTGTACTCGTTTGGTTTTGCAACGTAACTAATATAGATGGTATAGTTTTCGTTTTTTACATAGCTCTTATCCAGTTGAATGTTAAGC
>JBIKIS010000140.1:0-5446 GCA_044361485.1 Sediminibacterium sp.
TTTTTTGAGCCATAACCTCCGGCAAACCGAGTATACGTAGGTTTTAATTTGACAGGTTAAAACAAATGAGCCCGACTGTGCTTTTTCATAGAGGGTAATCATTGCTTCCTGAAAAACGTCTTTTGCATCGTCATAAGAGCCGTTATTAGCCAAAATGAACGCCTGAATGGTACTGAAGTTCTCTTGGTAGAGTTGTTCAATAATGGCGGAATCATTGGCTGCCAGCCCCTTTAATAATGCTTGTTCGTTACTCGTGACTTTCACTAAATACTGCTTTTAATACGCTTTAGGGCATAAAAGTAACCCAATATAGCCCGAAATCTTTTTTTTCAAAAAAAAATGGGGGTCGTGGGTTACCTTTTTACCCCTTCAGGTATTAATAAGCACATTCATTCAAACAAAAACCCAAAAAAATGAAAAAAGTATTCGCAATCTTAGCTGTAGTAGCTTTCGTAGCATGTAACTCAGGTGAAAACAAAGAAGCAACTGCAGACACTACTGCTGTTGACACAACTGCAACTGTATCTATGGATACAACTGCTGTAGATACAACTGCTGCTGCTGTTGATACAACTAAGCACTAATTCGTAAAAACATTCGCTAGATTGTTTAGGGCCTCAAAGGTCAAAAGTTAGCTTGCCGGTTTCAACAATCTACAAGATTTTCATATGGCAAGCAATCGTAAATAGCCTTCTTGTTTCTACAAGAAGGCTTATTTTTTTAGAAATACTACTATTGGTTTTTGTTATGAGGTGAGCGTTGAATCACTAAATAACTAAAGTTTGTTAGCTAAATAAATTAGCGCAACTTGTTTTTTTTTCGCGTTTTATTTTCTTATATTTGAAATGCAATGAAACAAATGATGTCAAATACCTGGTTTAGTTTCTATTATTATTACTTCTTTACAAAAAGGAGCCGGGTATTATATGTATTAGCGTAACAAAAAATTTTTACATACAATCCCGGCCAAATGGCCGGGATTTTTTTTAAGGATATGCCAACAAAAAATAAAATATCAAGAAAGCCTGTAAATGAACTGGGTATTGCTATTCAGGGTTATGAGGGAAGTTTCCATCAGGTAGCAGCGCGTACCATTTTTGGTAAAGAAGTAGAGGTAGTGCCTTGTGCTAATTTTAGAGAACTTGTAAAAGTTGCAGAGAATAAAAAAGAATCGGCTGGCGCTATGATGGCTATCGAAAATTCTATTGCAGGTAGCATCTTGCCTAATTATAATTTATTACTGGGTTCTAAATTAAAAGTGACTGGAGAAGTGTACTTGTCTATTAGTCAAAATTTACTTGTAAATAAAGGGGTACAATTAACAGATATCAAAGAAGTGCACAGTCACCCCATGGCACTTTTACAATGCTTGGATTACCTCGAAAAAAATAGTTGGAAACTGGTAGAGTCCGAAGACACGGCGCTTAGTGCAAAACACCTGCAGCAACACCGCTCTAAACATGTGGCAGCAGTGGCTAGTAAATTAGCGGCTGAGCTTTTTAATTTGGATATTATTGGGCCAGATATTCAAACGCAAAAAAATAATTTTACGCGTTTTTTAGTATTGGAAAGAGCCGCGGATGTGGTAGAAGATCCACTTTCTGATAAAGCGTCTGTATATTTTCAAACCAACCATACCAAGGGGGTATTGGCTAAAGTACTTACACAAATTGCAAAGCATGATGTAAACTTAACCAAGTTACAAAGCATGCCAATTCCGGGCAGTAATTTCAAATATGGTTTTTTTGCTGACATGGAATTTGACAAGCCTAAAAAATTAGATCAAGTTCTTGCTGCTATAAATGGCTTAACCAATAGTGTAAAAATATTTGGGATTTATCAGAAAGGAAAAATGCAAAAGGGGTAATATAAAATTGGAATCGTATGAACATGCAAACGTCAAATAGATTAGAAGGGATTGGTGAATATTATTTTTCTCAAAAGCTTCGTGAAATCGAGCAGTTAAATAAATCGGGTAAACAAATAATTAATTTGGGTATTGGAAGCCCCGATTTGGCGCCACATCCAGATGTTATTAAAGTGTTGCAAGAAACATCTGCTGCAGATAATGTGCATGCGTATCAGTCGTATAAAGGTGTTAAAGTTTTGCGAAATGCAATTGCCGAATTCTATCAAACATGGTACGGCGTTACACTAGATCCTGAATCGGAAGTGCTACCCCTTATTGGAAGCAAAGAAGGTATCATGCATATTTGTATGACCTATTTAAATGCCGGAGATCAGGCGCTTATACCTAATCCTGGTTATCCAACGTATAGTAGTGCTGTAAAACTAGCAGGCGGTGAGCCGGTTTATTATGATTTAACAGTAGCTGGTAATTGGGAGCCTGATTTAGAGGCACTTGAAAAAACGGATTTATCCAAGGTAAAATTAATGTGGGTGAACTATCCGCATATGCCAACCGGACAGGTTCCATCCGTTCGTTTTTTTGAAGCGCTCATTGCATTTGCAACGAGACATCAAATATTAATTTGTCATGACAATCCATATAGTTTTATTTTAAATGAAACACCACAAAGTTTATTGTCCGTTAAGGGTGCTAAAGAAGTGGTGGTGGAATTAAATTCTTTGAGCAAGAGTTCTAATTTGGCGGGCTGGCGCGTGGGTATGTTGGTGGGTAAAAAGGAAAGAATTGAAGAAGTGTTGCGTTTTAAATCTAATATGGATAGTGGAATGTATTTACCCATTCAACTCGCTGCTGCAAAGGCGCTTGGTTTAGGTAAAGATTGGTATGATAGTATCAATGTTATTTACAAAGCACGAAGAGAAAAAGTATTTGAATTACTAGACTTATTAAACTGTACCTATTCAAAAACGCAGGTAGGTATGTTTGTGTGGGCTAGTATTCCTGCAAATTATGCTGATGGTTTTGCATTAAGTGACAAAGTGCTTTATGATGCCAATGTTTTTATTACGCCGGGAGGCATTTTTGGAACGGGTGGTAATGGATTTATTAGAATTAGTTTATGCGCGCCTGTTGAGCGTTTTGAACTAGCGATTGAAAGGGTTAAAAATGCAGGTGTTGCAGTTTAAATTTTAGAACAATGATTGTAACTATAATTGGTACGGGTTTAATTGGTGGTTCAATGGCGCTTACTTTAAAAGAAAAGGGCCTTGCTACAAAAGTGATTGGCGTAGATGCGAGTGAGCAGCATTTGTCGCAGGCACTTGCTCTTGGAATAATAGACGAAGCAAAATCTTTAAACGAAGCAGTTGCGCTTTCTGATTTCATTGTTATTGCTACGCCTATTAATGCTGCCGAAAATTTATTACCTCAAATTTTAGATTTGGTAGACAGGCAGGTGATAATGGATGTAGGTTCTACCAAAAACAATATCTGCAAAATTGCGAGCCTGCATCCTAAACGAGGCAGGTTTGTGGCAAGCCACCCTATGTGGGGTACCGAGTATAGTGGGCCAGAGGCTGCGGTTAAAAATGCTTTTACCGACAAAGCCACGGTTATTTGCTCTAAAGAAGACAGTGACCCAGATGCTGCTGCCCTGGTGGAGCAGGTGTATCAGACCCTGGGAATGCACCTTTTGTACATGGAAGCGGCAGCGCACGATGTACACGTTGCATATATTAGTCATATTTCACATATAACTTCTTTTGCCCTTGCCAACACTGTTTTGGAGAAGGAAAAGGAGGAAGATGCCATTTTTGAACTGGCAAGTGGTGGTTTTGAGAGTACGGTTCGCCTTGCAAAGAGTAATCCAAGCATGTGGGTTCCTATTCTCATGCAGAATAAAGAGAACGTTTTAGACGTTCTTAATGAACATATATCTCAATTGAGGAAATTCAAGGCAAGCTTAGAAAAGGAAAATCCTGATTATTTGCTTGAGTTAATTGAAAAAGCCAATGGGATCAAACGGATTTTAAAATAGGCAAAGCACTACCTTATGAGTACCTTTGCCGCAAAATTTTTACTACATGACGACATTTGAAGCGTTGGGAATTGATGCAAGATTGATTCAGTCAACCACAGAATTAGGGTACGTGAACCCTACAGCAATCCAGGAACAAGCAATCCCGGTTTTACTTAGTGGAACCAAGGATTTTATTGGCCTGGCACAAACAGGAACAGGAAAAACAGCCGCTTTTGGACTACCTCTATTGCATATTATAGATGAAAAGGCAAAATACCCGCAAGCACTTGTTGTTTGTCCTACCAGAGAGCTTTGCATGCAAATTGTAAAGGAACTTGAATTATTTAAGAAATACATGCCAGGTATTTCTGTGGTAGCCGTTTATGGCGGTACCTCTATTGGCTTACAAATTAGAGACCTTAAAAGAGGCGTGCAAATTATTGTTGCAACACCTGGTCGACTCATTGACTTAATTGAGCGTAAAGCAATTAACCTAGAGCAAATACAATATGTTGTTTTAGATGAGGCAGATGAAATGCTTAACATGGGTTTTCAAGATGATATCGAATTCATCTTAAAAAACACCCCTCAACGTGAAAGTACTTGGTTGTTTAGTGCTACCATGCCACCAGAAATCAGAAAGGTGAGCAAGCGTTACATGAAAGAGCCTGTAGAAGTAACGGTTGGTAAAGTAAACACCTCTAACAAAAGTATTGATCATCAATACTATGTTACTACGGCGCAACACCGTTACCAAACCCTTAAAAGAATCATTGATTTTAACCCGGGTATTTATGGTATCATTTTTACGAGAACTAAAATTGATGCACAGGAAATTTCGGAACGTTTAACCCGCGAAGGATATGATATCGATGCTTTACATGGCGATCTTACACAAGGTCAGCGTGATAAAGTGATGGGACAGTTTAGAGATAAAACCTTACAACTACTTATCGCTACAGACGTTGCCGCAAGGGGTATTGACGTACAAGGTATCACACACGTAATCAACTACGAATTACCGGATGATGTGGAAGTATACACGCACCGTAGTGGTAGAACAGGACGTGCGGGTCTTCAAGGTATTTGTATTTCTATTGTACACTCTAAAGAGATGTATAAGTTCAAGCAAATTGAACGCATCAACAATTCTAAATTTCATAAGTTAGATATACCAAGTGGTAAAGATGTTTGTCGTAAGCAGTTTTTCTTTTTCATGGAAAAATTATTATCTGCAGACATTAGCCATGGAGATTATGAAACCTACGTTCCTATGTTGGAAGAAAAATTTGCTGACGTTAGCAAAGAAGATGTGCTTAAGCGCGTTGCTGCTATGGAATTTGATAGGTTCTTAAAGTATTATGAAAACGCCGAAGACCTTAACCACAGAGACAAAGGTAGACGCGAACAAAGCGATGCTCCAGATCAGGCTAGACGCAGAGATGGTAGAGACCGTGATGGTGGAAGAGGGGATAATAGAAAAGAATATGCAAGAGGCGGCGGTAATGGATATAGCCGACTATTTGTTAACCTTGGAACAAAAGATGGTTTTTATAAAG
>JBIKIS010000145.1:0-5118 GCA_044361485.1 Sediminibacterium sp.
TGCCCTTGTTTTAAAAGTTTGAATATCAAATGCCATACAAATATTATACGGTAAAGTCTAAATGTTCGGACTGTTGATCAATAAGTTCACGCGCAAATAATACCATGTCATGAGGCACATAAAGTTGAATGTCACCAAACATGGGATAACTACTGTCTTGTTTATTTAAAAGTTGAACAGGCACATCATTATCAGCAAGTAAGCCCTCAATAATAGAAGCTTCTGCAAAAACACGTGTGCTAAATATTTTTTCCCAAGACATAATAAATTATTCAGTAAATGAGACCAACTACAATTGTAAAGTTACAATGGTTTAACCAATGTAGCGCTATACTTTTTAAGCGCATTAAATGAGAACCACAGTATCATGAGCCCATTAAGCCCGGATAAAATGGAAAAGTAGTTTTCATCCATGGCTTTTTCAAGTGATTTGCCTTGTAATGTAACTATATAAAGCTGCGTTACAATAAGTCCGTTGTTTAAAAAATGCATTAAAATACTAAGCCAAATATTTTTAGTATGATAAAAAAGTAACCCAAGTACAATACCTAGTGCTGCCCTAGATAAAAAACCAAAAAATGAAAAATGTATCGCACTAAACAAAACGCTCGTTATGATAATGCCTACCCAAACATTTTTTGTCCATCCAATAAACAGCGGCTGCATGGTAGATCTAAATAATATTTCTTCAAAAATAGCGGGCGCTAACGCCATTACAAATAGTGCCGTAACATAATCTAGCACGCTATCCATGCGTGCCATATTGAGCATGAGTGTTTTATAGGTTTGCTCCAATGCTTTTGCTTGTTCTAGTAATTTTGCAGGCAAATAAATATGCTGGTTAATTTCTGCAAGTGCGCCACTGATTAAAATACCACCAAAAGAAATAAACACCGTATACAATACTAATTTGGGACCAGCAATCCGTGAAAAACCAAGGGCCTCAGTAGTAGTTTTTCCATCCATTTTATTCATACGCGTAAAAATGATAGCAGGAAATAGAAACGCGATAAGGGTAGCACCCAAATTGAGGATTTTGGAAAGACCCGCATTGGCTGGCAAATTAAGTAGCGCTGGCACTTCGAGCAACTTACAGTCAAGCAATTGACTGCCCACAATAGACAACAAAAAGGTACCAACAATCATAAATACCCCTAAAAGGCCCATTAAAAAAACAAATTGAACCGGATAACTATAGGTTTGTTTCATGAGTTGAAAAATAAGCTTGTAAATTTGTGCGCCCGCTGCAGCTGATTAAAGAACTAAGATAGCACTTGAAGTGTTTGTAGCAAAGAGCGGACAAATAAATAAACAGATGGTAAAAATAGATACAATAGAACTGCCCGATTTTCCGCTTTTACTGGCACCCATGGAAGATGTGAGTGACCCTCCCTTTAGAGTGGTATGTAAAGAAAACGGAGCAGATTTAATGTACACCGAATTTATTAGCAGCGAAGGCCTGATTAGAGACGCTATTAAAAGCCGTAAAAAGCTAGATATTTTTGATTACGAAAGACCCGTGGGTATTCAAATATTTGGAGGTGATGAAGACAGTTTGGCACTTGCTGCAAAAATTGTAGACGTAACCAACCCCGATTTACTAGATATTAATTTTGGTTGCCCTGTAAAAAAAGTAGCCGGCAAAGGCGCGGGCGCTGGTGTTTTAAAAGACCTTGACTTAATGGTACGCTTAACATCTGCGGTTGTAAAAGCTACTAAATTACCCGTTACGGTTAAAACAAGACTGGGTTGGGATGAAAACAGTAAAAATATTGAAGAAGTAGCGGAGCGCCTACAAGACGTGGGCATTAAAGCACTCAGTATTCACGGACGTACGCGCGCTCAAATGTACAAGGGCGAAGCCGACTGGACATTAATTGCCAAAGTAAAAAATAACCCACGCATTCATATTCCTATTTTTGGAAACGGAGATATTGATAGCCCACAAAAAGCAGTGGCTTATAAAAATAAATATGGCGTAGATGGCGTCATGATTGGTAGAGCCGCTATTGGATATCCATGGATTTTTAGAGAAATCAAGCATTATATTAAAACCGGTGAAATCATGGCAGCGCCAACGGTAGCTGAGCGTGTGGCGGTTTGCAAACAACACTTAATACAGTCGGTGGCATGGAAAGGACCTGTAGTGGGCATCAATGAAATGAGAAGACATTACGCGAATTATTTAAAAGGTTTACCGGGCATTAAGGATTATAGAAATAGACTCGTTACAATTAAAGAAAGCGAGGGTGTTCAAGAAGTACTTGAAGAAATAGGACAGGTATACAAAGACTTTATTGTAGAAAGGTCTCCTATTGAATTAATAAACTACCACGAAAACTGTCCGTTGTAATATTTTATTGTATTTGCGAAACAACTGCTTCATCAAGTGGTGAAACGGTTTGCGGAAAATAAGCCTGTAACACACCTTCTTCACTCACTACATATTTACAAAAATTCCAAACGGGGGCCTGATTACACCAGCCATTAGCACCTGCATTGGATAACCACTGGTATACGCTTTGCTGCTCGGAACCCTTTACCACAGAGCCTTTGCGCATGAGTAAAAAAGTAACGCCATAATTTACTTTGCAAAAACTGGCAATATCGGCGTCGGATTTTTTTTCTTGCTCTTTAAAATCATTAGCCGGAAAACCAACCACAATTAAATTGTTTTTATACTGCTGATAAAGCGCTTCTAATTCTTTGTACTGCCCGGTGTAACCACAATCAGAAGCTGTATTTACGAGTAATACTTTTTTACCTCTAAACGATTCAAAAGAAAGCGTATCACCATTATTTAAAACAGCTTGCAATGCATAAAAATCTTTTTGCGGTTGCTTGTTATCTGTATTTAGCTTACTGGCATTTTTAGCACCCATTAATTTACCCGGAAACATAATTACCGGATACATGGTTTTTAAAATGGATTGTCTATAACTCATGTCTTTTTTTTTCATGAGTAAAACAGAGCCAACAATAACACCAAAAACAATCGCAAATTTTATCATCATGGATTTTTTATTTTGTAAAAGCGTACGCATTATCCTATTAGTTTTTTTAACAACCAGCCCTTGCCTTTATACGGCGGATATTTAAGATCTGGATCGAGCCAAGTTGGCGTTTTCATGACAGATTTAATATGCGAAAAAGTATCAAAACTTAACTTACCATGGTATCCACCCATACCGCTAAAACCCCTGCCACCAAAGGGTAATGCGTGGTTGGTTAGGTGCCAACTGGTATTGTTTACACAAGCACCACCCGATGGAACATTCGTTAACCAATACTGCTCTGACGCTGCATTATTTGTAAACACATAAAATGCCAATGGATTTGGATGGCGGTTAATAATTGCAAGCGCTTCTTCATTGGTATCGTAGGTAAGTATTGGAAGTATCGGACCAAAAATTTCATCCTGCATAATTTTACTATCTACTGATACGTCCGTTAAAATAGTAGGCTCAATAAATAAACTAGCTGCATTTGATTTTCCGCCATGCACCAGTTTGCCATCTTGTAAATAACCTACAAGGCGCTGCCACTGTTTTTCATTGATAATTTTTCCATAGCCATCTGTATTTGCTGGATCTTCGCCATAAAACTGTTTGGTGGCTTTTATCAGTTCATCAATCAAACTATCTTTTAACGCAGTTGGCACGAGCACATAATCTGGTGCCACACACATTTGACCACAATTAGAAAATTTAGAATTAGCTATACGACGTGCAGCAACGCGCACATTGGCGTCAGATGTAAGTACCGCAGGGCTTTTACCGCCTAACTCTAAAGTAACCGGTACTAATTTTTCGGCAGCTTGTTTATAAATAATTTTACCTACAAATGTACTTCCGGTATAAAAAATATGATCGAATCTAAAATTTTCAAAGAGTGGCGGCAATACTTCTGCACCATCACCCTCTAAATAAAGCATGTAGTTTTCAGGAAATAACTGCCTAATCATTTTACCCATGATAGCAGCAGTAGCACCTGCAAATTCACTTGGTTTTAATACCGCGCAATTGCCTGCGGCAATCGCGCCAATTAGTGGTGTAAATAAAAGTTGAAAAGGATAGTTCCATGGTGCAATAATACATACTACACCCAGTGGTTCCGGAACGGTATAACAACTAGAAGGTTGGTTTAATAAATTGGTAGGCACACTAGTAGGTTGCATCCAACTTTTTAGGTGCTTGATGGTATAGTTTAATTCATTTAAGAAAAAACCTACTTCGGTGGCCCAGGCTTCTTCTTCCGATTTTTTTAAATCGGCGTGGAGCGCTTGTGCTAGTTCTTTTTCATGGTCCAACACAAGTTTTTTTAAAGCCTCGAGCTGAGCAAGCCTAAACGCATATGACTGGGTGGCACCCGACATAAAATATTGTCTAAGCGCTTGTAACTGTTGGTTCATATAAAACTGGTTAATATTGAAGCAATTTATACCATAATAACGATACTCTTATCCTAATTGTTTGGGCCTCAAATATAATTTTAGCGTTTCGCCATTTTTTAATAATTTAACCATCTCAAAAACTTGTAGGGCCAAGCCTACTTCAACGATTCTATACCTATGAAAAAACAGACTAAGAAAAAATTGTTAGCGGCTTCAAAAGAAGTTGTGGCAACAGAAACAAACCATCAAGATGCCAATCAAGATTCTAGACGTTCTTTTTTAAGAAACGGATTACTTGCAGCGGCAGGTTTTTATATTGTTCCAAGAAATGTGCTAGGACGTGGCTTTACAGCGCCTAGTGATAAATTACAAATTGCAGGTATTGGTGCAGGTGGTAAAGGTGAAAGCGATTTGTACAATTTCTTTATGTCTGGAAAAGCAGATATCGTAGCACTTGCAGACGTTGATAGCAGACAAACTGCAAAAAGCAGAGCTAGGTACACAAAGGCCAATGTCTATGAAGATTTTAGAGAGATGCTAGACAAAGAAAAAGGTAGAATTGACGCCGTTTCTGTGTCTACTCCAGACCATACACACGCAGTAGCTGCGATGGCTGCCGTGCAACTAGGCAAACACGTATATGTACAAAAACCATTAACACACGATATTTATGAAGCGCGTATGCTCACAGAAGCTGCACGTAAACATAAAGTAGTAACGCAAAT